>NZ_JAHNZW010000006.1:0-306772 GCF_026931025.1 Sporosarcina sp. G11-34 | reverse complement strand
CTAAAAAGTGATATCGAATTGTATATTCATTACTATAATAACAAACGAATCAAACAGAAATTGGCGGGCATGAGTCCGGTACAATACCGTCTTCACACCAGCCAACAAGCTGCTTAATATAAAACTCTAACTTTAAGGGGTCACATCACCTCGGAACCGATGGCGGGCTTTTTATTTTCGATTGCGCCGGCTACAGCGCTTTGTGAATGCCTTTTATATTTATATGTTCAATATATATACACATTAGTGCTCTAATCGTTATTAATTGGGGCAAATAGGTCGCAATGGAATACATCATTCGATACGATAAATAGTATACAAAGTCAAAGGAGCAACTAGCAAATGCCCGTTACAAAAACGTTTATTATTGGTACGTTTTCAGTACCTTCCATTTGGATTGCTCTCATTACCGCGTTTGTTATTGCATATAGTGCAGTCCGTGCCCGATTTGGAAAACAAATTGCTGATCTTTTTGGGGATGCAATCTTTTACTTACTTATCGTTTGGAAGTTAAGTGTCATCCTGACTGATTTTAGTACTGTTATCAAGTCACCATTATCTATTATTTATTTTGATGGTGGACTTGTAGGTTTCTATTTCGGACTTGTTGCGGCTATCGGTAGAATTTTTATTGAAATGAAAAGAAAAAAATTTACAATAACTAATATAGCCGCGCTATTTACGGGCGTTGTAATTGTCCAAGCGGTCTATCAAATAATGATGGTATTTTTGAATGAAGGCGGATTTGTCAATCAGCTAGTGACCGTCGCTATGTTTACTACATTCCTTCTATTTCTTTGGGTGAATATTGAAAAGTCGGTTGTATGGCCATTTCAACTTGTACTAATGTTCGTATCGATTCATCTATTTGTTGCTGCTTTTCAAGTTGGTGGACTAACGGGAGCACCATTTACAGTGACGGTAGGTCTTGGCATATATTTTGCATGTATTTTATTTAGTTGGCGTGAAACGGAGGGACAAGTGTGAATAAAAAGACGTTAGGAATTATACTTACAGCTTTTGTTATTGGTACGATGATTGTACTAACTGTAAAATCGAATTTACAGGAGACGGAACCGATTGAAGAAGTAACGGGATTGGTAGATGAACAGGTTGGATTTTTAGAAGGAGATACACTTCCAGATTTTGAACTTGAAACGCTTTCCGGGGATCTCGTAAAGTTGTCGGATTACAAAGGACAAAAAGTGATTTTAAACTTTTGGGCATCTTGGTGTGGACCGTGTAAAGCAGAAATGCCACATATGGAAAATTACTACAAGAAAAGCAAAGAGGAAGATAATGTTGAAATTATCGCGGTGAATTTAATGGGCGAAGAACGAAAAGGGATTAAAGGTATTGAGGAGTTTGTGAGCGCATACGGGCTTACTTTTCCTGTACCTTTAGATACGGATGGTCTTGTTATGGATACATATGAAATACTGGCAATCCCAACGACGTATTTTCTAAATACGGACGGAACGATTGCCCATAAGCTTATGAAGCCAATGGATGAAAAGACAATCAAAAGTTATGTCGATAGTTTGAATTAAGAGAAGCCGGTTTATGCTGTCGTAATGTTCTTTTTCTGTTCATATAGTGAATGGAGGAGGGAATATTATACGCAAAAGCCGGTTTTTTTTCATTTTGTTATTCCTAATTGCTTCAGTAGCGGTCTTTTTAATCGTAGACGGTGTGCTTGGGAAAGGAAAAAACGAAGAACAAACAGTAAGTACAGTTCCAGTAATCGATGAAGCATTTTCGCTTATTCAAAAAAGAGGCGTATACCCAGTTAAAAGTGAAAAGCTTGTTGAAGGTGCTTTACGGGGAATGGCAGATGTGATTGGCGATCCGTATTCCACTTATTTGACGGGGGAAGAAGCGGCCGCACATAGGGAATCGCTTGCAGGAGAGCGAATTGGAATTGGGGCGGAGATTACTAGGACCAACGGAAAGTTTGTTATTGTAGCTCCAGTGAAATCATCCCCGGCTGAAAAAGCGGGCTTGCGTCCATATGATGAACTTGTGCGCATTGATGGGGAAAGGTTGGAGGGCGACACATTAAAAGAAGTTGTTGGGCGTATTCGGGGGAAAAAAGGGACAACGGTGGCGATGACAATTTTCAGACCCGACTTGGGGGAACATTTGGAGCTGACAGTTACGCGCGAAGTAATTTCTATGATAACGGTAGCATCAGATATAATTGAACGAGACGAGCGAAAAGTCGGTTACATATCGATTACAACGTTCGGAGAAGAAACGGCAAAAGAATGGCAGAATGAAACGGATAAGCTTCTCAAAAAGGGCGCAGAGGCTCTTATAATCGATGTTCGTGGGAACCCTGGGGGTTATTTGCACAGTGTGGGTGAAATTGCCGGTAGTTTGCTGGTGGAAGATACGGTTTTTGCATTTATGCAAGATGCAAAAGGGATCATGACACCGCTTGTAGTTGAAAAATCGGAAAAACGCGTATTTGATGAAAAGCTAAAAAAGATACCTATCGTATTATTGCAAGATAAGGGCAGTGCCTCCGCAAGTGAAGTGTTAAGTGGGGCGATGAAAGATTTAAAAAGAGGATATATTACAGGAACAACGAGCTTTGGAAAAGGAACCGTGCAGGAAACGATGGATATTTCAAATGGCGGTGAGATGAAGCTATCCACTGCGAAATGGCTAACGCCGAAAGAGACTTGGATTCATGGGAAAGGTGTGCAAGCCGATCTTTTAGTTGAGCAAAGTGGGTTGTTCGAGGAGCATATCAGATTAGTTTCCGAGGAGTTCAAAGAAGGAGATTTTAATGACGATGTTGCGTACGGCCAACGTTTACTTATTGGGCTTGGTTACAGCCTAGGACGTGAAGATGGTTATTTTGATAAGGGTACTAAGAAAGCAATTAAAGAGTTTCAAAGTGATTCAAAGGCTGAAACTAGTGGTGTAATGGATCGAGACTTTTTCAAGGCGTTAAAAGATGAAGTAGAAAAGTATAGAAATGATATCGACAATGATGCTCAATTACAGATGGCTATTGGTTATATCCATCATGTAATTTCAAAATAAAGGAATCCGGCCTAGCGTCGGATTTTTTGTATCCTTAAATGTTGTAACAAAGGATTCTTTTGTTTCCTTCACGAGCTGATCAGGTACTTGTGCTTTTCTGTACTTACTATCGAAAAATTCAAGTCTGTATTCGCATTATAGATGCTTCTTTTGATACAATAGATAGTAATGATGTTGTTGGAGAGTGTGAGGTGACGATTTGTGAAGGAGAAAATAGTATCGGATTTATTACAAGCGGTCGCGTTTTTTTTCTTGAACCCGATATTTATTATGGCACTTTTGGCTGCGGTATTGCTTGGTTATTATCGTGTGAAACGGGAAAGACGTAGCTTTAACATACGTTTACTTCCAGGATTAACAGAATTGAAACTTCTTGTATCTGAATCTTTATTCTATGCTTTTATATTATCCGTTGTTATTTTAGTTACGGGTTTGGTTGTCGATCCAGGGTGGCTTGTTTTATTTGTCGTAGCCGCAATGATTGCTCTGATTACATTTTATTATAAAATTGCATCACCGATTTATTTTGCAGCGGGCGCTTTTATTGCGCTATACTTTCTAGGAGAGTATGCAAGTGGGTTTACATATCTTGGATGGGTGGCCGGGAAGGTTGACCTTTTTGGTGAACTTGCGATAACAGTTCCCGTAATAGCGGGGCTTCTCCTCGTTGTGGAAGGGCGTTTAATCAATCGTTACGTTGCACAAAATGCATCACCTTTTTTTATGAATACAAAGCGTGGATTACAAGCAGTTGCATATAAAGGGAAGCGGCTTTGGTTACTGCCTGTATTATTTCTTATTCCCGGTGATATGATTTCCGCGTATGTTCCGTATTGGCCACAGTTTACGCTAGGCGAAACATTGTTTACATTCGTTCCAGTGCCTATTATTATAGGATTTTCACAAGTGGCACGCTCAACGTACGCCGATCTGTTGTTTCCAAAGATGGGACGAGCAATTGCACTTGTAGGGGTTGTTGTAATCGCTGTTGGTTTCGCCGCACTATGGATGCCTATGTTGGGCTGGGCAGCATTGGGAATTGGTGTCGCTGGTAGAGCCATTATATCCATCCAGACTGCGGTGGGGCAAAGGATAGGAGCCTTTGCGGTTGCACCAATTTCAAAAGGTGTTGTCATCGCGGGCATAATTCCTAATTCGCCCGCGGAGAAAATGGGTCTCGTAACAGGTGAGTGTATACGTGCCGTAAATGGGCGCCAAGTAAGTAATGAAAAAGAGTTGTATGCCGCTATTCAAGTAAATGCTGCTCATTGTCGTTTACAAGTCCTTGGTCGCGACGGGGAAGTCCGTCTTATGCAACAAGTCATTTTCCGGCATGATCATCATCGCTTAGGGCTTCTCGTCGTCCGATAAATGGTTTACTTTGGAAGGAATGCTTACAATGGAATTATTTGAAACAAAGTTACTAATGGCCCTTTTCTTGCCTGGGCTTCTTGTTATTCTTTTTACGAGAGTTACATTCCATCATATTGTTGGACTTATTTTAACGGTAGCACTTATTGCCGCATCGGTCTACGCGGGTTATACGCATGACTGGATTCTTTATGCGGCGGATGCGTTGTCGCTCACGATCGGCTTTTGGTATGCGAAGCGAATGGTTGAAAAAGCTAGAAAAAATATGTGAAACAATCGGCCGCCCCTAAATGGGGTGGTTTTTTAACTTGACTGAACGTAAGAAAAAGACCGCTTGTCCGCGGCCTTTTCACATAAACATACTATAGACAGCTAACACACCAATTGTACCAAGTACGACGGACATGACGCCGCCACCAACAATAGCGATTAGGAAAGCAACACCAGCGCCGACTACGCCGAATAAAATATTACCTTCTTGTACAAATAAAATTGCCGGAAAAATAAGTGCACCAAGAACAGCATAAGGAATATTTTTTAAAACCGCCGAAACGAGCGAAGGTAATTCTTTTCCATCAAGAAATGTCAGCGGGATCATTCGTGGAATATACGTGACAAGCGCCATTCCGAAAAGCATCCACCAATAGGCTGGTCCCATCATAATTCCTCCTTCCGCATGTACATTACTTCAGCCGCTTTTCTTTTTTTTGAATAAATAAGTTCTACTATAATTGAAGAGGCAAGGGTCGCAACGAGAATTGCCCAACCTGTGGACAAGGTTCCTGTGAAGTAAAAGAAACAGTGAATCGCTGCACCAAGCGCGGCAAGCATAATGACTTTACGATTGCCTTTCATCGAAGGCACAAGCAGTCCTACAAACATTGCATAAAGTGCTATGGACATAGCTGCTTGTAAAAAAGTTGGTAAATTAGCACCGATTATATGGCCGATTGCAGTAAAGCTAACCCAACTTCCATAGGCGATTAGTGTGACACCGAATGCAAAGGCTGTCGAAATTTTTCCTTTTACAGTCGTCGCAAGTACCGAAAAAGATTCATCGGTAATTCCAAAAGCATAAATCGATTTGATCCATTTTTTCTCTGGTTGCATCTTTTCGTTGAGCGATGCCGTCATAAGAAAGTGACGAATGTTGACGATGAATGTGTTCAAAACGATTAAAAGCGGATCTACAGCCGCTGCGATTAGGCTAAGTGATATGTATTGGGCTGCCCCAGCGTAGACGAATATACTCATAGCAGTCGCTTCAATAATCGACAAGCCAGCTGTTTTTGCGAGTAAACCAAAGGTCAGCGCAATCGGAAAGTATCCGATGGCAATACTCAGTCCAGCTTTTAATCCCGATAAAAATTGATTGTTCCGCATAATGTCACATCTTTCTTAGATAGTTTAGATGATTATACACCATATTCATGTTTTAATGGAGAGACATAAGAGAAGATTCTAAATGTATATTTTAATAGGTTAGTTGGACATACTTTCCAGTAAGAATAAGTGAGGGTGTTGAAAAATGAGCGAATGGTTTAATGTTGATAAAATTATTGAAATATCTGAGCATTATCGGGCACTAGGCCCGTTAATTGGTTTGTTATTTCCTTTTATCGAATCGTTTCTTCCTTTTTTACCGTTATTTATTTTCGTCTTTGCAAATGCAAGTGCATATGGACTGTGGTATGGTTTCGTTTTATCATGGGTCGGCACATTTGCCGGTTCGTATGTAGTCTTCCTGCTCATCAGAAAGTATGGACGTAATCGGTTTCTTCGGTTTATGACGAAAAGTGCGCGTGTCCAGACGCTTATTAAGTGGGTGGATCGAAATGGGTTTGGGCCTTTATTTCTTCTGATTTGTTTCCCTTTTACACCGTCTGCACTCGTCAATCTCGTTGCCGGACTTTCGGACATGAAGAAAAAGTATTATCTCGTCACGCTTATGGCAGGGAAATTCGTTATGATCTTTACAATAAGCTATATTGGCCACGATTTGAAAGCGTTGCTTACCCAACCAATACGGACAGCCATTGTTATCTTTGTAATTGTCCTGCTTTGGTTCGTTGGGAAGCAGATTGAATTGCGACTCAATAAAAAAGTAGAAGCAGAATTTAAATCACTATCTGCTACGCAACCCGATGAAAATTAATGGACTTGATTATCCTTGTAACCCTTTTCTATCTATTTTCACGTACAATAGATAGAAAGGGTTATAGGATTTTTTATTTGGAAAGGAAGTGAACTGTATGTCATTACGTTTTATAACCGGTAGGTCCGGGTCTGGAAAAACGATGTTCATTCAACAGGAAATTGCACGAAGTCTTGAACAAGATCCTTTGGGCGCTCCGGTATTTGTCATTGTACCTGACCAGATGTCTTTTTCGGTAGAGCATAGTTTGTCTGTCAATTTTGGATTGAAAGGAATTATTCGTGCACAAGTGTCTACGTTTAAACGACTTGCGTGGCGTGTGCTACAAGAAGCGGGTGGCATTACCCGAAAAGAAGTCGATGGATTTGGTTATCGAATGCTTGTACGAAGTGTGCTCGAAGAGAATCAAGATGAATTTAAGTTATTTAGAAAAGCAGCAAGCAAGAGAGGCTTCACAGAACAGATTGGGGATTTACTAAAAGAATTTAGCCGTTATTGCTTGGACGTTGAAGCGATGGATGAGCTATATAAATCATTAGAAGTTGCCAAAGCACCGCGTACATTACTTGACAAAGCGAGTGATTTGCAACTGCTTCTCACTAAAATCGAAGAACGACTTGGAACGACTTATGTCGATAGTGAAGGCCATCTGGCTCTCCTTTCTTCGCAAATCAAACATGCGCAAGTTTTAAAAGGGTCAGATATTTACATTGATGGATTTGAAAACTTCACGACACGAGAATATGAAATCATTGGGGAACTGATGAAGCATGCCAATCGAATTACCGTTGTTTTACCTATGGAAGACGCAACGGCCGGATTTGCAGAACATGAATTGTTTTTTAATCCGGTTCGGACATCACTTCGTCTGCGGGAAATTGCACGCGATGAATCGATTGCTGTTGAAGAAGATGTATATATGACAGAGACAAAAAGATTCGAAAACGATGATTTACGTCATATGGAGGCAGAATTTGACCATTATCCCGCACAGCAAAAAGTGTCGGAAGGAAATATACAACTGATTGAAGCAGGAGACCGTCGTGCGGAAATACATGCTGTCGCACGTGGTATACGTAAATCTATGATGGATGGCAAAAGATATAAAGATATTTCCATATTGTATAGACAACCGGAAAAATACGATGAGTTGATTGAAACTATTTTCCCACATTACGATATTCCGGTCTTTATAAGTCGGAAGAAACCGATGTTGCATCATCCACTTATCGAGTTTTCACGATCGGTTTTGGAAGCAGTGACGTCGGGTTGGTCGTACGAGTCGGTATTTCGTGCAGTGAAGACCGATTTGTTTTTTCCACACGGAGAAGATAAGAAATTATGGCGTGACCGAGCGGATCGTCTTGAAAACTATGTGCTTGCGCATGGAATTTATGGGGCCCGTTGGTATGATGATGCGCGTTGGAAAGTGAAGAAGTATCGTGGACTTGAGCTGTACTCGGATATACAAACGGACGACGAAAAAGCGATGGAACTCGACTTGCATGTAGTTCGCAATCAGTTACGGGAGCCGCTTAGCGTCTTTGAAAAACAAGTGAAGCAGTCAAAAAATGGACAAGACGTTGCGGAAGCCCTGTTTGTATTTATGGAAAAGCTGCGTATTTACGATAAGATTATTGACTTACGTGCGGAAGAAGAACGTGCGGGGCGTCTTCTTGGAGCCACGGAGCACGAACAGGCGTGGAATGGTTGGATTAACGTATTGGATCAGTTTGTACTTATGTTTGGCGACAAAAAGATGAATTCAAAAGAAGCGGCCCGTATTTTAGATGAAGGCTTCGATTCGCTCGAGTTTACAAGAATTCCTCCTTCACTTGATCAAGTGACTGTCTCGACGATCGAGATTTCAAGTTTAATGGATATTGACGTTGTTTATGTGCTTGGGGTGAATGACGGTGTGCTTCCACAGCGCATTGACAATGAAGGGATCTTGTCGGATGTGGACCGGGAGTGGTTCAGTGAAATTGGATTTGAGCTGGCGCCGACTTCAAAAATGAAGCTGATGGATGAAACATTTATGGCGTATCGAGCGTTTACAGCACCGCGAGAGCGTCTATATGTATCTTATCCAGTTGCCGACGAAGAAGGAAAAGCACTTATTCCATCGTTGTATATTACTCGAATTCAGCAACTTCTACCCGGTACGAAAACGATGTACGCAGTAACAGATCCGTCCGAACTGCCTGACGAAGAAAATGCCTTTGATTATATAAGTCATCCGCGTGCGGCTTTACCGTATGTTGCGATGAAACTAAGGGAAGTACAAATGTTGGGTGAGTTATCTCCGAAGTGGACAGCGGTGCTTGCTTATTATGAAAAGGATTTGTATTGGTCTTCCATTTCAAAAGGAATTATTGGAGCTATGGAAGGGCGTGGAGAAACGGAGCGACTTCGACCTGAAATGACGGCGGGCTTATACGGAGAATCGTTTGTTTCGAGTGTTTCGCGGATTGAGTCGTATTATAGTTGTCCGTTTCAACATTTCGCATCGTATGGACTTGGTCTTCGTGAACGGTCGGAGTATACATTGGAAGCACCAGCAATCGGAGATCTATTTCATGCGGCATTGAAATGGGTGTCTGACGAAGTGATGCGGCTTAACAAATCATGGGCAGAACTTACAAGGGAAGAATGTTGGAAGTTGGCGCAGGATGCCGTTGAAGATCTATCACCGTATTTCTTTAACCGCATTTTATTGTCGACGAATCGATATGTCTATATTCAACGGAAGCTGACGCGGATTATTCAACGGACGATTTATTCACTCAATACGCAAGCGAAATCGACCCGGTTTAAACCGGTTGCAATCGAGGCGGCTTTCGGACCGGGTGAGGAATTACCTTCGTTGAAAATCCCGCTTCGCCGAGGGGATACGATGCAGATGCGTGGTCGGATTGACCGCATCGATGCGACGGAAATCGATGGAAAAAGCTATGTTCGTGTCGTCGATTATAAGTCTTCTGCACGTGCGCTCGATTTGTCTGAAGTTTATTATGGCTTGTCTCTTCAAATGATGACGTATTTAGATGTCGCGTTGGAAAATGCGGATGATTGGCTCGGAGTGTATGCGGATCCAGCCGGGGTTTTGTATATGCATGTCCATAATCCGATGATTCGTCCAGGAACAGAACTTTCGCTGGCATCGTTAGAAGAGGAAATTGCGAAATCATTTAAGATGAAAGGCTACCTTCTTGACCTTCCGAATGTTGTCGAAGGAATGGATGCGGATATTAACCAGTCGTCATCGATTATTCCAGCGGGATTTAAAAAAGATGGAACGTTTACGAAAGCGTCGAAAGTTGTGTCGAAGGACGATATGCAAATGATGCGTTCATATGTCAGAACAAGACATCAAATGGCTGGAAATGCGATGCTTGCAGGAGATACACGAGTCTACCCGTACAAACTGCGTGATAAGATGCCGTGTGAGTATTGTGCATATCGTCCGGTTTGTCAGTTTGACGAGACAGATCCGGTCCATGCGTACAGATCCTATGATGTAATGGATGCGGACGAGTCGCTTGAAAAAATGCGTAAGGAGGTGGGTGCGGATGATGAACATACCCGTGAAACCTGAGGGGCTTACATTTACGGATGCCCAGTGGACGGCCATTTGGGCGTCTGGTAAAGATATACTTGTCTCTGCAGCCGCAGGGTCGGGAAAGACGAAAGTACTTATCACCCGAATGATTGAAAAGGTAATCGACGAACAAAATCCAATCGATGTGGATCAATTGCTCGTTGTGACGTTTACAAATGCGTCTGCTGCTGAAATGAGACATCGAATGGCGGAAGCGCTTGAAGAAGCGATTACGGAAAACCCAGAGTCGGTCCATTTGCGCAGACAACTAAATTTGTTGAATAAAGCTCAAATATCTACGCTGCATTCTTTTTGTCAAAACGTTGTACGGCAATATGCATATTTACTTGATATCGATCCGGGATTTCGTCTTGTGGACAGTACGGAAGCGGCATTGCTTCGAGACGATGCGATTGGGGACGTATTGGAAAAGGCATATAGTGCAGAAAATCCCGAAGCGATGTACCGTCTTGCAGATAGCTTTTCATCGGACCGGGATGATCGTCAGATTGAAACACTAATTGATCGATTATACGACTATTCGCGGGTGCATCCGTTACCTGAAGAATGGTTGCGATTTATCCCGACGCAGTATGAAATCGAAAATGTCGAATCAATTGATGAACTCGATTTTATAGGGCCACTAAAAACATCCATTCGTCATTCACTTGAGGAAGCCGCGGCGCTAACTGGAGATTTAAGACGGATTGCACTCATGCCAGACGGACCCGAACCGCTTGCTACGACGGCGGAAACTGACTTAATGTGGATTGACGAAGCAATACGGCGTATTACGACGGGGACATGGGAAGAAACCTATGAATTTTTTGGTACGGTGAAATGGGTCAGGGCGGGTACGATTCGCAAAGATTCATGTGATGAAGAACTAGCCAAACGGGCAAAAGCTATTCGCGATGTTGTGAAAAAGGTCGTCACTGACTTGAAAGAGGATTATTTTACGAGAACGCCCGCACGTTTACTTGAGGAAATTCGTTTAATGGCACCGGCGATGCATACACTTGTCGACCTCGTGATTGATTTCGGGGAACGTTATGAAAAAGTGAAAAGTGATAAAGGCATTGTTGACTTTTCGGACCTTGAACATTATGCGCTTCGGATTTTATCAAAAGAAGAAGACGGGCAACTTATGCCGTCCGATATCGCTTTGGATTATCGAAATCGATTTGAGGAAGTGCTTGTCGATGAATACCAAGATGTAAATATGTTACAGGAGACGATTGTTCGGCTTGTCAAACGCGGCGGCGAAGAAGATGGCAATCTGTTTATGGTAGGTGACGTGAAGCAGTCCATTTACCGATTCCGCCTTGCCGAACCGATGCTGTTTCTTGGTAAATACAATCGTTTCAAAGGATTAACGGATGACGGTGGACTGAAAATCGATTTGAATGCCAATTTTAGAAGTCGAAAAGAAGTCCTGGATGCGACGAATTTTATTTTCTCGCAAGTAATGGGGAAGCGTGTTGGTGAAATCGAATACGATGAGGCGGCGGCATTGAAATACGGCGCACAGTATCCTGAAAAGCCTATTTCGACAGAGCTTACGATTCTTTATGAAGACGATGAAGAAGATATGATTGACGATGGATCAGCAGAAGTTCCGGATGAAAGTTTGAAAAGTTCGCAAGCAGAAGCACGGTTCATGATTAAGAAGATCAATGAATTAATGGCATCGGGTGCGGAAGTAACGGATGCATTTAGTGATAAAAAACGTCCACTTGAGTACCGAGATATTGTCATTTTAATGCGTTCGATGACGTGGTCGGGTGAAATTGTAGAACAGTTTAAACTGGCGGGAATTCCTGGATATGCGGAATTATCTCGTGGTTATTTCGATGCACTTGAAGTGATGATTATGTTAAATACATTACGTGTCATTGACAATCCATATCAAGATATTCCGTTGGTTTCTGTTCTTCGTTCACCGTTTATCGGCATGACGGAAAACGAACTTGCGCAAGTACGACTAGCCGCAACGAACGAGCCATTTTATGAGGCATTGAAAAAGTTCATACGTACGGGCGGTTCGGGAATAATGCCGGAAACGCAGAAAAAATTGGAAAAGTTTTATAGGCAATTTGAAGAGTGGCGGAATCTTGCAAGGCGTGGTTCGCTTTCCGAACTGATTTGGCAAGTGTATACAGACACCCATTATTATGAAATCGTTGGCGCGATGCCTAATGGCAAACAGCGGCAAGCGAATTTGCGTGCCCTTCACGACCGCGCGATTGATTATGAAAAAACATCATTTCGTGGTCTATTTCGCTTTCTTCGCTTTGTGGATCGGATGCGTAAACGTGGGGATGACCTTGGAGAAGCACGTTCACTCAGTGAAAAAGAAAACGTCGTTCGTATTATGACCATTCACTCATCAAAAGGTTTGGAGTTTCCGTACGTATTCATTGCGGGGGCGGGTCGTAAGTTCAATAAAATGGATTTCAATGAAGCGTATTTGTTTGATCAACATTTCGGTCTTGCAGTGAAGGCAATTGACCCCGACAATCGAATCACGTATACATCACTACCATTTCTTGCGATGAAAGAAAAGAAAGAATTGGAAATGCGTGCGGAAGAAATGCGTATTTTGTACGTCGCGATGACGCGTGCGAAAGAGCATCTGCAAATTATTGCATCTGTTAAAGATATTGAAAGAGAAATTGGGAAATGGCAAGATGCACAATTGGTTGATCCGGCGTTAATGCTTCCCGAATATACACGGTCCCGTGCGAATGGGTATTTAGACTGGATTGGTCCCTCAGTCGCGAGACATCAAGCATTTGGGAAGTTCGGTGTGATTCAAGGGGGGCAGTTCGTCGAAAACCCTTCTGAATGGAAAATCGATGCGCTTCCATTTTCGGCGGTCTATGATGCTGTTCAAGAAGTGCAAGTCGAAGAAGTGGAAAGGGTGCCAGTAGAGCTGGACGAAGAGGCCTTTGCTGAAGTAAAACGTCGTTTTGATTGGACATATCCACATGTGAATTCCGTAACAAAGCGTTCGAAACAAACGGTAAGCGAATTAAAAAGGCTCGCGTTACTTGAACAAGCTGAAGAAGATCCATTCATGGAAAATGGGGATGAAGTAAGCACTGCATATCTTCATGACCGCCCCGAATTCATGAGGATACGCGCATTGTCCTCGGCGGAAATTGGAACGGCTATGCATACGATTATGCAACATATCGACATTCGGAAATCGCATAGTGTTCAAACTGTCGAAGGGCTTATTAAAGACCTGGAAGCGCGACAATTACTGACAAAAGAAGAAGCAAAAGTGGTCAATGTAAGCTCCGTTGCGGCATTTTTTCAGACTTCAATTGCGAAACGTTTAATGATTGCAGAGAAAACCTTCCGTGAATTACCGTTTACGTACGCACATGACGACGGAGATGGGGATTATCAGATCTTGCAAGGAATTGCGGACTGTTTGTTTAAAGAAGCTGATGGTTGGGTGTTACTTGATTATAAAACGGACCGGGTAAGTAGGCATTACGGTTCGGATCAGGAAATAGAGCAGGAAATGCAACAGCGTTATGGCATTCAGCTCATGCTTTACAAGCAGGCTATTGAAGCGATTGTTAATATAGAAATTAAAGAGATGGTTCTCTATCTGTTTGACGGAAACAGGACTGTGCAAATACAGGGGGAAGAAATTTGAAGTTAACACCAGTTACGCTAGGAAATCGAATCGAAACGCTGGATATTATGCGCGGATTCGCACTGCTTGGGATTTTTATCGCAAATATGCTTCATTTTCATTCGCCGTATCTTTACTTTGATCCATTCACTTGGTTTAGTACACCTGGTGATGCCGAGGCATTTAAGTGGATTGATATTTTTGTAGAAGGTAGTTTTTATCCGATATTTGCTATGCTTTTCGGTTATGGTTTGAATATGCAATATGAGAAATCGATTGCGAACGGATTACCATTCGCACCGATAGCGGCAAGACGACTTGGAATCCTTGCTTTTATCGGGGTCTTGCACGCATTATTTTTATGGTACGGGGATGTCTTGTTCACGTATGCGATTATGGGATTTGTTATTATTGCCTTAGTTCGAATCCCTGCGAAGTGGTTAGTGCCGCTTGCGGCGGTAATATATATCGTTCCGACTAGTTTACTCTATGTGATTACTAAATTGCTCCCGGGTATGGATGGCTATGCGGATATTCATCAAATCGAGCTTTCGATAAGTGCATATGCATATGGTACATATAGCGAGCTTTTTGTTTTTCGATTATTTGAATGGCTGGTGTTCGGTTTTAGTAGTACATTTATGGGATTTTTTATCGTTTTGCCAATTATCATGATAGGTGTTGCCTTATCGAAATGGCAAATAGTCGAACGATCAAATGAATTAAAAGGTCGAATTGTAGCTTTAACGGTTGGTGCGCTCGCGCTTGGTATTTGGCTCAAAGCATTGCCGTATATCGGGGAACCGACAGCGGACGTAGTTATGATACAAGATACTTTTGGCGGTGTTATTTTAGCCGCGGGTTACGTTGGTGTGATGTTGTATCTATTTTCAATACCACTTTTTAAAACGGTGTTTAAACCGATTGCAAAAGTCGGGCGGATGTCACTGACGACATACATTACACAGTCCGTTGTCGCTACGACGATTTTTTATTCTTATGGATTTGGGTTATATGGAAAAATAGATCTTGTAACAGGAACGTGGATTGCAGTTGGCGTATTTTCAATTCAAGTAATTATTGCGGAGTTATGGTTATCCAAATTCAAAATGGGTCCACTTGAGTGGCTATGGAGAAAAGGGACCTACGGAAAAGTTTTGTAGGATAAAGAGGATAAACAGAGTGATTTGTCGTAATAAGAGGGTACAGGGAACATATATGAGAAGGGATGGATTTTGATGAAGTTACTGTCTTTCCGTTATGAGGGTATAACATTATTCGGTCCGAAAGTTAAGAAAGAAGAAGCGGTTTGGAATGTACAAGCGATTGCTGAAGAATACGATGTAGACGATTTCCCGAAAACGATGATAGAGGGAATAGCGTCCGGCCTCGATTTCGTTGAAAAAATACGGAAACTTGTAGAGCAAGCCGGGCAAGATACGGATGCGAACCGTTTTAAACTTAGATTTGAGGCAATCGAGTGGCTTTCACCGGTTCCAAGAACACCTAAAAATGTCCTTTGCGTAGGGAAAAACTATGCAGATCATGCTGCTGAAATGGGAGCCGATGCGCCACCAGAAAAATTGATGATTTTCACAAAGTCCCCAACTTCAATCGCTGCTGATGAGCAGGAACTTTCTGTGCATGCGGACATAACGGAAAATCTAGACTATGAAGGAGAACTTGCTGTCGTTATTGGAAAAGGGGGCCAAAACATTCCCAAGCAATTAGCATATGATTATGTTTTTGGCTATACAATTGCGAATGATATAACAGCACGCGATATTCAAACAAATCATGGTCAGTTTTTCCTTGGTAAAAGTTTAGAAGGATCATGTCCAATGGGACCTTATCTCGTAACGAAAGCTGAGATGCCGAATCCACAAAAGTTATCCGTTGTTACGAAAGTGAATGGTGACGTCAGACAAAATGGTAATACTGAAACAATGATTTTTAAAATAGACGAATTGATAGCAGAAATATCTCGTTTTGTAACGCTTGAACCGGGTGATGTTATTTTAACAGGAACACCTGCGGGAGTAGGGAAAGCTATGAATCCACCTTCATTTTTAAGAAGAGGGGATGTTGTTAATGTATCAATTGAAGGAATAGGAACCCTTTCAAACCGTTTCATGTGAGCAAACTTCCATATTATGATAAGCTTATCTAGTAATAAATTTAATTAACTGAGGTGAACGTTATGGACTTTTTATCAAACACTACCCATCTACATATCTTCACATGGGTTGTTGGAGTTATCTTGTTTTTAGTAGCTGCTGTAATGGCAAGTGGTTCGAAAGGCCAGAAAATTGTACATATGACAGCTCGTTTATTTTATGTGCTGATTTTACTATCAGGACTTTTGCTGTTCATAAGATATATGAGCATGGATGGGGCGCTTTACGGCGTTAAATTCCTACTTGGTTTTGCAACAATTGGTATGATGGAAATGGTGCTCGTTCGTTCGAATAAAGGGAAAAGCGTTTCCGTTTTATGGATTCTGTTTTTTGTCTTTTTATTCGCAACGATGTTCCTCGGCTTCAAACTTCCAATTGGAATTGATTGGTTCGCATAATGAATAGGGAAGGCGCCCGTTAGTATATTACTAACGGGCGTTTTTTTGAGCGAATAGATATGTTGGAACGGCGTCTTCGCTGGATGTCCACTCATTGTCCCGTATTGTCCACTCTTTTTGGATTAATCTCCACTCTATCAACTCGATTGTCCGCTGAAATAATGCGTTCCTATTAAAATGCCTACAGTTCGTATTCGTTTGCTTAACCTGCTATATATAATAGATATTCACAAATATGACCTATTTCCAATGATCTCTTGCATTAAATCGTTAAATGAATGGCGGCATGCTCTAGTGTTTGGTAAAATAACGAGTGATAGCGTGTTTTTATAGGAGGCTTTTTTTATGAGGATGAATAGATGGGTTGGATTTTTAACTTCAATAGTAGTACTTTTCTCTATTCTTAATCCGGCAAGCGTAATGGCGAAAGAAGGACGTACGCTTGAGGACGAAAGTATATATGATCTTCTTGTTGACCGATTTGATAACGGAAACTTCACAAATGATGAAAATATCGATACTCAAGATATGAGTGCATTCAGTGGGGGGGACTTCGCGGGCATCATCAACCGAATTGATTATATATCGGAAATGGGTTTCACAATGATTTCGCTAGGGTCCATCTTTGCTACGGAGACATATGATGGAAGTCATGTGCTCAATTATGAAACGCTAGAACCACATTTTGGTTCTAACGATGAACTTGCAGAATTGATTGAAGTGGCTCATGGGAAAAAGATGTCGATTATGGCGGACTTTCCTTTCAGTGGTGTGAGTGCAAACCACATTTGGGCAAAAGACGGCTTGTTCACTAGCACACCGGCAGATAAAGGAACGATTGATTGGGATAGTTCCGATAAGTTAGTGAAAGAAGCGTTGAAAAATGCGGTTATTGCATTTGTCGAAGAACATCATTTGGACGGCATTCGATTGACTAAACTTGATGGTTTTGACACGGCTTATATTAATGAAGTCATTGAAGCGATAAAAGAAATACAACCAGATATATACGTCATTTCAAATGAAGCAGTTGAAGCTAATTTCGATGCAGTACCTAATAATGACAAAGGTGAGGCACTGAAGGAAACATTTGTATCGTTCGATTCAGATTCCAAATCACTTATTTTATTTGAAGATCAGGCTAAAATGGAATTCATTCAGTTAGATGAATTATCAGGGCCACGTTTCACTTTTGATATGGTAGAAAAAAGAATGTTTCCGCCAACAAGATGGAAACTTGCTACTACAGCGTTGTTTACTTTACCGGGCATTCCAGTGGTGACGTATGGTACTGAAATTGCGGTCAACGGGGAATCAGCACCTCAAAGTCATCCACTCGTAAACTTTAAGACGGATATGGAGTTATATGACTTTATTGGGGACTTAAACAAACTGCGTAATCAGTCAGAAGCACTTCGAAATGGTGATTATGAAATTTTGCATAATGAAGATGGTTTTATCGTATATAAAGTTGCGAATGAAGATGAAACTTGGATTGTTGCATTAAATAATTCAACAACTACGTCAAACTTTGAATTTCCAAAAGAGCTTGTTGGGGAAAAGAAAAAGTTGCGTGGTGTACTTGATGGCGATCTTGTAAAAGAAGCAGACGATGGTGTATTCCGTGTTGTGTTAAACCGAGAAATTGCCGAAATTTATATTGTAGAAGAAGATAAAGGATTTAACACACCTTATCTAATTGCGTCAATTCTTATCTATGTCCTATTCTTAAGTTTCCTTTTCATTGTATGGAGAAGAGGGAAAAAGAGCGGTCAACAATCAGTAGAGAAATAAGTAAAGGCTCCTAAATCGACTGTGAATGTCGGTTAGGAGCCTTTTGTATGTGTTCATGAGGCGCTTTCACTTTTCGTATTATTTTACAAATTGTACATCTCGTAAGTGGAGGATATTGGATGTGTCGACCGAAAATCCTGTAATTGAATTACTAACACCCGTCAAATATTCTGGATGATTCAAAAAGATTAACGGGGCATCTTTAACGAGTTCTTCCTGTGCTTCTTTATATATTTGTGCGCGTTTATCGGGATCTGATTCGTGACGTCCTCCATCTAGAAGATCATCTACTACAGGAGAACCATACCATGTAGCATTTGGCGGAACACCTTTCACTGATGAATGGAATAGGGAGAATAGACCGTTATCTCCATCTGCTAGTGAGTTACTCCAACTTAGCATGAACATATTATGTTCTCCGGCTCTAAGTTTTTCAAGGTATGCTCCAAACTCCATTTGTTCAACTGTAATTTCTATATTCAGTTCTTTTAATGTATCTTGCAGAAGAACGGCAATATCAATACGTTGTGGATTGTCATTTGTCCAAATACTTGCCTTAAATCCATCTTCGTATCCCGCTTCTTTCATTAGTTTTTTAGCTTCTTCCACGTCATATTCAATTCCCTTTAAATCTGGTGAATAGCCGAATGATTTTGGTGCAAGGGGACCTTCTGCCGGAATGGCAAATCCATCATAAACACCATCGATAACTTCTTGTTTATTTACCATCATTGATACAGCCCTGCGTACTTTAACATCGTCGAATGGTGGTTTGTTCAGATTAAATCCGATAAATGTAAGTGCAGTAGATGGTGTTTGAATTATTTTTGCATGATCACTATCATTAATAACCGCGACTTCATTCGGTTGTACATGTTCAATTACTTGTGCAAAACCACGCTCAAGATCTGCCTTACGCGTCCCACTTTCCGGAACGATTTTGAAAGTTACTGTATCTACGTGGGCTAACTTATCCCAATACTCTTCGTTACGTACGAGTTTAACTTCAGAGCCCGGTGCCCAACTTTCAAATTTGAAATAGCCGGTACCAACTGGATTTTGTGAAATAACAGAGCCGGCATCTTCGCCTTTTTCCATCGCAGCATAATCGGCTTCAATCGATTTAGGACTAATGATGGCACCACCACCATGTGTAAGATGTGTAATAATTGGTGAGAACGGATATTCAGTCGTTATACGAACCGTATAGTCGTCTACAACTTCTACGTTAGAAATCATTTCGAACGTATTGTATTTCGAGGATGCTACTTTAGGATCAAGTATACGATCAAGGCTTGCTTTCACTGCATCTGCATTAAATATTTCGCCGTCGTGAAACTTTACGCCTTCACGTAACTTGAACTCATACGTTGTTTCATCAATTGCCTCCCATTCTTCTGCGAGACTTGGAATTAGATTGTTGTCCGCATCACGTTTCACGAGATTCTCAAAAATATTGAATTGGATATTCGAAGAAGGAACATCGTTTGAACCTGCTGGATCCATTGTAGATGCATCGGAATGGGCCGCTATTACTAGGTCACCGCCTTCAATTGGTTCACCTGTCCCTTTTTCTTCAGCCTTGTCTTTATTATCGTTCGTATTGTCTTTTGACTTGGAATCTTTGTCGCTACCGCTGCCATCGCCCGCACATGCTGCGAGAATCATAGAAAGCAGAAGTATGATAGCGAAAAACCACTTTTTATTACTTTTCCCCATAAAAAATAACCCCCCCATTACTTTTGTATGTATTACCTACTAAAGCAGTACATATTAAACAATATACCATAGAAAATAGACTTCAACAATGAGGTATTTAATTACTTCGAATATTTAAAAATATATTGAATGATAGAATATAAAAAGGTCGTGGAATATTCCACGACCTTACTAGATGAATCCTTATTTTACAAACTTAACATTTTGTAACTGGTAAATGCCATCAGTACCAATTGAGAATCCTGTGATCTCATTGCTTACACCAGTCAAGTATTCTTGGTGGTGGATGTAGACCATTGGTGCATCATCGATCAGGTATTCCTGAACTTGATTGTAAAGTTTGATGCGCTCATCCGGATCGGACTCGCGGCGACCTTGGTCGAGAAGTTTGTCAACTTCAGCATTTTCATAAAATGTACGGTTTCCTGGATTTCCTTTTTGAGTTGAATGGAACAGGGCATACATACCGTAGTCTGCGTCACCAGTCGGGTTAGACCAGCCAAGGATGAACATATCATGTTCGCCGTCCGCTGTTTTTTCTAAATAAGCTCCAAATTCCATTACTTCAATTTCTGCTTCGATATTAAGCGCTTTCAAACTATCTTGTAGAACAATTGCTGTATCCATACGTTGTGGATTATCGTTCGTCCAGATTGTTGTTTTGAATCCATCTTCCAAGCCAGCTTCAGCTAATAGTTTTTTTGCTTCTTCAACATTGTATTCAGTCGGTTTAGCGTCATCGTTATAACCGAAAATTCCTGGTGCAAGTGGACCTTTTGCAGGAATTCCAAATCCATCGTAAACACCCTCAATGATTTCTTCTTTGTTTACTAGCATTGAGATAGCTAGACGAACTTTCGGATCATCAAATGGTTTTTTCTCCGCATTAAAACCAACATAAGAAAGACTTGATGATGCTTTTTGGTTTACTTTTGCATAGTCGCCACTATTAATGCCGGCTACTTCTACTGGTTGTACAGGATCTGCAATTTGAACAAATCCACGTTCGAGGTCGGCATTACGTGTACCGCTTTCCGGAATAACTTTAAATGTTACAGAGTCAACAAATACTTTATCACCCCAGTAGTCATCGTTTTTCACAAGTTTGATTTCTGCACCTGGATTCCAGCTATCGAATTTAAAGTAACCGGTTCCAACTGGATTTTGAGAAATGACAGAACCTGCTTTTGTTTCACCTGACATTGCGGCATAATCCGCTTCAATCGATTTAGGGCTAACCATTCCGCCACCATTATGTGAAAGGTGGGCAAGAAGAGGGGCAAATGGATATTCAGTTGTAATCCGAACTGTATGATCCTCAACAACTTCTACATCAGTAATCATTTCGAAAAGGAAATAACGTGGTGACGCTACTTCTTCGTCACGAATCCGGTCAAGGTTTGCTTTTACAGCAGCCGCAGTAAATGGTTCGCCGTCATGGAACGTAACGCCTTCTCGTAAGTTAAACTCATATGTCGTTTCGTCGATAGCTTCCCACTTTTCCGCTAGCCCTGGAATAATATTGTTGTCTTCATCACGATTGACAAGTGTTTCGAAAATATTAGCTTGTACAACAGATGATGGAACATCGTTTGAACCAGCCGGGTCAAGCGATGATGCATCTGAAAGAACGGCAATGACAAGATCCCCACCTTCGCCATTTGTTTCCGTCTCATCTGCTGTTTTGGAGTCTTTATCCGGCTCCGAAGTACTTCCTGAATCTTCTTCTTTCGTGCCCGTACCGCCACCTGAACAAGCAGCAAGAATCATTGACATAGCAAGCACAAGAACGAATAACCATTTCAGGCTATGATTCTTTTTCATACAAATTCCCCCTTTAAATAATTATTAAACTAATTGCACTAATGCATCAGTTAGAGAGAATATATCACAGAAGGAAGAGCCCGACAATGTCTTTAGCTAAAGTATTTTCATAGATTGAGTTTTGGAAAGATAAAAAGTCTGTCAATCGGAATGAACCGACGACAGACTTTTTATTTTACTCGTTTTTATTTAACGAACTTTACATCTTGCAATTTGTAGTAACCAGATGTGTCAATCCAGTATCCTTCGATTGCATCGCTAACACCTGACAAATAAGCTTGGTGTTGTAAGAAAATGATTGGTGCATCTTCTACAAGAATATTTTGAATTTCATCGTAATATACTTGACGTTTAGTTTCGTCGGCTTCTTTACGACCTTCTTCAAGTAGTTCGTCGATTTTAGGGTTGTCGTAGAACGAGCGGTTACCCGAAACACCTTTGTTACCTGAGTGGAACAATTGCGTTAAGAAGTAGTCAGCGTCGCCGACAGGGTTAGATAATCCAAGGATGAACATATCATGCTCCCCTTTAGCTGTGTTGTCTAAATAAGCACCCCACTCTAGAACTTCTATTTCTGCATTAATGTTTACTTGCTTCAATGCTCCTTGAACAATAACAGCCATATCCATACGTTGTTGGTTATCGTTTGTCCAGATTGTTGTTTTGAATCCATCTTCCAGGCCAGCTTCTTTAAGTAGTGCTTTTGCTTTTTCAACATCATATGCTAAAGGTGTTGTTGCTTCGTTATAACCAAACACACCAGGAGCTAATGGTCCGTTTGCTGTTAAACCGAAACCTTCATAAACACCTTCAAGAACTACGTCCACATCGATAAGCATTGTAATCGCTTGGCGAACACGTACATCGTCAAATGGTTTTTTGTCTATATTGAATCCTAAGTAGTTAAGTGAAGAAGAAACTTTTTCATCTACATGTGCATTGTCTGAACCGTTAATATCTTGTACTTCGTTAGGCTGAACGGGTTCGATAATGTGCGCATTACCTGTTTTAAGTTCTGCAACACGAGTTCCACCTTCGGGAATGACTTTGAATGTTACTTTGTCAACATGTGCAGCATCGCCCCAGTAGTTGTCGTTTTTCACTAAAACGATTTCTGTTCCCGGAGTCCAACTTTCAAATTTAAAGAAACCAGTTCCAATCGGATTTTCACTAATAACTGAACTTGGTTCTTTACCGTCTGCCATTGCTTCATATTCAGCATCGATTTGGTTTGGACTTACGATCACTCCAGCTGGATGTGAAAGATGTGCTAAGAGTGGAGCGAAAGGAAACTCTGTTGAAATTTGAACAGTAAATTCATCGATTACTTTTACTTCTGTAATCATTTCAAAGATAAATGCACGTGGTGCTGCAATTTCAGGGTCTTGAATACGATCGAAGCTTTTCTTCACTGCTTCTGCGTTGAAGTCTGCATCGTCATGGAATTTAACCCCTTCGCGAAGTTTGAACTCCCATGTTGTCTCATCGATTTGTTTCCAGTCCGTCGCAAGGCTTTCAACGATATTTTCGTCTTTGTCCTTTTTAAGAAGTCCTTCGAAAATGTTTGTTTGAAGATTTGCCGAAGGAACATCTGTTGAACGTTGTGGATCAAGTAGGGCCGCATCAGATAGTGTTGCGATTACTAAGTCGCCACCTGAAATTTCTTCCGTTTTTCCATCTTCTTTTTTTGAATCGTCTTTCTTACTATTATCTTTGTTGTCACTGCCGCCAGCACAAGCTGCTAAAAACATTGACATAACGAGTGTCAATACGAGCAATAACGAAAGTTTACGATTTACTCTAATTTCCATTCTCCTCCAAAAATCTAATGTATTACCAGAACTGGCAATACTCAAAAGGAACTATATCATATTCAAAGGATTAAGACAATGAGGTTTATACACTATTTTGAATAAATATATTAAACTATAAGTAAAGAAATAGGGTAATATTTTGAATAATGTGCTTTAGAATGGGTGTAATTTACTATAAAAATGTTTTTTATTAAAAACATTTTTATAGTAAATTATAGAAGAAACTGAATAGTAGATGGATAAATTAAAATCTTGTTACGAAAATCCTAGATTCATGTTATGCTACTGTTTGAACTAATTTTTAAAATGGGTCAATTTCGGCCTGTTTATGGGAGGGTGTATGTAGTTATGTCAGGAGATGCGCTCGAAACGATAAATCGGCCAAAAAGGTCGAGTCCGAGAGTCGAGTACTACAAAACGATTTGGAAGAGGTTAAGAAAAAACAAGGCAGCGGTTGTAGGCGGAGCATTAATACTTGTATTTATAATAGTTTCAATATTTGGTCCTTACTTCACGACGCAAAGTCCAACGGATGTCGATGTATTGAACAAATTGAAAGCGCCTTCATCGGAACATTGGTTTGGAACGGATAACTTCGGTAGAGATATATTTACCCGAATTATTCATGGGATGGCCCTTACATTAAAGGTTGGTTTTCTATCCGTTGCAATGGGCGGGAGTGTCGGTATCGTTCTTGGTATTGTGTCCGGATATTATGGTGGTAAAGTAGACACGATCATTATGAGAATTATGGATGTACTTCTTGCATTCCCTGGTATTTTGCTTGCGCTTGCGATTGTAAGTGTTCTTGGTGGGAGTTTAACGAATGTTATTATTGCGGTAGGGGTGTTTTCTGTTCCTGCTTTCGCTCGGATTGTTCGTGGTTCCACGCTATCCGTTCGTAAATTGGAATATATCGATGCAGTGAAAGCACTTGGGGCAAATGATTTTAGAATTATATTTAAGCATATTTTACCGAACGTTATGTCGCCGATTATTGTTCAAGCTACATTACGTATCGCAACTGCTATTTTAACAGCAAGTGGACTTTCATTTCTTGGTCTTGGTGCGCAGCCACCAGCACCTGAATGGGGAGCGATGTTGAATGATGGAAGGGCATATATGTCAAATGCACCTCATATTATTCTTTTTCCGGGAATTATGATTGTTTTAGTTGTGTTAGCGTTTAATATTTTTGGAGACGGATTACGTGACGCGTTAGATCCGAAAATGAATAAGTGACAGGGGTGAAAATGAATGGCAAAATATATAATTAGGCGTCTACTACAGACGATACCGGTTTTAATAGGTGTTTCGATACTTGTCTTCTCACTAATGCATCTAATACCAGGTGACGCAGCACAAATAATGGCTGGAGAAGCAGCGACTGAAGAATCTGTTGAACAAATACGAGTGAAATTAGGGCTCGATAAACCTTTACATATTCAATATTATAACTACGTTTCGAACGCACTCCAAGGTGATTTAGGAAACTCGGTTCGAAGTGGTCGTTCAGTTATGGATGAGATTAAACCCCGATTTTGGGTGACCGCGGAGTTGGCCATTTATGCAACAATTCTCGCGGTCTTTATAGGACTTATTGCTGGTATCGTATCGGCGGTTCGTCATTATACATTATCTGACGTATCTATTATGATTGTTGCGTTATTTGGGCTTTCCATGCCAAACTTCTGGCTCGGACTAGTACTTATCCAATGGTTTGCTGTAGGTGGAGACGTTTTCCCGCCGGAGTTTCTGAAAATGCGGCCTTCTGGTTGGGGAGATGATTGGCGACAAGTTATTTTACCAGTCATTTGTCTTGGGACAAGTGGAGCAGCAATTATCGCCAGGATGACACGTGCTTCAATGTTAGAAGTAATTAGCCAAGATTACATTCGTACTGCAAGGGCTAAAGGTTTGAGTGAGCGTGTCGTTGTATATCGTCACGCACTTAAAAATGCTTTGATTCCAGTAATTACTGTAGTTGGTCTTGAATTCGGTGCGTTTTTAGGTGGAGCAGTTATTACAGAAACAATCTTTGCTATTAACGGAATGGGGCGTTTGACGATTGATGCAATTAGACAAAGAGATTTCCCGATTGTACAAGGGACCGTTCTAGTGATTTCGTTACTGTTTGTTTTTGTGAATATGCTTGTTGATATTTCTTATCGTATGTTAAATAAACGAATTGATTTGAACTGATAAAGCTTTAAGAAGAGAGGGATTACAAAATGGAAACTCCTTTGTTGGAAGTACAGAACCTACGTACATCCTTTAAAACAGACGACGGAGAAGTGAAGGCTGTCGACGGCGTAAGTTTTTCCCTTCCGAAAGGGAAAACACTTGGTATCGTTGGAGAGTCTGGATCAGGTAAAAGCATTACAGCACTGTCGATTCTTCAACTATTAGCGGAGAACGGCAAAATCGTTGGTGGGGATATACGATTTAAAGGTGAAAACCTAATCGGCTATTCAGACAAAAAGATGCGTGAAATACGCGGCAATGCGATTTCAATGATCTTTCAAGAGCCGATGACTTCACTCAACCCAGTATTTACGGTCGGCCAACAAATAGGTGAATCACTTATCAAGCACCAAGGGTTGTCGAAACGTCAAGCGTTTGCTAAGTCCGTCGATTTGTTGAAATTGGTCGGAATACCGTCGCCGGAACGTCGAGTAAAAAACTATCCGTATGAACTTTCCGGTGGAATGCGTCAACGAGTTATGATTGCTATGGCACTTGCATGTGATCCTGAAATACTTATCGCGGATGAACCAACAACCGCGCTTGACGTGACAATTCAAGCCCAAATTCTTGGATTAATAAAAGGCTTACAACATCGTCTAGGCATGTCTGTTATTTTCATTACGCATGACCTTGGTGTTGTGGCACAAACATGTAATTTTGTTGCAGTTATGTATGCGGGTCAAGTCGTAGAGTATTCGGATGTTATTACGTTGTTTAAAGAACCGAAGCACCCGTACACGATTGGATTGCTTAACTCTTTACCGCGTCATGACATTGAACAAAAAAAATTGGAGCCAATCCGTGGAAACGTTCCAAACGTTCATGATATGCCAAAAGGGTGCCGGTTTGCGCCGCGTTGTCCGGCTGCAACAGATCTCTGTCGGGCAGAATTACCAGAACTAATGAAAGACGATAGTGGAAATGATGTCCGTTGTTGGATTTATTCTGACAGATGGGACGGCGAGGCGGAGGTGAACGTCTATGGCAAAACGAGAATTGCTAAAGGTTGAAGGGTTAAAACAGTATTTTCCTATTAAAGGCGGTATGCTCGGCCGAACGGTTAACCATGTAAAAGCGGTCGATGACATTAGCTTTGAAGTATATGAAGGTGAAACCGTAAGTATTGTTGGGGAATCGGGTTGTGGAAAGTCAACAACAGGTCGTGCCATTCTTCGACTGGAAGAACCGACAGAAGGTAAAGTAACGTTCAATAATGTAGAGCTAACATCTATATCGAAACGTGATATGCGAAGACAACGAAAAGATTTACAAATTATATTCCAAGATCCTTACGCATCCATTAACCCACGTCAAACGGTTTCGGATATATTGAATGAAGCAATGACAATTCAAAATTCAGTACCTCCGAAAAAACGACGTCAGCGAATTATTGAGTTATTGGAAACAGTAGGGCTCAATGAATATCAAGCGGATCGATATCCACATGAGTTTTCGGGTGGACAGCGTCAGCGGATTGGTATTGCAAGGGCTCTTGCAGTAGACCCAAAACTAATTATTTGTGATGAAGCAGTCTCGGCACTGGATGTATCTATTCAGGCACAAGTACTGAATCTCCTTGAAGAATTGCAAGATGAATTTAATTTAACGTATCTATTTATATCGCATGACCTTGGTGTTGTTCGTCATATTTCGGACCGTGTAATTGTTATGTATCTTGGGAAAATTGTTGAAATTGGTGATACGAACTCCATTTTCGAAAATCCAAAACATCCATATACAAATGCGTTGCTGTCGGCAATACCGGTTCCGGATCCATTACATGTGAATACACATATCGGACTAAAAGGAGATGTACCGTCTCCGATTGATCCGCCAATGGGATGCCGTTTCCATACGCGTTGTCCGTTTGCACAAGCAAAATGTTCGGTAGACGAGCCTTTGCTCGCTGTACATGATGGAATGACGGATGGACATAAAGCAGCATGTCATTTTGTAAAGGAAATCGAACAGGGCGAAATTAAGCCGAAAGATTATTCAACAGAAATTATGATTGGTTAGTGAATGAACTATTAAAAGACCCTTACTAAAATAGTAGGGTCTTTTAATTATGTGAAAGTATCTATTTCAACATTCTACAAAGGTGAGCATAAAATACCGGTTGCTTTCTGTTTCAGGCGGACGCTTTCCACTCCAATCAACCTAATTAACACTGCTAATCGTATAAGATTGGAAAGGTACCTACTTTTTTACATTACAGAAACCCTTGATATGACTAAGCTTAGAATTATGAAACTAACTCATATAGGTGCAGAAGATTGTTGGGGAAATTACGGATGGTGATTCTTATGTTGCTTTATAGCCGAGCATATTTACTGGATCCTTTGGTGATGAATACGGCGGGGAATAGCTTAACTCGAGAGCTGATAAATCATCGACGGTCATTTTCCCCATAATTGCAGTCGTAATTACGTCGATTCTTTTATCGACGCCTTTATCTCCCACGGCTTGGGCTCCGAGAATAAGCCGGGATTCGCTATCATAATGTACGCGTAAATAAATCGTGCCATGATCTGGATAATAACCGGCATTCGATCTGCCTTTATGTTGGACTGTTTTGTATGCAATGCCTTCGCTATCTAAACTTTTTGCGGAGTGACCAGTCATTGCAGCGGTTAACGAAAATAATTTTGTAATCGTTGAACCGAGAAAACCGTTCAGTGCAACAGGTTTACCTTCGAGATGGCAAGCTACAATATATGCTTGGCGATGGGCGTGCCAAGCGAGTTGCACCCTTTTTGGTTTACCGGTAACCCAATCGGTACATTCAGCCGCATCGCCAATTGCATAAATGTCTGGATCATCTGTTTGCATATACTTATTCACTACAATTCCTTTTGTTGAACCTATTGAAAGCCCTGCATCGGTTGCAATTTTTGTGTCCGGAATAATGCCGACACTCGCCGCGATGAAATCAACATCAATATTGACTCCATTTTTCATCATTAATGTTTTTCCTTCAATCCGTTCAATTGCATCATTGAAGTATAATTCGACCCCGTTATCTTTCATTTCCTGATTAAGAATATCTGTAACTTCGATATCCATCACTTTCATGACTCGGTCGTTGCGTTCGATAAGCGCAGTTTTTAACCCTAAGCGGATAAAGTTTTCCGCAAACTCTACTCCGATGAAACCCCCTCCGATAACGGCACAAGACTTCGGTTTTTCTTTTTGAATATATTCAATAATTTCTTCCATATCCGCATAGCTTTTTAATGTAAATAACGGAAGGTTTTTAATACCATTCAATTCCGGAACACGTGAGTAGCCCCCGGGAGATAAGATTAGTTTGTCATACGATTCGGTAAAAGTCTCATGTGTGTCTAGGTTGTGGACTTCGACCGTTTTGTCTTTTCGATTGATTGAAAAGACTTCATGACGTACAAGAGTTTTAATGTTTTTACTTTCACTGAACTTTTCGGCTGTTGTGCCGATCAATCTTTTTTTATCTTCAATGAGGCCACCGATGACATAGGGCATACCACATGTTCCGTAACCTATTTCTGGATCACGTCCAATGAGTACGATTTCGGAATGCGGAACCGCACGTCGAATTTGGGAAGCTACTGTAGATCCACCGGCAATTGCACCGATAACTATGACTTTCAACTGATCACCCTTCTTTCAATTGATTCAAGAAGTAGACAGATACGGTACCTGGTCCGACGTGAGATCCAATTGTTGAACCAATGAGATAGACTCCGATGTGTTTAGGTCGGAATAATTCTTCAATCATAGATTTAAGTTCCATAGCAATTTCTGGATCATTGCTATGGCTAATTGCAATGGTTTGTTCAGCTAGCTTATCGCCACGCTCGGCCATTAGTTCCATCATCCGGCGTAATACTTTCTTACGACCGCGATGCTTTTCGATGGGGACAAGTTTTCCACCTTCAACATGGAGAAGAGGTTTAATATTTAACAGGCCACCAACAAATGCGCTTGTTTTAGACACACGACCGCCACGCGCCATATAATCTAAATCATCAACTGTGAATAAATGTTCCATATGCTTCGCCATAAATTGGATCCTTTGTATAATTTTTTTTCGGTCGATATTTTCATAGCGAAGCTTTACTGCCTCTTGTACAAGAAGACCCAAACCGAGGGAAGCGCATTTGGAATCGATAATTGTTAAGTTTAAATTGGGGTTTGTTTCAAGAACTTGTTTTTGAATCATGACGGCGGTGTCATGAGTTCCAGATAGTTCAGAAGAAAAAGCTATGTAAATCCCTTCTTCACCAGATACTGCTAGTTCTTCCCACTTTTCCTTGAAAAATTCAGGAGATACTTGCGATGTTTTCGGTTGTTTTCCATTTTGAATGGCCTTATATACTTCCAAAGGATCAATCGTTAAGATATCTTCGTATTCGACATCATCGACGAGGACGCGTAGGGGAAGAAGAGTGACATCATTTTGTTCGAAAAAAGATTTAGGCAAATCACTTGCACTGTCTGCAAATATTCTCACATAAGCCCCTCCATTATTTAACTACTTTTATTACAAGTTTAACCGTTCAGATAACACTTTTGCAATACCATCCTCGTTATTCGACAAGGTCACTTCGTCTGCCATCGATTTAAGTTCATCGATTCCGTTCCCCATGGCAACGCCGAAACCTGCATACTCAATCATTTCAAAGTCATTATTTTCATCACCAAACGCAATGATTCGATCTTTGGGAATATCCATCCATTTAGCAACATGTGCAAGGCCGGCAGCTTTGCTTAGTCCTTTTCTAAATACTTCAACGACATGACCCCAAGGGGAGTTCCACACGCGATGCCCAACCACTTCGGCATGTATACTAGAAAGGTGGGCTGTAATGCTTTCTACATTACTTTCATCGGCTTGTATAAGTAAGCTAGTCGGATCATCTTGTAAAAATCGTTGAATTTCACCAGTTGTTACTTTTGGTTGTCCCATTTTGAAGTTGTCTAGCACTTTTTCATCATGATAATGTACATATACATCGTCTAATACTTCAGCGATAATATTATTCCATGGGAATTGTTGCATCGCTTCCATTACTTCCAAGACAACCGGGAGTGAAAGCGTTTCATGGATTGTTTTCCACGAACGATTATCTGGGTGATGAACGAATGCACCGTTGAAATTAATAACGGGTGTCGTTAAATTCAGTTCTCTATAATACGTTTCAGTCGCGCGGTAAGCCCTTCCCGTTGCAAGCATTACGTGATGTCCTTGTTCTTTTGCCTTCAATAATGTTTGCGCAGTTTGTGGCATTATCTTTTTTTCATCTGTAAGCAATGTCCCATCGAGGTCGAGAACAATTAAATGTGGTTTCAAAATAATTCCCCCTTTACTTATAAGCTTATCGCTTGTGCTGTAATCAAGTCAAAAAAGTGAATCTGTCGAATGAAATTAAAACAGCGATTTTGTTTTTTTAGAAAAACTTTGGTACGCTCAAATGAATTGGGAAAGGTTGTGATTGGATGATTGTAAAAGAAGAGTCATGGTGTAATATTCCGTTATTACATATAGTAGAAGAGGAATTTATTGGACAAGAAATTCCCGTGGCAATTTTCTTTCATGGGTTTACGAGTGCGAAGGAACATAATCTTCATTTCGCATACAATCTTGCAAAGCAAGGGGTTCGTGTGATTTTACCCGATGCACATTTACATGGCGTGCGCTCAGAAAGTCTCGATGAAGTCGAATTGGGCTTACGATTTTGGGAAGTAGTGTTGACTTCGATTGAGGAACTGAATGTTATCCGAGAAGAACTATTTAAAAGGGAGCTTGTAACGACTGCTGCAATTGGGATCGGCGGAACATCAATGGGGGGAATTACATCGCTCGGTAGTTTGAAGATGTATGATTGGATTAATAGCGCAATCATTATGATGGGAGCACCGAACTTCGTTGAACTTGCGAACGCACAAATTGGGCAGTTCGAGCGAAGGGGATTTGAATTGCCTATTTCTATAGATGAAAAAAATCAACTCCTAGAAAACCTTGCCACATTTGACCTGACAAAAGACCAATTTTTATTGAAACAACGGCCTGTTTATTTTTGGCATGGAATGAATGATACAATCGTTCCGTATGAGCCGACGTATAATTTTTACGAAGCGGTGAAAGCAGATTATAAAGATGTTCCAGAACGACTTATTTTTGAGTCGGATGAAGGTGCGGGTCATGAGGTATCGAGGCATGCGATGTTAGGCGCAACAAATTGGCTTGCAAGTCAGTTGAAAGTATGAGTTGAAGTCTGTTATGATAAGTATATCAATTGGATAGAGAGGGGTAAGAATATGACTCAAGATTTAATGAAAGAGAGCATGATGGGCGCTCTTGAAAATGTTATTGACCCGGAGCTTGGTATTGATATCGTTAATTTAGGTCTCGTTTATGACGTAGAGCTAAGTGAAGAAGGTACTTCGAAAGTAACAATGACTCTTACATCGATGGGTTGTCCAATGGGACCACAAATCGTTGAGAATATTAAACAAGAACTGATAGAACTTCCGGAAGTGAAAGAAGTAGATGTGAACATTATTTGGAATCCACCATGGTCAAAAGATAATATGTCACGCTATGCTAAAATTGCATTAGGCGTACGTTAAATAGCGGTAACCAAAAATGCAGTATGACTCTAGTAGAGATCATACTGCATTTTTTTCGAAAATTAAAAGGGATTTAGTAATTTTGTCGAATAAGGTAAGCATACGATAAAACTACTAAAATGGGAGTGTATGAAAGTGTCTATTAAAACTACAGACTTATGTGACGACTTTTCAAACGAATTACAAATTTGTTCATTGGAACTAAAATCATATGGAAAAAATAAAAGCTTTTCCGGGCCAATTGCAACTGTAAAAGTATTCGAAGACAATGTGTTAGTTAGAGAGGCTTTGGAAGACATCCCCAAGGGCAGTGTGCTCGTTGTAGATGGCGGCGGTTCAAGAAGATGTGCTTTGATGGGCGATCAATTGGGTGAAATCGCTGAAGTTAGGGAACTTGCCGGCGTAATCATTTATGGTCTTGTGCGTGATACAGTAGACCTTGGGGAACAAAATATTGGTGTGTTAGCCCTTGGGAGCAATCCTTTAAAAAGTGTGAAAAAAGGAGAAGGGAACCGAAATATAACACTTAACTTCGGCGATATCGAGTGGGTACCTAATCACTATGTCTACTCGGATGAAGACGGTGTTGTAGTAGCAACACGTAACTTGGTGGGCGAATAAAAATCTTCTGGAAAGGGTGTATCCTTTCCAGAAGATTTTTTGCTGAATTGGGGTGCAAACTGCTTTACATCATCTGGTTTACATAATATAATTTAATTAATCAAAGATAGTCAAAGTAAAATAAGTGAAAGGATGATGGATATGAGAATGGATAGTCAACAAGAGGATCAGCGCACGCCACTGGAACAATTTGGTCGAAATCTCGTTGAAGAAGTAAAAAAAGGAAAGATGGATCCAGTAATCGGGCGCGACGAAGAGATTCGGAACGTCATTCGAATATTATCGCGTAAAACGAAAAACAATCCTGTTTTAATCGGAGAGCCGGGTGTCGGAAAGACCGCAATTGTGGAAGGACTTGCCCAGCGAATTGTAAAAGGCGATGTACCGGAAGGATTGAAAGGCCGTGAGATTTTTGAACTAGATATGAGTTCACTTATCGCAGGGGCAAAATATCGTGGTGAATTCGAAGAACGATTAAAAAGTGTTCTAAAACAAGTGAAGGATAGCGATGGACAAATTATTTTATTCATCGATGAAATCCATACAATTGTTGGTGCTGGAAAGACAGAAGGTGCAATGGATGCTGGGAATATGTTGAAGCCTATGCTAGCGCGCGGAGAACTATATTGCATTGGTGCGACGACGCTGGATGAATACCGTATGTATATTGAGAAAGACCCGGCCTTGGAACGTAGATTCCAACAGGTCCTTGTACGAGAGCCATCCGTGGAAGATACGGTTTCCATTTTAAGAGGGTTAAAGGAAATGTATGAGCTCCATCATGGTGTTCGTATTCACGACAGAGCAATTGTCGCAGCTGCTACATTATCCAATCGTTATATTACAGAACGATTTTTACCGGATAAAGCAATCGACTTAATTGACGAAGCAAGCGCGATGATTCGGACGGAAATTGATTCCATGCCATCGGAACTAGATGCAGTAACTCGGCGCATTATGCAACTCGAAATTGAAGAGCAAGCGCTTAGAAAAGAAAAAGACTTAGCGAGTAAAAATCGTCTTGAAACGCTTCGTGATGAACTTCAGCAACTAAAAGATTCATCTTCGGGTATGCGTGCTCAATGGGATTCGGAAAAAGAAACGTTGCGTAAAATCCAAGAAAAACGTGAAAAGCTAGATCAATACCGACGTGAACTGGAAGACGCTGAAAATCGATTCGATTTGAATAAGGCGGCCGAACTTAGTTATGGAAAAATCCCGGCGCTCGAAGCAAAACTAGCCGAGCTCGAGGCCCCATTGCTTGATAGTAAAGAAAATCGTCTCCTACGGGAAGAAGTAACCGAAGAGGAAATCGCTACAATTATTGCACGCTGGACGGGAATTCCGGTGACGAAACTTGTTGAAGGTGAACGCGAAAAACTTCTTCGCCTACACGAAACGTTGCAAGAAAGAGTTATTGGTCAAGATGACGCAGTGCAACTTGTCACAGAAGCGGTATGGCGTGCGCGTGCCGGCATTAAAGATCCAGACAAGCCAATTGGTTCTTTTCTATTCTTAGGGCCGACGGGTGTCGGAAAAACAGAGCTTGCAAAAACGCTAGCCGCGACACTATTCGATTCGGAAGATCATTTCATCCGCATTGATATGTCTGAGTATATGGAAAAGCATAGTGTCTCGAGACTTGTCGGAGCACCTCCAGGATATATTGGGTATGAAGAAGGCGGTCAGTTAACCGAAGCGGTAAGGCGGAATCCGTACTCGGTCGTTTTGCTCGATGAAATCGAAAAAGCGCATCCCGATGTTGCAAATATTCTACTTCAAGTATTGGATGATGGCCGAATTACAGACAGTCAAGGTAGACTTGTGAATTTCACGAATACAGTTGTTATTATGACCTCTAATATTGGTTCATCTTATTTACTTCATGGATTAGAAGATACAGAAAATCATGCGGCTGAAGATCTTGTAATGGCAGAACTAAAAAATCATTTCAAACCAGAACTATTAAATCGAATGGATGACATTATTATTTTCCATTCACTTACGGGCAATTCGTTCCGGTTAATAGCGAAGAAAATGCTTGAAGACCTTGTGACAAGACTTTTAAGTCAAGAAGTCAATTTGACATATGATGACGAGGTACTCGATTGGATTGTAGACCAAGGAACAGACGTTGACTTTGGTGCACGTCCATTGAAACGCTTTATCCAGCGGCATGTTGAAACGATTGTAGCGAAAGAAGTCATTAAAGGAGATCTCGAACGTGGAGAAATATTAACGCTTAGAATGATTGATGGAAAGTTAAAACTGACTAAAGAGTAAAAAAAGCCACTTGGATTAAAATATCCAAGTGGCTTTTGTTCTGATTAATGATCTGATATAGGACCTTCTGGAAGTGCTTCACCAAGAATGATGACTAAGACAGATAGGATTACAGATATGATTGCACCGGCTTGTAAGTCGAACGGTACGTTAGCAATCGCTCCTACAACATAGTTAACCAATGAAACTAAACAGAATGACCAGATAAATGTAATTATGAATCTCAATGGGTTTCACCTCTACATGACTATTTCAAGTACTATCATATCATAGCCACTTCATTGGAGAAACAAATATCTACATATCCGAAAAATTTATTTGGCGAAATGGTGACACTAGGTTGTAAAATGTCTTCATTTCTTTTATGATTAACACTAGGTACTAACAACAGATAATAAAGAATGGGGGATATGCAATGAATGCGGGTCTCATTGGCATTGGTAAATACGTGCCACCACATATATTAACGAACGCGGATTTAGAAAAGCGAATGGATACATCGGATGAATGGATTCGAACAATGACAGGTATACAAGAGCGACGTATAGCAGATGATTCTATAGACAGCTCACATATGGCATACAATGCAGCAGCGGATGCGATTAAAGATGCTGGCATTAAGCCGGAGGAAATTGGATTAATACTTGTTGCAACGGTCACTCCGGATCAACCATTCCCGTCGGTTTCAGCGATGATACAGGATCAATTAGGTGCAAAAAATGCTGCGGCAATGGATATTTCAGCTGCATGCTCTGGGTATATGTATGGTATCGTCACGGCAAAACAATTTGTAGAGTCGGGAACTTATGATTATGTTCTCGTCGTTGGAGTGGAAAAGTTATCTAAAATAACGGATTGGGAAGACCGTAATACGGCTGTTCTTTTCGGCGATGGTGCCGGTGCCGCGGTTATTGGTAAAGTCAGCGAAGGTCGAGGCGTTTTGTCATTTGAGCTAGGCGCAGATGGTTCGGGTGGGAAATATCTTTACCAAGATGAAAAACTTATTATGAATGGGCGAGAAGTATTTAAATTTGCAGTTCGCCAAATGGGACAATCGGCAATCAATGTCATTGAAAAAGCAGGCCTTACGAAAGAGGATGTTGACTTCCTTATTCCACACCAAGCAAATATTAGAATTATGGAGTCAGCCCGTCAACGACTTGATTTACCAGTTGAGAAAATGTCGAAGACGGTCCATAAGTATGGAAATACTTCTTCTGCATCTATTCCGATTTCACTTTTTGACGATGTTGCAGAAGGTAAGGTAAAAGACGATGACGTAATTGTACTTGTCGGATTTGGCGGCGGCTTAACATGGGGTGCCCTGTGCATTAAATGGGGCAGGTAATTTATTTATTAACGTAGATACAGAAGGGAAGTACTTTGAATGACAAAAAGACGTGTAGTTGTAACTGGTATTGGTGCAATTTCTCCTGTTGGTAATTCTGCTGAAGAATCATGGGAATCGGTTATTAACGGAAAATCTGGTGTTGGTCCACTTACAAGGCTCGACAGTGAACAGTTTCCGGTGAAGGTTGCAGCAGAAGTTAAAGATTTTAATATAGAGGATTATATTTCTCGCAAAGATGCACGTAAAATGGATCGATTTACACATTATGCTCTTGCTGCTTCCATCATGGCGATGAAAGATGCGGACCTTGAACTTGATGACGATCTTAAGCCTCGTACAGGCGTTTGGATAGGCTCGGGAATCGGTGGAATGGAAACACATGAGCAGCAGTTCAAAATATTTCAAGAACGCGGCTATCGCCGGGTAAGTCCATTTTTCGTACCAATGATGATTCCTGATATGGCTTCTGGTCAAGTGAGTATTCATTTTGGTGCAAAGGGAGTTAACTCGTGTACAGTAACTGCTTGTGCATCTGGAACAAACTCTATCGGAGATGCATTTGAAGTTATTCGTCGGGGTGATGCAGACGTGATGATTACAGGCGGCGCGGAAGCACCAATTACAACGATGGCTGTCGCGGGATTTTGTGCGAACACGGCACTTTCATTGAATCCGGACCCTGAAAATGCATCACGTCCTTTCGATGCCGAGCGGGATGGTTTTGTAATTGGTGAAGGGGCAGGAATTTTAATTCTTGAGGAATATGAACACGCAATCGCACGTGGTGCAAAAATCTATGCTGAACTAATTGGTTACGGTTCAACAGGAGATGCACATCATATTACTGCGCCGGCTCCTGAAGGCGAGGGAGCTGCTCGGTCAATGCAACAAGCAATTGACCAAGGTGGAATTACTCCGGACCAAATCGGTTATATTAATGCGCACGGAACGAGCACGCCGTATAACGACCTCTTTGAGACGATGGCGGCGAAGAAGGTATTCGGAGAACATGCATACAAACTTGCAATGAGCTCGACTAAATCGATGACTGGTCACCTCCTAGGAGCAGCTGGCGGAATTGAGGCAATCTTTACTGTGAAAGCATTGCAAGAAGGTATTTTGCCACCAACAACAAATTATGAGAATGCGGATCCGGAATGTGATATTGATTGTGTACCGAATGTTGCGCGTAAAGCAGACATCGAATATGCAATGAGTAATTCACTCGGTTTTGGCGGTCATAACGCAACACTTGTATTCAAAAAAATATAAATGAAAAGGGTTCTTTGAACCTGTATATGAAAACAAGCCCCCTTCGTCTAAATGAAGGGGGCTTGTTCATATGATGAAAGAAAACGATAAGGATGATGTGCGATTACACGCTTCTTTCTTTTTCTTATAAGTTATGGTCTGTTAGTCATGACGATTTCCCATATGATTTTTTATTTTAATTATAGATCACTTGGCTATAACTGGAACCAAATAATTTATTATATTTTGCGAACGCCTGATTTTATATTATTTGTTGTTTCTGCATTGACATTAATCATTACCGTTGCCTACCGAGCCCCATCGCGCGCTCCATTTTTTGAAGAGTGACAGAAGCGATTGAGTTCGCTTTTTCAGCGCCTTTGTCAAGGATTTCATCTAAGACGGGGGATTCAAGAAGTTCATAATACTTTTCTTGAATCGGCGACAAATGATTGATAATTGACTCAGCGACGCCTGCTTTAAATGCGCCGTAACCTTGACCTTCATACTTGGCCACAAGGGAATCGATGGATTCGCCGCTCATTGCTGATTCAATTGTAAGCAAGTTGGAGACGCCGGGTTTGTTTTCTACATCGTATTTTACAATACCTTCTGAATCGGTAACTGCACTTTTTACCTTCTTTTCGATTTCTTTCGGTGTGTCAAGAAGTGAAATAGTCGCTTTTTTATTTGGATCTGATTTACTCATCTTTTTCATTGGGTCTTGTAGTGATTTTATACGGGCTCCATTTTTGGGAATTCGGATTTCGGGCATTGTAAATACTTCCCCGTATCTTCTGTTGAATCTTTCTGCGAGAACTCGAGTTAACTCAAGATGTTGAGTTTGGTCATCACCAACAGGGACGATATTTGTATTATAAAGTAAAATGTCGGCTGCCATTAGTGGCGGATATGTGAGAAGAGCTACGGATATGCCTTCTTGTCCACTCGACTTGTCTTTGAACTGTGTCATTCGTTCAAGTTCTCCAATATATGAAATGCTCTGCATAATCCAAGCAGCTTGCGCATGTGCAGGCACCTCTGATTGAATGAACAATACTGCTTTTTCGGGATCAATACCGCTTGCAACATATAACGCGGCAAGTGAACGGATTGTTCTTCTTAGCTCCTCCGGGTCTTGTTGAACGGTAATTGCGTGTTGATCGACAATACAAAACAGACAATCGGATTCATGTTGTAATTCTGTAAATTGACGAAACGCTCCAATATAGTTTCCTATTGTAACTGTACCTGTTGGCTGAACACCTGAAAAAATGGTTGTCATAGTAAATTCCCCCTAAAATTTTTAGCATCAAAAAAAGATCAGTCGTCCCCAATAACTAGGGACGGCTGATCTATATCATCCGCGGTACCACCCGAATTGCCCGAAGGCCACTCTTTTAATCCCTTAACGCGGGCAAGACGTGACAGACTACTAAGAACTAATCGAGGATGTTCACCTGTCAGGCTCGGGAACCCAATTCCTTCTGTTTGGTTATCTGTTTACACCATCCACAGACTCTCTGAGAAACCAATACAGAAATACTATTTCCTTCAACGCCAATCAATTGTAATATTTCATGTATTATAATCCTTAGTGAAGGAGTATGCAACAGGAAAGGCCCGAAGTTTTTCTTCCATTTCATCTATTTACTTGCTAAGATTGTAGATATAGAAGGGAATGTTGTAGTTTATGGACTTAATGAAGTGGACGACAGCACTTATACTTGCACTTGTAATTATAATGCCTACGACAGTACTGGCTACCGAGAAAAACAAAGTTGAAAAATTTGCGGACCGGACCTATGGTTTTGAAAAAATTAGTAGTAAAACAGTTGCATCCTCAAAATTATTTGCATATGATTCAGGTTTGACATTTGAATATCCAGACGCAGTACGAGGTATATATGTAACTGGACATTCGGCAGGTGGGGCGCGTTTTGATAGCCTTGTCGGATTACTGGACACGACAGATCTAAATGCAATGGTCATTGATATTAAAGATGATTTTGGGTATCTTACGTACGAGCCTAGAAAAGATTCTGAGTTAATAGCACTTGATATTGGAAAACCATATATTCAAGACCCGTGGGCAATGCTTAAGGTGCTTGAAAAGAAACAAATTTATCCAATAGGAAGAATTGTTGTTTTTAAAGACAGCGTACTTGCAGAAAAACGTCCGGATCTTTCGTTTATGGATGGAAAAAATGTATGGAAAAACGGGCGCGGGGAATCCTTTGTTAACCCGTTCTTAAAAGAAGTTTGGGATCATAATGTTCAAATTGCAATTGAAGCCGCGAAAATGGGCTTTCAAGAAATTCAGTTTGATTATGTCCGTTTTCCAGAAGGTTTTGAAAAGAGACATGAAACGTTAAAATACGAATTTGAAACATACGGGGAATCTGAACTTGATCCGGTTCAACGCCGTGTGGAAGCAATTACAGATTTTGTTGAATACGTACGGGAGCAGTTAAAACCATACGGTACAAAAGTGTCTGTAGATATTTTTGGCTATGCAGCGACATTAACTGAAGCACCGGGAATTGGCCAAAACTTTTCAAGAATATCAGAAAATGTGGATGTTATTTCCTCGATGATTTATCCGAGTCATTGGACGTCTTACTTTGGCATTGACAAACCAGATTTAGAGCCATACCGCTTGGTGGCAGAATATGCAAAAGTTGAAAATGAAGTATTAGGAACGCTTAAAAATAAGCCGATTTCTAGACCTTGGATCCAAGACTTTAGTGCGTCATGGCTTGGTGAGGGAAATTATCTTCAGTACGGAAAAGCAGAAGTTGAAGCGCAGATTAAAGGATTAAAAGATAATGGCATCGATGAGTATCTTCTTTGGAATGCAGGGAATAGATACTCAACAGGTGTTAATTATAAGCAATAAGAAAAAATGAGGAATGTTAATGACGTTTCTCAAATTTTCTCTTTTTATTGAAACCTTTAGGTAGGTTGAAACGTATTATTAACTAGAAGAACGTTTTTCAATACAAATGCTTCAATTGAGAATGTGAAATTAAAATTAAATGGATGTTTAATTACACGCCGTAGCGGGTATAACAGTAAGGAAGAGGAATAAAGCAACTTTTAGCACGTTGAAAAGTCAATTATGTTAAGAAATTGTGACGGTATATATTTATTACTTGACTATTTCTTAAAAACTGTATTCATCGTTAATGAATATGTGTATAATGTAAATAGAACAGCACAGTTTACAATAATTATAAATTGAACTTCATTATAAATTAAAAAGTTGGACTTAGCAAATTTGAAAGGAAGTGTCAGTGTATGATGGTCACATTATTTACATCACCAAGTTGTACATCATGTAGAAAAGCAAAAGCATGGCTCGAGGAGCATGAGATTCCATATACAGAACGTAATATTTTTTCGGAACCTTTAAATATCGATGAGATAAAAGAAATCCTGCGAATGACAGAAGACGGCACGGATGAAATTATTTCAACAAGATCGAAAATATTCCAAAAGCTAAATGTGGACGTAGAAAGTCTTCCATTGAAAAGACTATACGAACTTATTCAAGAACACCCGGGACTGCTTAGAAGACCAATTATTCTAGATGAGAAAAGGCTGCAGGTCGGTTACAATGAGGATGAGATTAGGCGTTTCCTTCCTAGAAAAGTTAGGGCTTACCAGCTACTTGAAGCAAGGCGTATGGTGAACTAATAAGATTGTTTTAAAAAGTTGGTAGGTATGACATTGAAAAATGCCGTTAACCTGTCAGCTTTTTTTTTTCTCTTGCATTCCTGTCGAATGTTATCTACAATGCTAATATTATCAAAAGTCATCGTTCTAAGGCGAAACCCTTTCATATCTTGCGGAGCGGTCATATATTAAGTATAAGGCATTGCAGATTAGTTGCATATCATTAGAATGAGCGGGTTTGAACCTGTTCTGTGGGAAGGGAGAGATTAAGAGATGGAAATCGAACGAATCAATGAAAATACAGTTAAGTTTTTTTTATCATATAAAGATATCGAAGATCGTGGATTTACCCGAGAAGAAGTTTGGTATAATCGTGATAAAAGCGAAGAACTATTTTGGGAAATGATGGATGAAATCAACGAAGAGTCCGAATTTGAAGTAGAGGGTCCATTATGGATTCAAGTCCATGCGATGAGTGACGGAATAGAGGTTACAGTAACGCGGGCTTCAGAAGGAGAAGACGGACAAATAAGTGAATCTCCATTTACGAATTCGGACCAAAGTAGTAAGTTTCAGCCCGATATTGAAATTTTTACTGACGAAGATACGCTTTCGGATGGGTTAAATGGAGCACGTGAGTGGCTTGATAGCGCTTTTTGTTTCAAGGAATTCGATGATCTTATTTTACTTTCAAGTCGGGTACAAGGATACGATGTGAAGACATCACTTTACTTATTTGAAGGTAAATATTACTTGCATGTTGTTTACGATTCGGAAGTGATGGATGATAATCGTAAAACAGACTATTTCAATGTACTGACAGAGTTTGCGACACCATCCAATGTAACGATCCATCGACTTGAGGAATACGGTAAAGTTATAATGGACTCGGATGTATTTAAACAAATCGACAAATACTTTTAGAACGTAAAGTAAATTCAATGAAAAAACGCAACTATCTTTCTAGCTAGTTGTGTTTTTTGTTTTGTTTTTCAAAGATATGCTTTATGTATAGGTTGAATTAAAGATTCTAACCTAAAAAAGTCCAATGGTGATCGCTTTATCGAGCTGTTGATTTCCGTTCCGAGCGGACGCTTTCCGTGGGAAAGGACCGAGCCGCTTCCTTCGCTTTCGCTTTGTCCAGGGTCTCGGATCTCTTGCGTTCTCGCTAGAGTCGCCGCTCTCCACTTCAATCAACTAGGTGTCACATTCTTTAGTTCAGCTTATATAGATTAAAATAAAGCGTTTCTATTAAAATACCTGAAGTTTACATTCACTAGTTCAACTTATTATTTGCAATATGTACTGACTATTCGTAAAATTGGAATAAGAGGAGGGAAGTGCTATATTAACAGCGAAAACTTCGGATGGTCAACTTATTGTCTTAAACCGTGAAATGAAAAGGAAAGAGCTTAAAGAGTGGCGTTTATCTTCAAACTTTTACTGTCCACAATGCGGGAAACAAGTACAGTTAAAAGTGGGAGACATTGTCATCCCGCACTTTGCCCACAAAAGTGACGCATCTTGTTCCGCTTCATTTTCAGAAGGTGAGTCGAAAGAGCATTTGGAAGGAAAAATACAGTTATTTAAATTTTTCCAAAAAACTGCAGATCAAGTTGTGTTAGAACCGTATTTCAAATCATTGTCACAACGACCTGATTTACTTATTACAATCGATTCCCAACAAATTCCGGTGGAGTTTCAATGCAGCACAATTGCAGTCCACAAAGTAAAGGCGAGGACGAACGGCTACTTAAGTGCAGATATGAAACCAATCTGGATTATGCGCACCCCAGCGCAATCGAATACATCTCCCCAAGGTGTAGGCATCTATCAGTTTTCCAAGTTTCAAGTAAGTTTTTTCACCTATAATTCCCCAGAAGGAACAATCTTCCTCACTTATAATCCCCAAACGAAACAATTTCACTATTACAGTAGTTTAATTCATCTCGCGGGAAATCGATATATTGGTATTCATCGAACACTGCCTATATCTATGCAAACATTTCCTTTTGCTCGTCCAAAAATCCCATCTCAAGTAGAACTAGAACAATATACATCACTTTATTTATCAAGCCGCATGAACTTTTTGAAGTCCCGTGTTTTATTGAACAGGAAAGGAATAAATGATCCCTTTTTAAGAAGTTGTTATGAACTAAGAACATTGCCTATAGATCTTCCGATATGGATTGGATTACCCGTCCCTTTTTCCGACAGTTTTTCTGTACATGCCTGTGAATGGCAGCTAAGGCTTATTCATTTTATGAGGCAGCGTGGAATTACTTTTAGTAGTTTGTCGAGGAATTTAATACAAGATTTCATAAGTGAGGAAGGGGGGAAATTGAACGATTGTCTGGAAGCGTGTTTTGCTTATCGAGATTATTTTATTTCAATCGGTGTCGAATCCCCGCAAAGAAACATGGATTTTAGTGAAAAGAAAATAGTTCAATTATTTGCGGAACGTTTCCTTGCAAAGACGAAAGAACATTGAGAAAATAGAGTGATTCGTTTTCCGAAGTATCGGAAGAAGGGGGACTTTTAATATGTCAGCTGAAAATAAAAACAAAGTACTTAATCGCGATGAGGTGAAAGTAGAGGAGACGTGGCGTCTCGAAGATATTTTTGCGACGGATGATGCATGGGAAGAAGAATTTAAAGAAGTTGAAGCATTTTCAACAAAAGGGGATTCGTTTAAAGGCACTTTAGGTAATGGACCGGAAGCACTTCTGGAAGCCTTAGAGTACCGAGATTCGCTATCTATAAGATTGCGTCGTCTTTACACTTACGCCCATTTAAAAACTGACCAAGACACGACAAACAGTTTCTATCAGGCGATGGACAGTCGGGTTAAATCTTTATATGTGAAAATTTCAACTGCATTGTCATTTTTTTTACCCGAGTTATTGTCAATTGATGAATTGGAATTGAAAAAATCTATGGAAGAACATAGTGGGCTGGGCTTATATAAACAGGAAATTGAAGAGATTAATACGCAGCGCCCTCATGTTTTACCAGCTGAACAAGAAGCATTACTTGCACAACTCTCCGAAGTAACGGGTAGTTCATCTGAAACGTTCAGCATGCTGAATAACGCGGATTTAACGTTTCCAATTGTTAAAGATGATGACGGGGAAGAAGTAGAATTATCCCACGGCCGTTATATTGGTTTTCTTGAAAGTGATAATAGGAAAGTTCGCGAAGATGCGTTTAAAGCGATGCATTCGACATACGGTAAATTTCAAAATACATTTGCATCTACCCTAGCTGGTAACGTAAAGGGGGATAACGTCAATGCGAAAATTCGCAATTACTCGTCTGCACGTGAAGCTGCGATGTCGAACAACCATATTCCAGAGCAAGTATACGATAATCTTGTAGCTACAATTAATAAAAATGTTCATTTATTACAACGATATGTTGCGCTTCGGAAAAAAGTATTTGAACTCGATGAACTTCATATGTGGGATTTATATGCACCGCTTGTAAAAGATGCGGATATGAAAATTCCGTATAAGGAAGCGGCACAAACAATGCTTGAAAGCTTCGAACCGCTAGGCGAGGAATATGTATCGATTGTCAAAGAAGGACTTGAAAATCGCTGGGTCGATGTCCGTGAAAATAAAGGAAAACGTTCGGGTGCCTATTCTTCAGGTTCTTACGGGACGAATCCGTATATTCTTATGAATTGGCAAGATAGTGCGAGCAATTTGTTCACATTGGCTCATGAGTTTGGTCATAGTGTGCATAGCTATTATTCAAGAAAAACCCAACCATTCGTTTACAGCGGTTATTCGATTTTCGTAGCAGAAGTTGCTTCAACGGTAAACGAGGCGATATTAAACGAGCATTTATTGAAAACAATTGATGACGAACAAAAACGGATTTATCTTCTGAATTACTGGCTTGATGGATTCCGTGGAACTGTGTTCCGTCAAACAATGTTTGCTGAATTTGAACATCAAATCCATAAGTTAGATCAAGATGGAGTCGCATTGACCGCTGAAAAACTAACCGAAGAGTATTATGCGTTAAATAAAAAATACTTTGGTGAAGACCTTGTGATTGATGAAGAAATAGGATTGGAATGGGCTAGAATACCTCATTTCTATTACAATTATTATGTATATCAATATGCAACGGGGTATAGCGCCGCAGTGGCCTTGAGCAATCAAATACTAACAGAAGGCGAACCGGCAGTTGAGAGATACATTAATAATTTTTTGAAAGCGGGTTCGTCGGATTATCCAATTGAAGTGCTTAAAAAGGCAGGAGTCGATATGACAAGTGCTGCACCGATTGAGGAAGCATGCCGTGTGTTTGAGGAAAAGCTAAATGAACTCGAAGCACTGCTTCTAAAACAATAATTTATAAAAAACAGCTTGATTCGCCTAGATTATAACTAGGTAAATCAAGCTGTATTTATTTTATTGTACAAAGGATTGAACTTCTGCTGGAAAAAGAATGTTTAAATAAGGTGTTCCTATTTAAACTCCAATCAAGTGAAGATGGCTACTACAAGCATTGCAACGTGTTCAATCAGATATCCTTATTTCACCTTATATATACAAAATGTGACGTTATTGTGAAAGACTTTGTGAAAAGTTGATGCAATTGCTATCCTGTGATAAGATAAGGATGTGAAATAAATCACATACTAAACAACACCCCTTTTGTTTGTAGTGACATTTCTCCCATTCCCTTTTTATAAGAGCATCCATTCCCCCCCAGGATTGGATGCTCTTTTGTATACAAAAAAATGTCCCGTTTACCGAAAGAAATTCGGTTTACGGGACATTTTTTATGCTTCTAAACGCTTTTTTCGCCATAGCGTTACATCTTGAAATGGAAGTCGTTCCACATGTTGTTGCAATAGACGTTTTTTCAGTTCACGTTCTGCAGAACTTTCGGAAATATTATAAATTTCCGCGATTTCTTTTGTAGCAAGTGTATCAAAACGTCCGAATAAGTCATCGAGTGGTGGTGGGTTATCGGGAATAATTGATTGGCCGATTAATTCTTCAAGAATTTGCTCATATATATCGTATTCATAAAGGCCACTCACTTTTAAACCTTCATCTTCAATATTTTCATTGAAGAATACAAAAGTTGGCGCTTTGTCGACTTCCATTTCTTTTGCCATATACAGGTCGACTTGCAACGAACGTAAAACGTTATGTGATGAAAAGTCTTTTGTGAATTCATCAATGTCCAAATGTATTTTTTCTGCGATTTCAAGAAGTACCGAAAAAGATGTTATATTTCTTGACTTTAAGTATGAATATTCAAGCATTTTAGATAAAAATCTAAGACCGGCACGCTTTCCTTGAAACTCTGCCGCTTTTATCGCAATGGATGGGAAGCTAGCATGTGTTTTATCACATGTGTCGCTTGAATCCTTACACGGAGAAGGTTGTAAATTTAAAGTAGGAAGTGACGTGCGCAATGCAATTCGAAGCGTGAAAATACGCTCATAATCTATTTGTAGTTTACGAAGTATTGGCTGTAATGACCAGCAGTCCACACAAAGTGGATCAATAAAAAGATATATTTCAATCGGCCTGTTTAGTGGAGATAAACTGTAAGGGTTTTCCATCAGTGTTTGCTGATTCACTGCGATCCCTCCTCGTTCATGTTCACCATATGGTGGGCAGTTAGAACGAGGCGTTTATAATAAAATTCACGAATCTGTCCTTCAAGTCCGACATCGTCCATAGCTCTACTCATACAAGATAACCAAGCTTCAGCCCGTGTTGGTGTAATTGGAAATGGATTATGGCGTGCTTTCATCATCGGGTGGCCATGCTCTTCAGAATATAAATTAGGTCCGCCTAGGTATTGAGTCATAAATTGTTTTTGTTTACGAGCTGTTTCTGTCAGGTCGTCCGGGAAAATCGGGATAAGATCTGGGTGGACGCCGACTTTAGCATAAAATGAGTCGATAAGATCCGACAATTTCTCTGCACCGATCTCCTCATATGGGATCAAAGGTTTTCTAATCATTATGTTATTCTCCTTTGCTCTGACTGTATTGACATTCTACCAATCCTACACCGTTTTAACAAATAAATAGCTCTTTAGGGAATTTATAAACGATGAAATAAATCGTTCCGAATGTTAGGACCCAGGCACATTTCAGACTGCAAGACAGCGCTTCATATGATAGACTGAACTTAGTGAATATGAAGGGATGAAATGATTATGCAGACTCAATTACATATCGAAAAGGGTATGAAAAATACCGAAGAAATCCGTTTTTTATTGGCAAAGACTCCAGAAAGTTTGAAGGGGACACCTTCAGGAACAATGATTACAGATACCGATAAAATTACATTCGTTTATCTACTTGAAGAAGAAGAAGGATACCGCCATATCCATTTTTCCGAAGCTGTTTGGCCGCTTATGGTAGATGTTTTAAAAACGGGTGTAGATCCTTTGCTTACTTGGGGTGAAGAAACCCTTACGTTAAATGGATTCAATGAAGAATTAACGATGCTTATATTTAATATTGAAGGCAACAATAATTACGGAGAAAACTTTCCTTTAGCAGTTGAAAAAGCATTCTCTGAAATACTAACAAGTACAGAATAATCGCTGGGAGGGGTAAGAATGGGTCAATGGAGTCAGTTTCTTGAGCCGTATAAACAGGCTGTAGATGAATTGAAAATTAAACTTAAAGGGATACGTTCACAATACGATTTGGAAGATGTGCATACCCCGGTTGAGTTTGTAACAGGTAGGGTTAAACCACTTGCGAGCATTTATGACAAGACTCTTGAAAAAGGAATCCCGTTCGAACCTTCAGAGGAACTTGCCAAAGAACTACCAGATATCGCAGGATTACGCCTGATGTGTCAATTTGTCGACGACATTGAAACAGTTGTAGAAACGTTACGGAATCGGAATGATTTGGAAGTAATTGAAGAAAGAAATTATATTGAAAATAAAAAACCAAGTGGCTATCGTTCATATCATATGATTATTAAGTATCCCGTGCAGACGATTCACGGTGAAAAAACAATATTAGCCGAAATTCAAATTCGGACATTGGCGATGAACTTTTGGGCTTCGATTGAGCACTCATTGAACTATAAGTACGAAAGTGAGTTACCAGAAGAAATTAGTTTACGTCTAAAAAGTGCAGCGGAAGCGGCTTTTCGCTTGGATGAAGAGATGTCGCTTATTCGCGATGAGATCCAAGATGCGCAACAATATTTCAGTGCATTTAAAGAAACTGCAACGAGACGATATGGAAACAAAAAAAGGAAGGGAGACTTAAAGCGATGAAATTTGCTATTCAGTCAAGAAACGACGACTTATCCAATCAACTTATGGCAGAAGCGAAAGAATATTTGACTGATTTCGGGCTTATCTTTGATGAGGAGGAGCCACAGATTGTTTTGTCAATTGGTGGAGATGGAACGTTACTTCATGCGTTTCATAAATACAGTCATCGTTTAAAAGATACGGCATTCGTTGGAATCCATACAGGGCATCTTGGTTTTTATGCGGATTGGAAGCCGGTTGAAATTGAAAAGCTCGTTATTTCTATTGCCCGTAAAGAATATAGCGTTATTGAATATCCATTGTTAGACGTGACAATTAATTATCGAAATGCGACAGAAAGCGCGCTTTATCTTGCGCTCAATGAATCTACGGTCAAATCGCCAGAGGTCACTCTTGTAATGGACGTTGAACTAAACGGCAATCATTTTGAGCGATTTCGTGGGGACGGCCTATGCATGTCAACGCCGTCAGGTTCAACAGCGTATAACAAGGCGTTAGGTGGGGCTATTATTCATCCAGCATTACGAGCCATGCAGCTCACTGAGATGGCCTCTATCAATAATCGTGTGTTCCGAACGGTCGGTTCTCCTCTTGTTTTACCAGCGCATCATAAATGCGTCTTAAAACCAGTTAAGGGACCCGACTTCATGGTTACTGTGGACCATCTTCAACTTCTACATAAAGATGTAAAATCCATTGAGTACGAAGTTTCGAAGAAGAAAGTGCGCTTCGCCAGATTCCGCCCATTTCCATTTTGGGAGCGTGTTGGGGATTCTTTTATTGACAGCGATGAATAACAGGGACTATAAGGATCCGCGGTTTTGCTTACAATTTACAGTGAGTGACTCAGGGATATTACTACGTGAATTCCTTCAGCAAAAAGGAATATCGAAACGAACATTAACCGCAACTAAATATGGAGGGGGAACACTGAAAGTAAACGGAGTTGAACAAAATGTGCGTTACACTTTGATGCAAGGCGACGAAGTTGAAATTATTTTCCCACAAGAAGAAATTAGTAATGGTCTGATAGCCGAAGACGGCGACCTTAATATAGTCTATGAAGACGATGCTATAATAATTATCGATAAGCCACCTGGTAAAAGTACAATTCCATCACGGGATCATCCTTCGGGGACGATTGCAAATGCAATCGCCGGTAAATTTTTACGTGAAAATATCCCAGCAACAGTTCATGTAGTTACTAGACTAGATCGGGATACGTCGGGTTTAATTTGCATCGCAAAAAATAGACATATTCATCATCTGTTAAGTAAACAAATGGAAGACAATGGGTTCACGAGGCAGTATGAGGCGGTTGTCGAAGGACAGGTCGAAAAAGATGCGTTCGTCATAGAAGCGCCAATCGGTAGAAAAGACGGAAGTATTATTGAGCGTATTGTCCGCGAAGATGGCCAATACGCACGAACGGACGTTCGGGTCATTGAGCGGATAGGCAATGGGAAATGTAACTTGACAAGGGTTCGTCTTGTTCTTCATACAGGAAGAACACACCAAATAAGGGTTCATATGTACTGGACGGGGCATAGTCTCGCCGGAGATGATTTATATGGTGGCACGCGAACTTTAATCGACCGACAAGCGCTGCATTGCGCAACGTTAAAGTTTCAACATCCGCTAAATGGGGAATGCATGGAGTTCAGAAGCGACATACCAACTGATATGAAGCTTCTTTGCAGGATTAGCTGAATGTAGTGAACCTTCCGATAAAAAACGGGAGTGATGAAGGAACTGAAACGGGTTTCATTTCTGGGTAACGCAATACGGTTAATTTTCCACCAAAGACGCACCCAGTGTCTTATATTAACCGTGTTGTTGACGAAACGCGCTTCTGACACGGGTGTATGTCCGTAAACAATAAATGGATTCCCATCGTAGTTTTTTGCCCAATCGCGCCTAAAAGGTCTGCTGTCGGGAAGTTTTTAGCCTGTAATATCACCATACTGAACAAATACACGGATACTATTTGTTGGTGGGACCCCAATCATATCACCACGAATTCCTGCATGGAGAACAATCAATTTTCCATCGTCTCAACTATGGTATAGTGGTAAGGCTTCATAAAATTGGATATACCGGTTCAAAAAGCGAGTGCGTCCTTTCGGTCATAGAAGATTAAGCTCAGCTATTGTCGTTTCAAGTCCATAAATCGTCAAAACATTACTTCCTTGTGTATATCTGTAAAGTTTTTTGCAGTAATTTCCCGGGGAATAAATAAGTCTTTCTGAATCTTGGAGATCAAAAAGAAAGAGCAACGTTGCTAATGAATCAGGACCCCTATCCATTGCATCGCCAACAAAGGCAAGTTGCCTATCATTTGGATGAGTAGGGTAATCTGATGTCATTGAATAACTAAGCTTTTCGACCAATTGAATTAGCTCATTGAAGCACCCGTGAATGTCGCGAATAATATCGAATTTCATATAAATTCATCTTTTTTAGTATTATGATTAAATTGTACGCTAATATATCGAGTGAAAGCAAAGCGGTATGGAAAGGAAGGTGCGTTATGGCCGAAGATATAGAGTATAACGAAGATAATTTGATCGAGTTTCTTCAAGAAAATGACATGCAATCTTTTCGCAATGAATATTTAATGTTACATCCGTATGACCGGGGTACGTTTTATGAGAAGATTGGCCCAGAATTTAGAAAAACAATGTACCATTATTTGTCTCCAAAAGAGCTTGCCGAAATTTTCGAAACAAGTGAAATTTATGATCACGAATACAAACAGTTCCTTGAGGAGATGGACACGACGTATGCAGCGGACATGATTTCTTACATGTTCGTGGATAACGCGGTTGATGTCCTGAATGAACTAGACAAATCCCAAGCTGTAAGTTATTTAACGCTGATGAATAAAGAAGCCGCCGCTAAAATTAAATCGCTTCTGCATTATGAGGAACATACGGCCGGTTCAATTATGACGACAGAATATGTTACTGTTCCTGGAAATTCAACAGTTCGTTCGGCGATGACGATTTTGCGTAACGAAGCACCGGAAGCGGAAACAATTTATTATGTTTTCGTTGTCAATGAAGAACGGCAGCTCGCGGGGGTTGTTTCACTACGTGATTTAATAATTGCGGATGAGGATATGCTGATCCATTCGATTATGAGTGATCGCGTTGTCAGTGTACTCGTCAGCGATGACCAAGAAGACGTTGCACGCATGATTAAAGACTATAATTTCCTTGCGGTACCTGTTGTCGATTTTCAACAACATATACTAGGGATTATTACTGTCGATGACATTATTGACGTACTAGATGAAGAAGCATCCGATGACTATTCAAAACTCGCGGCTGTTTCTGATATGGATACGTTTGATAAAAGCCCGTTAAGTGCAGCGAAGAAAAGACTGCCATGGCTTATTATTTTATTAGTACTTGGTATGTTAACAGCGAATCTGATTGATTTATTTACAGAGACGATTTCAAAAGTAGCACTGCTTGCAGCGTTTATTCCCCTTATTGCTGGAACTGCCGGTAATAGTGGGACACAATCATTAGCTGTTGCAGTTCGCGGAATCGCAACGAAAGATATTGAAGACGAAAGTAAATTCAAACTACTGCTTAGAGAAGCTGGAACGGGTCTTATTACAGGCCTAATTTGTGCAATATTTGTAGTAGGGCTAATTTACGTTTGGAAGCATGAATTTCTTATTGGACTTTTAGTCGGTGCAGCTATTTTTGTATCCATATTTGTTGCAACAATTTCGGGATCTTTCATTCCATTGTTTATGCATAAAATGAAAGTCGATCCCGCGGTAGCATCAGGTCCTTTTATAACGACATTGAATGATATTATTAGCATTATTATTTACCTCGGCTTGGCAACGTTGTTCATTGGGGATCTTTAGATTAGCTTATATAATCCTCAATACTGTCCCGTGTGAACGCCGGTTTACTTTAGCGCATATACTAGCCTAAAAAGGATGTGCACATCATTATATACAACGAGCCAATACTTTTTGTACATGGGCCGCCTGTATTCATTAAGGCCAAAGTCGAACGGGAAGAAAGTACTTCCATTTTTCTATTGAATACAGAAGAAGTTGTAGATTCAGAAGGTGATGTCGAAAACGAACAAGAAGAAGTTGAGCCTGTAACGGAAGGCGATCCATCGATCCGTAGCCGAATAATCTATCTTAGCGGAGACTTTCGAAAAGAAATCTATCAACCGCTTCAATTTCAAATTGGGGATGAGATATTGAAGGGAATTATTGATAAGGTGGAAGGCGAAACGGTTTTTATCGTACTTCATGGAAAAGAAGAAGAAATCGTGGCGGTAGAATTAACAAGTATTGAAGAAGTTTTGTGGCGAGGACAGCCGTTTTTGGAAGAATAAACAAAGAAAAAGCAAATCGGATATCCGATTTGCTTTTTCTTTGTTTATAAATGAAATTTGCCCGATCGGTATTAACCAATCGGGCAGACTTAGGCATTGCAGGTAAACGTATTAGTCTTCGTCACAATCAATGTGAACATCTTTAACACATTGAATCGCACAGAAACATTTCAAGTCAACTGTAATACAAGCTCCTGTCGCTTCAAATCTTTCTACGTCACAAATTGCATCAAAATCTAGCTTGCCATTTTTGAATAGATTAACCTTTCTACCGTTTTCGTCGCGTGGTTCAAGTACTTGTAACGTTGCACAGCAGTTATCGAATACGTTTTGAACTCTAAAGAAAACCGAGAAGCAACTATTACAATCTCTATTTTTTCCTTGTTCAGCTGCTGCAGTTCTATCATTATCTCTTCTACCTCTTCTTCTGCTATTAAACATCGCCTTGAACGGATCACCTTCATCATTTAAAAGCATGAATACCCGCGTGTTCGTCCGCTGTCTTGAAGGGCTCACAAGGCTTCCAAGCGGAGTCAAAAAGCAGTCGGTTCTGCAGTCATCACAATCTAGGTCATCTCGAATATCTTGAATTCTTCTAATCGCTCGCACAACTTCACAAATACAGTTATCATGGACTCGCACATTTGAAACTTCTTCATCTCTTCCACATCCCATAAATAACACCTCCTTTTCTTAGTTCTCTATAATTTATGCATTGGGTTTCATCTTGTTAGGGCTGTCGTTCAGATATTTGAATAAAGTTGATGTGCAGATGACATACTGCAATAAATGGAGGGGATTATTATTCGAAGACTGGCATTACTTTTCGTAATTTCTATTTTATTGTCGGGCTGTTTCGGAGATGGCGATAAAATAGATTTTCGCATCCATAACAGTACGGATGAAGAAGAAAAAAATGCGGAAGGAATTTTTATGGATGATAATCGTCTGACAGATGTAGTTGCAATCTTTAATAAAAAAGATTTAATAGCAGGCGTATCAGTGAAGACTTTCCAAAGATTTAAAAAAGCTAAAATTGAAAAAGAACTTAAAGATGATCTAGAAAAAGTTTACCCGGAACTGGATATAGTCGTTTCGGCAGACAGCAAAATAGTTATGGAAATTAAAAAGATTTTAGAAATGAAAGATAAGAAGGATATCGGTGAAAAGGTGAAAAAATTAAAATCTCTTGTAAAGGAAGAGACCTAAATGAATGAAGAAAAATACGCGAAACTTGAAAAGGAAATGGCACCCAAAACCCCTTTAGCAAAAAATATTTTTTTTGCTTTTATTACCGGTGGAACCATTTGTCTAATCGGACAGTTTGTCACTTTTTTCTATATGAAGTTCTTTGATTTTACAGAGCGGACAGCAAGCAATCCAACTGTTGCAACAATGATTTTTTTTGCAATGCTCCTAACTGGGTTTGGAAAATACAAAAAAATTGCACAGTTTGGAGGGGCAGGAGCAGCAGTGCCGATTACGGGTTTTAGCAATGCAATCGTTTCCGCGGCAATTGAACATAAAAGTGAAGGATATGTACTTGGGGTGGGTGGCAATATATTTAAACTCGCAGGATCGGTTATTTTATTCGGCGTATTTTCGGCATTTGTAGTCGCACTTGTTAAAACAATTCTTGTGAAATTAGGTGTTGTGTCATGGTAGTAAAAGGACTTCTTAAATTCCCTTCAAACCCTTCGATTACTGCTACTGGTGTAACAGCCGGGCCACTTGAAAGAAAAAGTACGTTTGCGGAGCTATTTGACAAAGTATATGATGACGAACGATGCGAACTACCAACAAATGAGCAAGCTCATTCAAAAATGATGGAAGATGCCTGTACAATTGCATTAGATAAAATCAAAATTGCACCGGGCGATACAGACTTTTTACTTGTAGGTGACTTGGTTAATCAAATGACTCCTTCAAACTTTTGCGCCGCTACTTTACAAATACCTTTTCTAGGGATGTTTTCAGCATGTGCGACGTCCATCTCTACACTAATTACCGCGGCATTGTTAACGGAATTGGGCATGTCTGAATGTGCTCTTGCGGGAGCGTCGAGTCAACATAATTCGATTGAAAGACAGTTTCGGTATCCTGTGGAATACGGCTCCCAAAAGCCTGGAACTTCACAGTGGACCGTAACGGCGGCTGGAGTTGCTGCAGTAACTCCGTTTGAAAAAGGATTTCCAGCAATCATATGTGCTACTGTTGGTCGTGTGATTGATTTAGGCCTAACGGATCCACTTAATATGGGGGCGGCGATGGCACCGGCAGCTGCGGATACGTTACAAAGACATTTGGAAGGTCACGGCAAAAAGACGGCGGATTATGATGCAATAATTACGGGGGATTTAGGTAAAACTGGATTTGAAATGTATAAAACACTTGCCAAAAAAGAAGAGCTTAATGTGTGGAATAATTTTAGGGATGCCGGGTCGGAATTTTATGGAAGTGACCCTCTATTCATGTCGGGCGCAAGTGGGGCTGGCTGTTCTGCCGCGATGTACTACACGGATGTATACGCAAAGATGATGAAAGGTGAATACAATCGTGTGTTACTTATCGCAACCGGTGCTCTTCTGTCGCCATTATCATATCAACAGGGAGAAACGATTCCGTGCATAGCGCATGCAGTCGAATTAATGATGAAATGAGTGGACGCAATGGTTTCTATATTCATTACAGCTTTTATTGTAGGTGGACTTATATGCGTCATCGCCCAGCTATTATTTGACGTAGCGAAACTAACTCCAGCGCACACATTATGTACACTCGTTGTGACAGGTTCAGTGCTTGACGGGTTTGGGTTGTATGAACCGCTTATCGACTTTGCGGGTGCCGGTGCTACGATACCTATCACGTCATTTGGGAATGCATTGACACACGGAGCGATGGCAGAAGCCGAAAAACATGGTTTGATTGGCGTTCTTACGGGGATGTTTGAAGTAACAAGTTCTGGAATAAGTTCGGCAATTTTATTCGGTTTTATAGCGGCAATTATTTTTAAATCTAAAGGTAGCGTATGACTTCATCCAGCAGCAAACTTCAAAAATAATTGATTATAACGATAATATTATACAAATGCCCCCGTCCATTTACAAATCCGAGCATAGGATATGTAGAAGGAAGGGGGTATTATTATGTCTGGATTTGGATATGGTCCTCAAAGTTTCTGTAATCCATATGGCCCTTGTCAAGGTTTTGAAGAAGGGCGAGGGGGATCTTACGGTGGATCTACATTTGTGCTTATCGTTGTTCTCTTCATCTTGCTTATTATCGTAGGCCGAAGTTTTTGCTAAAGAAGGAGGGATAGTGGATGAATGATTCATTTTTCCGGAAAATCGAATCAAAAACAGGAGTGCCAATGGAAGAAGTGTTCGCTTTAGCAAATGCAATTCAATTTGCAGATTTTAGTGATGAAAGGCAAGTGCGAAAGATTATTCGTAACGTTGGCAAACTGGCGAATAAAAATGTACCACAAGCTACGGAAGATGAACTTGTGCGGTCAATTGTTTCAAACGGCAATGCGATGAATATTAAAGATATTCAAGATATGCTTGGACGTTGACTAACTATACTTTTTTTCTATACTAAAAAAGGGAAGTTCACAAAGCATATGACTGCTTGTGAACGACCCTTATTTACTTACAGATCTACTTTTTTTTCCATTGCCCGGTGAGGGATATCTGCATCCATGAACTCTGGAGAAGTAATGACATAGCCAAGTTTCTCATAGAATGGAACCGCATAGGATTGAGAATTTAAAACTATTTTTTGAAGTTTTTTCTCTTTAGCATGTGTTTCAAGTGCATTCATTACAAGGTTTCCAAGATGTCTTCCCCGATATTCAGGAAGGACACAAACCCGCTCAACTTTACCAGTTCCAACATCCGTTTCACGGAGTCGGCCTGCGCCTATGGGCATATTTTCGGTATAGACGATGAAATGTGAAGCCGTTTTGTCATGTTCGTCAAGTTCAAGACTAATCGGAACACCTTGTTCTTCAACGAATACTTTTTTGCGAATAGAAAAAGCATCTTCCAGTTCTTTCTCTGTCGTGGCGATTGTTACATGGAACAATGTTCAGTTACTTCCTTCAAGACGGAATGTTTCATAGACAGTCCATGATCCATCTTCTAATTGATAAACTAGGTGAAGACGATCAATCATTTCACTATGATTGACGCCAATCATCTTAAGTTGACCAATAATATCATCGTGTTCTCCGGAAGAAAGCTTTTGTGCGATTGTAATATGCGGTACGAATTGATATTCAGGTTTCGAACCAAAGAAATCATAGTTCAAATCTTTATGCAGATTTTCCAATTCGTCATTTAATGTCGCCTTGAAATAAATTGCATTCGTAATAGGTGCAAATGTACTGACCTTTGGCACAGCTAACTCAAATGGTCCGTGTTTTTTTGTTATCTCTTTAACCGCTTTTGCAACTTCTTCTACTTCTTTTTCATCGGCATCGAAAACACCTTTAACTGTTAAGTGTGGTGGAATAAGCGAGTAGTGTGGGTCATACCTTTTCCGATAACCATTTGCTAAATCCTGGAGTTCTTTAGATGGAAATGCTACAATTCCATATTTCATAATAAACTACCTCCCAATAAAGTTGAATTTACATAAGCGTGATAACTTCAATTATACCAGAATAGATAGTAAAGTGTCGGATTTCTTTACTTATTGCCCATAAATCATCGAAATAGCACGCCGAACGTCGGGCTGCCAATATTTCCAAGTATGATCACCATTGAATTCCTCATAGAAGTATCGAAACCCTTTGGATTTTATTAAATCTTTTAATGCGCGATTGGGCGTGAGAAAATCTTGCACGCCATCATTTTGTGTTGTTACTTCTGTTTCGCCTTGACCAATTACATGATAAATAGAAAAACGGGAAGGATCCTTTACATTTTCGACAGCTTCAAGAACAGCGTCGTCAACATATGGCGAATGTAATATAACTCTGCCGAATGTGTTCGGGTACTTGGATGCTGCCATGAGTGAAACAGTGGCGGCAAGTGAATCACCGATTAAGCCACGGCCATCGCCAACTTGGTATGTTGGGTAGTTTTCATCCATGTATGGAACGAGCTCGCGTGCAAGAAAGCGAAGATAAGCCTCGTAGCGGTCGCCATCGGGACGATATAATCGTCTGCGTTCACTAACGCTTTTATATGGCACTCCGACGACGATGACATTTTCAATTTCATGTGCGGCAACTAATTCATCAACGACCCGTCCAATTCGTCCATATTGAAAATAATCTTTGCCATCAGATGCAATGAGTATTGAAAACTTATATAACTCTGAGTAGTTATGTGGCAAATGGATGAGGAGCTGCATGTCCTCATCAAGTGCTTCACTATAAAATGTAACTTCTTCAATTTTTCCATATTTCATTTTTTAGCGCCTCCCCAATCTAGGTTGATAATTCAAAGTGTATCATATACACAATAACAGGTATAATGGTTATACTGCATTATGTTTACAAATTAAAAAGGGGTTGTTTTATTATGGGAGAAAAAGCAGAACCGGTTCATTCAAAAGTTGTAGCTGAAGCGACTAAAGAGGCGCTTTTACGTAGAGGAGTAACATTAATGGATGTGGCAGAGATTGTATATGAAATGCAATTGCCTTACAATCCGGGTCTTCAAATGGCTCACTGCCTTGAATCAGTAGAAGGCGTGCTTAGGAAACGTGAACTTCAACACGCAATTCTTGTCGGTATTGAACTTGACGAGTTGGCGGAACAAGGAAAACTATCCGAACCTCTTTTACAAATTGTTAGATCAGATGAAGGGTTATTTGGTGTAGATGAAACAATCGCACTCGGTGCTGTATTTACATACGGTTCCATCGCTGTTACAACATTTGGTCATTTAGACAAAAACAAAACCGGCATTATTAATGAACTCGATACGAAAAAAGGCGGTGCTGTTCATACATTCCTCGATGATCTTGTAGCAAGTATTGCAGCATCTGCATCTTCACGTATTGCGCACAGAACACGCGACCTTGCAGAGGCGGGAGAAACGTTTAAGGACATCTCACCAGACGATACGATGCCCGAAACGAAAATTAAAGGCGCGCTAAGTTAAAAAAATGAAAATAAAACCCACCTGCCAAATGGCAGGTGGGTTTTAAACTATTGTAACAGATAAATATTATTCGTATCTTAGCGCATCGATTGGGCTAAGTTTTGATGCTTTATTGGCAGGGAGAATCCCGAAAATAATACCGATAAATGCAGAAAAACCAAAACCGATGAGTACGATAAATGGACTAACAGTAGCAGGAATCGGTGATACTTGTGCAACAATAACTGTTGCAAGCACAGCTAAACCGATACCTATAAGTCCACCTAAAGAAGTTAATGTAACCGACTCAATTAAAAATTGAAGAAGTATTTTTCTTCTCGTTGCACCTAACGCTTTTCGAAGTCCTATTTCTCTCGTTCGTTCCGTGACAGATACAAGCATAATATTCATAACTCCAATACCACCAACTAAAAGTGAAATTCCAGCAATACTACTAATAAACAAAGTAATAATTGTTAAATACTGCTCATATTCTTCTTGCCAATCTCCCATGTCATAGGTCTTATACATGCCATCTTCAAGCTTCTTTATCTCTGTCAGTTTTTCCGCAGCCATGAACCCTGTCTCTGCAAGTGTTTCTGGATCCTGCGCAATTACGGAGATTTGTTGGATCTCACTTTGACCAAACATCATCGCTATAAGTGATCTTGGCATAAGTGACTCTCCATCCTCACCTCGGTACATTTCGGGAGTAGAGGATTCATAGACACCAACGATCTTATACGGATTATCATCGATTTCGACAATCTCACCAATGACTTGTTCTGTTTCCTTGAAAAGTTTTTTTCTAGCAACCGTGTCAATCATCACAACCCGGTTCATACTGTCAACGTCACGAATGTTAAGAGGACGTCCATCGACAATTTCAAGCTTTCCAGCGGTAAAATAATCAGGACCGACACCGGTTATTTGCATGTCGCTTTGTTTGTCGTTATTCACCATCATGCCCCAACCATTATTCGTACCGATTACAGATTTAATACCTGGTACTTCCTGAAGTGCCTCCAAGTCAGCACCCGTTAATTCTGGTTCGTACCACATCATTTCAGACCCATCCTCAGAAGGGAAGGGCTCATAAAAGAGTTCGATTACATTTTCATCCGTATTAAACATGTCTTCCGTCATTTGCTTTTTGGCACCTTCACCGATTGAAACGATAATAATAACAGCCGCGACACCGATAATAATCCCGAGCATCGTTAAAATAGAGCGTATTTTATGGTTCCAAATAGAGGATAGTGCAATTTTAAAACTTTCCAATATACTCATGACGTCTTCCTCCGGTCATCCGTAATGAGTCCATCTCGTAATGTAATAATTCGGTCTGTATATGCAGCAATCTCTTCTTCATGCGTGACGATAATAACTGTTTTACCTTCTTTATTGAGCTGAACAAGAACTTGCATAATTTGTTCGCTCGTTTTTGAATCCAAAGCACCGGTAGGTTCATCTGCTAAAATAATCGAAGGGTTATTAACAAGTGCACGAGCAATTGCGACACGTTGTTTCTGACCACCGGATAGCTGATTCGGTAAATAATTTACTCTCTCTTCCAGACCCACTTTAGTTAACATTTCTTGGGCTCTTTTTGCTCGCTCTTTTTTTGGAATACCTGCGTAAATTAACGGTGTTTCTACATTTTTAAGTGCCGTTAATCGAGGGAGTAAGAAAAATTGTTGAAATACGAATCCGATATGTTCGTTTCTTAAGTTTGCAAGCTGATTTTCTTTTACTAGTCCGACTTCATCGCCATTCAATTCAAATGTACCCGCAGTGGGCGTATCTAAAAACCCAATTATATTCATAAGTGTCGATTTACCAGATCCCGAAGGTCCCATAATTGCAACAAATTCTCCTGTTTCTATCGATAAGTCAATCCCGTGGAGGACCGGGACCTTTAGCGTTCCATTTCCATAAACTTTTGTAACTTTACTCAATTTCATCAAAGGAGACCACTTCCATTCCATCATGCATTCCTTCATCAGGAGCAATCACGACGAGTTCGCCCAGTTCGACACCCTCTGTAATTTCTATATATTCATCGTTCATAGCGCCTGTTTGAACTTCGCGCCTTTCAAGGAAGCCATCAACTAATACGAAAACAGCAGTTGAATCGCCTTCATCCAAAAGTGCCATATGAGGAACGACAAGCGATTTCTCATTACCACCTACGTTTATTTCCAATGAAACATGGAAACCTTGGCGTAATTCGGATGTATCATCTGTAATAGAAACTTTAAAAGGATACATTGTGACGTTACCACCACCGCCGCCGTAATCTTCTCCGCCTTCTTCATTTGGAAATTGGGAAACAGATTCAACAACACCGTTCCATTCTTTGTCCTTAAATACCTTTGGACGGATGACAACTGCTTGATCAGTTTGAATTTTCACCGTATCAAATTCACTCATTGTACCAATGACTTTGAACGGTCCGCTTGAAATGATGTGGATGGCGGGGTCAGTTGAGCCTGTTTCAGTTTTCGCTATATTTTGATCGACTTTTACAACAATACCGTCGATTTTACTTACAACGACCATTTCTTTTATAAGTGTATCTAGCTCATTAATTTGCTCTTGTGCAGATGTAATTTCAGACTTTGTACCTTCGTATTGAATTTCAAGTTGAACTTTTTCAGCAGCAAGTGCATTCACATCTGCTTGTGTTACTGAAGGCTCGACATAACCACTTTCATCCGGATCTTTCTTGACGCCTACTTTCTTTTTAGTTGCAGCAATTTGCTTCTCCATTGCCGCGATTTGACTTTGTTCGATTTTGGCTCTTTTTTGAATTAAATCTCTTTCACGAATCGCTTTACCATATTCTACTTTTAGTTTTGAAGAATCATATTCAAAGAGGACATCACCAGCAAGTACTTGCTGATTTTCGGTTACTTTATATTCGAGTACTTCTCCTTTTTCAGGTTCTAAAAAGACTTTTTGTTCTCCTTCTGGAACAATTTTACCTGTTACAAGAATCGACTCTGTTAATAATTCTTCAGACGCTTTTTGAACTAAAGTACTCATTTCACCTAATTCGTCGTCCATCATATGTACCTTTTTGTTGTTTAGTGACCAAATTATCGCTGCGGCTATACCTAAAACTACGAGTATTGCAATAACCCAAATCCAAACTTTTTTCTTCATTTTTTATCCTCCTGTTTTGGAACAATCCAATTTCTTATGTATACATACATAGCGCGACTGGAAAATACCAAGTCTTATAATATTAAGTAGTACATTGTTTTTAACGTTTACGAGCTGGATAAAGTTTCATAACTTCAAAATATATAGTTATTGACAAGCGAATTTTCCTGTGAAACGGTTTTGTTGTTCTTTAACGATTAAGTATTGTATGAATCACTCCCCTTACTTAAATTTCAAACTATAGCTTTATTATAATGAATCTTCTACCAGATTTGGGGATTTATTTGAAAAAATTCAGAAATAAGTTCATTTTTTGTCACTTTTTTGCACATTACTCACTATATACGTGAATAAGTGGCGAATAACTTTTTGATATCGCGCACTAATTCCAGTGGGGGGCGAAAAAATGGAGATTAAAAAAGAGTATATTCCAAAGGGGAGAAAGAACCGACCAGGATATGCCATGAAACCAAGTTATATTACAATCCATAATACGGGGAATTCAAGTAAAGGCGCAAATGCAGAAATGCATGGAAGGTATGTTAAAAATCCGACAACAGCCGAAAGTTGGCATTACACGGTAGATGATCAAGGGATTATTTATCAGCATTTGCCTACGACTGAAAATGGCTGGCATGCTGGGGATGGTACGAATGGGGTGGGCAATCGTCGAAGTATCGGTATTGAAATTTGTGATTATGAAGGTATCGATGAAAATAAAGCGAATGCCAATGCGATATGGCTCGTAAATAAGTTAATGAAAGAACATGGTATTTCAATTGGAAATGTTGTACCTCATAAAAACTGGTCTGGAAAAAATTGTCCTCGTAAACTATTGCCGATTTGGTCTGAGTTTATTTCGGAGATAAAAAATAAACAGGGAGGTCAAGGAGAAGAGAAAAAACCTTCAGTTTTCAAAGTGTTGAAATATGGAGATAGGGGTCCTGAAGTGTATGCAATGCAACAGGCTTTGGCACAAAAATACTTTTATCCTGAAAAAGGAGCTCCAAATCATGGTGTCGATGGTCTGTTCGGACTGAAGACACAAAATGCAGTTAGACGATTTCAAATGGTGTATACGCCTCGAGAAGTCGATGGAATATACGGACCAAAAACGAGGGCGGCACTTGAAAAGTTATGAAAATAAATAAGAAGAACTGTTAAGAACTCATCCAAAGGATACAAAAACACCAGGTGGGCTAATGGAATCATTTAGTCGTTAGTTAGAAACCATAGGAACTACTACTAGGCAATTCTGATAACATACCTTCGGACGAATTTTCGAATAAACTGTATTTTATACAAAACTCCCGTTCCTATTCTAGTAAACTCGTGGTAAATTATAGTAGTCCAATTTTTTAATAATTGGGAATAATGAACGAGGGGGAAATGTGATTTGAAAAATAATAATTTCACTAAGTTTTTTAGTGCATTTTTGACCTTCTTAATGGTTTTCTCATTACTAATGCCTTACACGGCATCGGCTAATGTAGAAGGGGAAAAACCATTCAAGCCAGAACAACAAAATGAAAACATTTTGCAGCAAAAAGCTGCAATTGCTGAACAATTACATGTGTTAGAAGGCGATTCAAGGCTACACAAAGATTTGCAAGGGCTAACTGGGGACGAAGAAGTATCTGTTATTGTTCATTTATCCGAAAAACCAGTTGCCCTCGAACAGGGGATTAAAGAATTAGCCGGGAAAACGTTCACCGCTGCAGATGCAACTACGGTGAAAAAGAAAGTAAAGTCGCAGCAAACATTTTTGAAAAAAGAAATGCAAATTAAAAATATCAAATTCAACGAAAAGTTTGCCTATAATACAGTACTTAATGGTTTTTCTGCAACTGTAAAAGCAGATGACCTAGAAAGACTACTAGAACTTTCAGGAGTTACATTAGTCGAGCCGGACGCTGAAGTATATGCATACGAAGCACGAGTTTCAAATGAAACAGTCGAGGCGACTATGGAAACTAGTATTTCGTTTCTAGGGATTGAAAAGTTATGGGCTGAAAATATTAAAGGACAAGGGATCAAAGTGGCTGTCCTTGACACGGGGATTGACAAAGATCATCCCGACTTTGCTGGTATTTATAAAGGCGGGAAGAACTTCATTCCGAATTCATCGGTATACACGAGAACACGCGCAGATGATGATGCTTCGGAAACATCACCAGTAGAACGTCCGGCTGGTACACCAGAGTTTAATGCGAATGGAAGCGCTTTTTATACTTCTCACGGTACACATGTAGCAGGTACAATTGCTGCGATTGGAGCAAATCTATACAATGTTAAAGGGATTGCGCCAGAAGTGGATCTTTACGCTTACCGTGTACTTGGAGCCTATGGAAGTGGATCTACATCCGGTATCATTGCGGCGATTGAAGAAGCAGTTATTAATGAAGTGGATGTTATCAATCTGTCGCTTGGTGGAGGAGCGAACTCTGAAACGGACGGTGGATCATTTGCTATTAATAATGCGATGATGGCCGGAACCATTTCAGTCATTGCGACAGGCAACTCGGGTCCGAATCGGGGAACGATGGGTACACCAGCAACTGCACGTCTTGGAATTGCAGTGGGTAATACAACAAATCCAGAAGCGAATTTTGATAGTAATGTTAATGTAACCGTTGGAGATTATCAATTATCAAAAACAGTAAATCTAATGGGAACGACATTCGGAAAAGATTTACCAGCGCAATTGTCAGGCGAGTATGAACTTGTAGCTGTACCTGGAAATGGTGAAAAAGCAGATTATAACCATTTAGATGTAAACGGAAAAGTGGTACTTGTCTCGCGTGGTGAAATTGCATTCGTCGACAAAATTGAATTTGCTAAAGAGGCAGGTGCAATAGCCATACTAATCCACAATTTCGCCGGTGGAACGAATGCGCCAAGTGCTTCCGGTACATTCCTTGGTGATGCATTTGAATTCATACCGGCATACGATTTGTCTCAAACAGACGGGGATGCAATTCGTGCTGCTCTTAATAATGGAGAAGGAACAGTATCTTTCACTAATTTCAATAAAACAATGACAATCGGAGATGATGTAAACGATTCAAGTTCACGTGGACCGTCTACTCCTAACTTTGATATCAAACCAGATGTAAGTGCACCTGGAACGAATATCATGTCCACAATTCCGATGTACAAAGCAGACTTTCCAGAAGCAAGTTACGAACAAGCTTTTACACGAAAAACAGGCACATCAATGGCAACACCGCATATCGCGGGTATTGCAGCACTTGTTAAACAAGCAAATCCAGACTGGAATGCTTTTGACGTGAAAGTCGCGTTATCGAACACTGCTAAAGTTTTAAACACGGATACGTATGATGTAATGGCACAAGGTGCAGGACGTGTAGATGCTTTTGCAGCAGCATATCCGAATGTACTCGCTTACGCAATAGATGAAGCAGTACTGGATAATAGTGGGGAAGTTGTGGAGAATATTAAAGGGACTGTGACATTTGGTCCGCAATCACTCGAAGAAGGTAATCTTTCAGTTACAAAAGGAATTCTAGTGAAAGATATTAATGGGAGCGGCGGGGATTTCAATGTGACCGTCGATGTTACGAAAGCATACAAAGACGCAAAAGTGACGGTCGACAAATCATCCTTCACGTTGAATGGTGAGCAATTATTGACAGTTACACTTACTGCCTCAAGAGAAGAAAAAGCAAAAGCGGGTTCAGAAATACTAGGATACATCAAGATTAATGGCAAAGAAACTGCAATTTCGTTGCCATTCGCGGCTGATTTCGCTGGAGCAGCGGCAGTAGAATTTAAAGATTTTGAAATTACGGAAACAGATTTGTCATTTGATGGCGACGGCGTACAAGACGAAGCAACGCTTTCCTTCACAGTAACAGGCGATTTGGGACTTAACTTCCTTGAAATTTGGGATATTATGGACCCGGATGGCGGATCATACGGGGACGGTTACATCGGTTATCTACATGCTGCCGAGGAGCTACCCGCTGGATCTTACCAGTTGGGAGTGAAAGGGCAATATAGACCGTGGGCTTCCGGTGCACAACCAACAACAATTCCGGATGGCCTTTACACAATTGACTTCGCCGGAGAAACAGTTTCAGGATCACCCCCAGTAGTAGGGGGCTATGTTGGCCCGGTAGTCGTGAAAACTACGAAACCCGAAATAAGTGGTTTGGTTACGGAGGGACAAGCAACAGGTCAAGTGACAGATAAATATTTAGAGTATAATGCGGAACTTACGAACTATGGTCTTAACTTTGATTTGAATGAAAAACTAAAAGCCTTTTATGTAGTTACGAAAAACGATATCGCGGGACAACCTATCTCATTCAAATTAGCGCAAGATGGTTCATTCACATTCCCTATTTCAGCATTTGATGAAGAAACGGATACAGTGACAGTTCTCATTCAAGATGCTGCCGGAAATAAAGGTGAACAAGTGATTCACGTTGGAGAAATAGTTGAAAAGGATCTAGTCGAGTATTCTATCGATAAAAATAGCCTTTCACTTCAAACTGGCGATAAAGAAAGTTTAAAAGTAACAGAAACGACAACAAAACCGGATGGTACAATTGAAGAAAAAGACGTTACGTTGGAAGCAGAATTTACATCTGCTGATGAATTAGTTGCAACAGTAGCAAATGGTACTGTTACAGCAATTGCCGCGGGGACAACCGAAATCGCGGTAAGTTACAAAGAATTCGCCGCCATTGTTGCAGTTGAAGTGGCAGCAAAACCGGCACAAGATGAAGTTACTTATTCTGTCAGTAAAACGAATCTTACAATTGGTGTTGGCCAGCAAGAACAACTCTTCGTTACACAAACTATAACGAAAGCTGATGGCACAGTTGTTGAAAAAGATGTCACAGGAACAGCAAGCTATAACGTTGTCAATAATAAAGTTGCAACAATTCACAAAGGGCTTATTACGGCAGTCGCACCAGGTAAAACGCAAGCCCGTGTCATGATTCCAGGACAAGAGACTATTTATGTTTATCTTGAAGTGACGCAAGCTCCGCAGGATATGGTCACTTATTCGGTAAGTAAGAAAAATTTAACACTTGGTGTTGGCCAATCTGAACAGTTTTATGTCACGGAAACAACGACTAAGCCAGACGGTACAATCATTGAAAAAGATGTCACGGGAAATGGTAGCTACAACGCTGTCAATAACAAAGTTGTGACAGTTAAAAAAGGTCTTGTTACAGCGCATGCAGCCGGTAAAACGCAAGTGCGTGTAATGATACCAAATCAAGAAACAATCTTTGTATACGTTGAAGTTATGGAACTTCCGCAAGACATCGTCACATACACTGTGAACGAAACAAATGTGAAGATGGACATTGGCGAACAAGTGCAGTTGAAAGTAACTGAAACGACGCTGACGCCAGAAGGAAAAACAACAACTAAAGATACGACTGCAAAAGCGACATTCAAGGTGATTAACAATAAAATTGCGACCGTTCAAAAAGGTCTCGTTACTGCACATGCGTCAGGCAAAACGCAAGTATGGGTTACGATTCCAAATCAAGATTCAATTCTTGTGTATCTTGATGTAAAAGAAGTAGCGCAAGAACAAAAGTATACCGTTTCCGATATGGAAATCGCGGATCAAGTGAACACTAAGAAATTGAAGGAAATCTCTGTCGAAGTACCCGAAAACGATGAAGAAATCGTGATTGAATTTAACCCTCAAATTATGAAAATGATCGAAAAGTCCAAGAAGGACCTCATTCTTACTCGGGGTAAAAAGACGTTTAGATTCTCTGGAAAAGCTATTAAGGGATTGATTCAAGAAGCCGGCAATGGTGTTACAGTGACGTTAAGTAAAACTTCGGTACAATCAATCGATAAAGCTGTATCGGAAAACTTCGTACTCGGTCTCGCCAGTGGTACGGGTGATGAAAAAGTTTCGCTTGATACATTTAACGAGTCTATCGAAATTATACTTCCGATAGATCTGTCTAAAGTGAAAAAGACAAATAAGCTAGCTGTTCTTGACCTTAATGTGAATAAAACATTAAAAGCGAAATACAAAAAAGACGGACTTGAATTTACAGCGAACGGTGCTGGTAGCTTCGTAGTGATTAACGACTAAGCAAACAAAGATGGCTCTGGAATCCCAGGGCCGTTTTTGTTTGTAATAAGTATCTTGAACGTTCTGCCAGATTGTTGATAACTTTATAGTTAATTTAATTTAATTGGGGGGAATTCAAATGGATATTTCATTGGGCAAAGTATTAGTGGGACTACCTAAAATAATCGGTCAAAAAGATGCAGTACATCCGATGGATCGCGAGTGGGAAAGTGCAATTTTCAAAGAACTTATTGAAGAAGCAGTTTGGGTGGGAACAACAAAGTTGGATGGGGACGGCCAAGCAGATTTGAAAAATCATGGCGGACCAGAGAAAGCTGTGTTTGCCTATCCGTCAGAGCATTATACTTTTTGGTGTGAAGAGTACGGGATTACAGATATGAAGCAAGGCGGTGTGGGAGAGAACTTTTCGATGATAAATGTCACGGAAAAGGATATTGCGATTGGCGATACATTTGAAGTCGGAGGTGCAATCGTACAAGTTTCACAGCCGAGGCAACCGTGTTGGAAACCCGCACGCCGTTTCAAAATTAAAAATCTTGCACTTTTAATTGAAGATACGGGAAGGACTGGCTGGTATTTTCGCGTATTACAAGAAGGGTTTGTTGAGGAGGGGCAAAAATTTAAGTTGATAGATCGTCCCGTCCCCGAATGGACAATTGAAAAATGTAATCGTGTAATGCATATCGAAAAAGAAGATTTGGAGAAATCCGCCAATCTTGCCAAGTGTGAGTGGTTAGCTACCAATTGGAAAAGAACGTTGACGAATCGGGTTGAGAAAGGTGAACATCCCCAACTAAGTAAAAGAGTTTTCGGGCCAAACGAATAAAAAGTTATTTCAAATCGATATCAAATAGAAACTTTAACCGCCATAAAAAAAATTAGATGGGATGAAAGGAAACAAGAAGTCGCGGTTTGCGGCAAGTGGACGGAATGAAATCTGTGCAGCCCAACCAATCTGACGTGAAAGTGAAATTACTTTTTTAGTTCGTGCGACGCGCTGTTCTTCATAATGTTTTAGCGCGTGTTCAATAGTTTCCATATTTCCAATAGCATTGCCAAGCACGAGGGCATCTTCAATTGCTTGTCCGGCCCCTTGCCCCATATTAGGCGTAGTCGCGTGTGCAGCGTCGCCAAGTAAAACTACACGGCCGTACACAAATCGACGAAGTGGCTTAATATCCTGTATGTCATGATGAAGAATTTGTTCTTGATTGGTGTCACGAATTAAAGAAGGAACAAACTCCGGAAAATCTGAAAATAAATTGGCTAGTTCGTTCCGCTTTAATTGTTTGAAAAAAGCATCACGTTCTTTTACTTTCACGCATGCAAACCAATAGACATCCCCATTTTTTAAAGGCGCATATCCAAAGCGTCCATCTGTCGACCAAATCTCGCTTGATGTATGCGCGTGAACACGGTTCCTATTTTCTGTAATCCCTCTCCAACAAGTATAGCCCGCATATCTTGGCGCGGAATCGGGGACTAATTTTTTTCTGATCGGTGAATGGATGCCATCAGCCGCGATTAATAAATCAGCTGTTACTTGCTTTTCATCTTCAAAATATGCAGTTATATAGGTTTCTTTTTCTTGTATATCGATGCATTTTTTGTTATACGTAACCGTTCCAGACTGGAGGGATTCCACCACCAATAATCGCTATTTTCATCCCTGACACACCCTTTATTTTTCATGTTGTGATTATTGTAGCATTATATATGTTGAACTTATGATTTCTACATAATCCCCTAGCGCCGAGGGGGAGAGAGAAGGATTCTTTAGTTCGGCTTATATATACTTGCGCCCTGGGGATAGTTCGTCCAATCACTTTGTGAACCCGTCCATATAATAAGAAGAAGTCCGGCCGACTTAAAAGTGGTGAAGGGGGGAAAATATATGTGTTTTGAAGATGAACGACGGAGACGTCAAGTAGAGTTGATTTGCGAATGTCGGGAAGTACGATCGAACCGTGATAATAGAGACTTTTGTAATCGTAATCGCAGAGATGAATCCAGATGTCGATGCAATAGGTGTAACCGCAGACGAAATAACTTCTGTTGGTAAATGAATTGAAACGTAGCGAATAAAATAATATTTGCAGTTGCGTTTATAAAAAAGTGACCATTACTTCAAGTAGTGGTCACTTTTCATTTTACTACAAACTATGCTCATTTAAGTTCGGTGGATATCATAGTTAAAAATAAAAAAACACCACCTCCGAAGAGATGGTGTTTTGGAGAAGACCGCGTTCCGACGGTCTTCCTAAGGGTTTGGCACCCAATGGTCCCGATAGGGCTCGAACCTACGACTTCCACCTTGTCGAGGTGGCGCTCTCCCAGCTGAGCTACGGAACCGTTATTTTTGGAAGTGCATCTGTTTACTGCACAAGTTCTATTATAGCAAGCCTGAAAAAGAAGTCAACCCTTTTCGACAAACTCTTTTTTGGTAGTCAATTGAACAAAAATAAACAGGCCCGCGGTGAATTTAATAGGATTCTTTATTTAAACATATATCGCAATATCAAAAACAGCTATCCCACTCAATTTATTGGAATAGCCGTTTTTTATTAGTTTACACTAGTGGAGCTGTTCATCTTCAATTTCGTCCCTTGTGAAATAGAGGAAATTCTCTTCTTCCAGTTCAGCGAAGCGTTCTCTATTAATACCTAGGGCAAGATTGCCTTCGAAAATAGTTTCCCACCAAGTTTCAGTTGTTGTCATTGCATTTCCTCCTCGATTATCTATATTGTTAGAACTTTGTGTACCCTTAAAGTGATATAATACAAACGTGAAAAGAATGGAAGAACTAAGCTTCATATATCCATGTCTTAAGCAGTTAGAAGTCTATCAAAAGGGGCGATCTACATGGAAAAAGTTACATTTGCAATTGTAGGGACAGGAATTGTTGGCGAAAGAATTATTAACCAATTAGTAAGCAATGAGTCTGCAACGATTATTGCATTATTCGATGAAAACAAAACGCGACTTTCCGAAATGGCGAATACATATGGGCTAATTGCGGCATCCTCTTATGAAGAAATATTATCATTGAAGCCGGACTGGGTGTATATTGGCACACCGCCAGTTTCCCATGCGGTACTTAGCGAAAAGGCAATCGCGGCGGGATTAAATGTACTTTGTGAGAAACCGCTTGCACATGATGCGCTTGATGGTGAAGTTATGGCGAAAGCAGCTGTAGAGAGCGATGTTCATACAGCAATGCATTTTCCTTTAATGTACAAGCCGTCTGTTAGACATATGATGCATCTTGTGGAAGAAGGTGTTATTGGCGACGTTGTCCGTATCGAACTGTGTACATACTTTCCACACTGGCCACGTCTATGGCAACAAAACCCTTGGATTGGGTCACGTGAGCAAGGCGGCTTTACACGGGAGGTGTTCCCGCATTATTTTCAACTTATGTACAGAATGTTCGGTGAAATTTCAATTACGGACCATGAAACCGTCTATCCTAAAAATGAGTTACTTGCTGAAACAGGTGTCCTTGCAATTGGGAAGACAGAAAAACAGATTCCAGTATTATTAAATGGGCTCACGGGCATTGGACAAAAAGAAGAGCTCTCATACACAGTATATGGAACTGGAGGCGTTTTAAAACTGCGCAATTGGTCGGAACTTAGCATAGCCCAAAAAGACAGTCCTTTTGAAACATTGACTTCTTTCGAAACAGTAAAAACGCTTGTCGATGAGTGCGTGTTGGCAACTCAAAAAGAGGAAGCATTGCTAGTACCGTTTGCGGAAGGGCTTAAAGTTCAGAAATTAATCGATCATCTTTTAGCGTAATATGATGCTGTCGTTTGCATCATATTCACATTCTATCTATCATTAAGGGAATAACAGAATGGAGGGAACGTATTGAATTTCACAGCAAATGATGTTGAAACAATGATTACTTCCCAGCGAACGTTTTATTACAAAGGAAACACAAGGAGTGTAGCGTTTCGTAAAGAAATGCTTTTGAAGTTGAGAGCTACCATCATCGAAAATGAAGAGGCGATTATGAAGGCTCTTTATGGTGACTTAAGAAAAAGTTCATTTGAATCGTATGTCACCGAAATAGGTTTTGTCCTTGCAAGTATTTCAGACATGGTAAAAAACTTGGACAATTGGATGAAGCCAGAAACGGTAAAGACTCCAGTCCATTTACAGCCAGCGAAGAGTTTCGTTGTACGGGAGCCTTATGGGTCGGTGCTTATTATTGGACCGTTTAACTATCCCTTTCAGCTCGTTATGGAACCGCTTATCGGTGCGATTGCAGGTGGTAACTGTGCAATAGTAAAACCTTCGGAGACATCACTTCATACGGCACAAATTATTAAAAAATTACTCACGGAAACATTTCCACCAGAATATATTCGAGTCGTTGAAGGTGAGCGCGAAGAAACGTCGGCTCTTATTCATGCATCATTTGACTATATCTTTTTCACCGGGAGTATAGAAGTAGGGAAAGTAGTAATGAAGGCGGCTTCCGAAAGGCTTACGCCAATTACGCTTGAGCTTGGTGGGAAAAGTCCAGCAATTGTAGACCAAACCGCGGACCTGAAAAAAGCCGCGGAGCGCATTGTATGGGGGAAATTCGTTAACACGGGCCAGACATGTGTCGCACCTGATTATCTTCTTGTCCATCATTCCATCCAAGATGAATTTGTGCGAGAAGTAATTACAGTCATTCATAAATTTTACGGAGATGATGCGTCAAAAAGCTCCGATTATGGAAGGATTATTAATGAAGGTCATTTTGATCGTTTAGTAAATCTAATAAGGGAAGAACGTTCGCAAATTATTTACGGTGGCAATGTGAACCGTAAGGATTTGTATATTGAACCGACGCTGTTGGATGGGGTTTGGTGGAATAGCTTTTCGATGAAAGATGAAATATTTGGGCCTATACTACCTATTATTACGTATGATAATTTGGGCGAGGTTATTCACCAGCTACGCAAGTTTTCAAAGCCGTTGGCGGCATATATGTTTACTGAAAACGAAAAAGCCGCAGATTATTTTATAGGAAGTTTTCCGTTTGGCGGGGGATGTATTAATGATACAATTTCACATGTTGGAAATACGAATTTGCCATTTGGCGGGGTAGGCTCATCAGGCATGAATGCCTATCATGGCAAGGCTAGTTTTGATACGTTTACACACGCAAAATCATTAATGAAGAGAGATACTAAAGTACCAATGCGCCTTGCATTTCCACCGTATGGCAATAAATTAAAATTCATAAAGCCGCTCCTGCGATAATGGAAGCGGTTTGTTTTCTTGGAAAGGGGAAGAGAACATGACAAAAATATTTGATGAAAAATGGACACTTGATTTACTGAAGCGATTAGTGGAAACACCGAGTCCATCAGGTTATACAACTAAAGTGATGGATTTAATAGGAAGGGAACTAGCACTGCTTACTATACCTTTCATAAAGACAAATAAAGGTGCAATTATTGCAACGATCAAGGGGACAAATAATGCTCGTCATCGCCTGCTAACCGCGCATACGGATACACTTGGTGCAATGGTAAAAGAAGTGAAAAGTGATGGTCGATTGAAACTTACGAATATTGGTGGGTTTAACTGGGATGCAGTTGAAGGGGAATATTGCCACATACATACAGCATCGGGAAAAGATGTTCGGGGCACGATTCTAATGCACCAAACAACAGTGCATGTATATAAAGATGCGAGTAGTGCAAAAAGAAGTGCGGAGAATATTGAAGTCCGTATTGACGAGAAAGTATTGACCTCAGATGATACGCGGGAACTTGGTATTGAAGTTGGGGATTTTGTGTCTTTTGATCCTCGGTTTGAAGCGCTCGAAAATGGATTTGTTAAATCCCGTCATTTAGATGATAAGGCAAGTACCGCATTATTATTGGAATTGATACGCTCACTAAAGGAAAAAGGAACTGAATTACCCCACACGACACATTTTTACATTTCTAATAATGAAGAAATTGGTTATGGTGGAAACTCTAATATTCCTGAAGAAACGGTTGAATATATAGCGGTTGATATGGGGGCAATTGGAGATGGACAAACTTCCGATGAATATACGGTATCTGTTTGTGCAAAAGATTCAAGTGGTCCGTATCATTATGAATTGACACAACATTTAGTAGGACTATGTAAAAAAGAAAAGATTCCATTTAAGTTGGATATTTATCCGTATTACGGGTCAGATGCATCTGCGGCGATTCGGGCTGGCTTTGATGTGAAACATGCGTTGTTTGGGCCGGGAATTGAATCATCACATGCCCTTGAGCGCACACATGTTGAGTCATTAAAAGCGACTGCGGAGTTGCTTTACACTTATGTAACTTCGGATATGATAAAATAAAAATAATGCTTTTGTTTAAATACTTTATTTCAGCCTATAAAGAACTTTTGAGGTATGATATAAATTAATGATTTTTTTGAGGAGTGTTACGGCGATGGATATGCATACATTGATAAATGCGCTAACAGTAGAAGAAATTAAAGAAGATAAAAAAGTCGAGATTACGGGGCTTTCGTATGATTCACGTAAAGTTGAATCGGGTCATCTGTTTGTTTGTGTAAAAGGATTTAAAGTAGATGGTCATGAATTTGCTAGACAAGCAGTAAAACAGGGTGCGGTTGCACTCGTTGTTGAAAATTTTGTAAATGATATAGAAGTGCCGCAAATTCGTGTTGCGGACAGCCGAATTGCTCTTGCCGCATTAGCGGATGCGTTTTACGGGCATCCGACAAAAAAGTTAAAAATAATTGGAATAACCGCTACGAATGGAAAGACATCTACTGCGTTTATGACGAACGCAATATTGGAAAACCACGGATATAAAACAGGGTTAATGGGAACGATTGTCGTCAAAATCGGTGATTATGCGGAACCTTCGGATTTAACGACGCCCGAATCTCTTGATCTTCACCGCTTTTTCAAACAAATGGTTGATGAAGATGTGACACATGCAACAATGGAAGTGTCTTCATCTGCACTTGAGCTAAACCGTATTGGTAGCGTCGATTTTGATATTGTCACTTTGAATAACATCAGCCGCGAGCACATTGATTTACACGAGTCGTTTGAAAATTATTTAGAATTTAAAACAAGTCATATTCGCAAAGCGAACAAAGATCAGATAGCTGTCCTGAACTTGGATGATGACTATTCGGCGGCGCTTGTTGACCATACCGAGGCAAAAGTTGTGACGATTGGTGTTGAACGTCAAGACGCTGATATACGTTGTACGTCACTTGATTTGTCAACAGGGCGTGCTACTTTCACGGTTGAAATTCCAGAAGACTTACATGTGAATGGGGTTCATATTCCAAAACAGCAATTCACTATTAACTTGGCAACGCCTGGATTCCATTCCGTTTATAATTCGATGGTAAGTATTGGGATTGGATTATTATGTGGTGTGTCTGTCGAAACGATTCAAGAAAGCTTAGCTGAGTTCGTTGGTGTAGAACGTCGTTTTGAAATTATTTTTGAAGAGGATTTTAAAATTATAGATGATCACTTCGCAAATAGTGGAAACATCGACGTAACACTTGGAACGTTGGAAAAAATGGATTATCGTAAATTGAAGTTAATATACGCAATTCGCGGTGACCGAGGCGTTACGGTGAATAAAGAAAACGCGGAAACGATTGCAAAATGGGCTTCCAAATTAGGATTCCATGAGGTCATTGCAACTCGAAGTATTTCCCATGTAACGGAGAAAGACTTCGTCCATGATAAAGAAGTAGCAGTATTTCTAAAAGTTATGGAAGAAGCGGGTATCCAAGTGGAATTGTATGACGAGTTACCTGATGCGATTCTCGATGGATTGAAACAAGCCGAGCAGGATGATATTGTGCTTCTTGCTGGTTGTCAAGGCATGGATTACGGCGCGAAAGTGGCGCTCGAACAATTACAAGTGTTAAGACCCGAGCTCGATCAAGATAAATTACTTCAACCTTTGAAAAAAAGAGTTGCTGGAAACGCATAAGTGAATAGACCATCTCTGAATTCATGGAGATGGTTTTTCTATTTCAATAAGAAATTTCTTGAAATCTGAGTGGGTTGTAACTATGATAAGAAAAGCAGGACAGAAGGAGATTAATTACTATGGACAACCCTATAAATGAAGAAATTGCGGCACGGCGCACATTTGCGATTATTTCTCACCCCGATGCGGGGAAAACAACGATTACGGAAAAGCTTCTATATTTCGGTGGTGCAATTCGAGATGCAGGAACAGTTAAAGGAAGAAAGTCGGGAAAATTTGCGACGTCGGACTGGATGGAAATCGAGAAACAGCGCGGAATCTCAGTTACATCATCCGTTATGCAATTCGAATATGATGGAAAACAAGTAAATATTCTTGATACGCCTGGACATGAAGACTTCAGTGAGGATACGTACCGCACGTTAATGGCTGTAGATGCAGCTGTCATGATGGTAGACGTAGGTAGAGGAATTGAACCGCAGACCATTAAGTTATTCAAAGTATGTAAAATGCGTGGAATTCCTATATTTACGTTCATTAACAAAATGGATCGACAAGGAAAAGAACCATTAGATTTAATGGAAGAGCTTGAAGAAGTACTTGGTATCGAATCATATGCAATGAATTGGCCTATAGGTATGGGAAAAGAATTTCTTGGTATTTACGACCGCTTCAACAATCGTATTGAACAAGTCCGGGTTGAAGACGAAAATCGTTTTCTTGCGCTCGACGAAGACGGAAGTTTAGCCGAACCTCATCCAATGGAAGAAACTTCATATTATAAACAAGCGCTTGAAGATGTTCTCCTGTTAAACGAAGCAGGCAATGATTTCGATGTCAATCGAATTGCAAAAGGCGATTTAACTCCTGTGTTTTTTGGTAGTGCGTTGACAAACTTTGGTGTGCAAACATTTTTAGAAACATTTTTGCAATTTGCACCGTCACCACAATCACGTATGACAAAAGCGAAAGAAGAAATCGATCCGTATTCGAAAGAGTTTTCTGGGTTCATTTTCAAAATACAGGCGAATATGAATCCAGCACACCGTGACCGGATTGCTTTTGTTCGAATTGTTTCTGGGGCTTTTGAACGTGGAATGACGGTTACTGTACCGCGAATTGCGCGAACGTTTAAGCTGACGCAAACGACACAATTCCTTGCAGATTCTCGGGAAACTGTAGACGAAGCAGTTGCTGGCGATATTATTGGATTGCATGATACGGGGAATTACCAAATTGGTGACACTGTTATTGGCGGAAAATCAAACTTTGAATTCGATGCGTTGCCTGTGTTTACCCCCGAATTATTTGTTCGGGTGACAGCGAAGAACGTTATGAAATCGAAACATTTTCATAAAGGGATTTTGCAACTTGTGCAAGAAGGTGCGATTCAATATTACCGAACGCTTCATACGGAAGAAGTATTGCTTGGTGCAGTCGGTCAACTTCAATTTGAAGTGTTCGAACATCGGATGAAAAACGAATACAACGTAGAAGTTCGAATGGAACACCTTGGTTCGAAAGTCGCTCGTTGGATTGAAAACGAAGCCGATGTAAAAGAATCAATGGCTGGTCAACGTGCAATGCTCGTAAAAGACAGGTACGAGAAACTCGTATTTTTGTTTGAAAACGATTTTGCAATGCGTTGGTTCAATGATAAACATTCAGACATTAAATTGTACAACCTCTTGTAAAATGTTCTCGGTAGGACGAAATTATCGTCTTGCCGAGTTTTTTTGTCGTTACGTTTACAGAAAAATGCGATTCTTGATTGAAGTCGGCTGTATTATTCACTATGATTGATGTAACGCTTTTGGACAGAAAGGATGCTTGCATGAAAATCAGTAACTTTTCTATAAAAAGACCCGTGTTTATAATTGTGACAATGTTTCTCGTTATTATTTTAGGAGCCGTGTCGTTTTTTCGAATTCCCGTAACACTCATTCCAGAGTTAAATCCGCCAGTTGCGGTTGTCGTATCCAGTTATCCCGGTGCTTCACCGGCAGAAGTAAGTGAAAAAATAACAAAGCCGCTTGAAAACAGTTTATCGACTGTTCCAGGATTGAAAACAATGCAATCATCATCACAAGAAGGAGCAAACTTTGTACTTCTACTATTTGACTGGTCAACGAAAATTGATGATGTTCAAATGGATATATTGCAGCGGATTGACCAAATACCTATGCCTGACGGTGCAAATAAACCGAACCTTTTAAAGTTCGATCCCGCACAGTTTCCGGTAATTCAGCTTTCCCTTAGGGGAACTTCTGAAAATACGGATATTCGTGTGTTGGCCGAACGAATGGAAAATGAATTGCGTCGAACGAAAGGTGTAGCAAGCGTTACCGTTTCGGGGAAACTTCTAGAGGAAGTACAAATTATACTTGACCCGAAAAAACTTGCAGCGAATGGTTTGGCGCAAGAAGACGTTGTCCAATTAGTACAAGCGAACAATGTTTCCATGCCAGGAGAACTTATTGAAACAAAAGACGGTAAACAATTGACTACAAGAATTGTTAGTACACTTAATACGGTCGATGAAATAAAAGAATTGATTGTCACAATGGATCCGCTTGAAGGAAAAATAGTGAAGATTCGTGATATTGCGAAAGTCCAACTGGCGGAGGCGGTGTCTGCTACAGAAACCCGTGCAAACGATGAGCAAGCCGTTCTTATGTCTGTACTTCAAGAATCAGGTGCAAACACCGCTGATGTGTCAACGTCGTTTAAAGAAGCGCTTGGCGCACTTCTCGAGAAGGAGGAATTCAAGGGTGTTGAATCGGATATTTTATTTGACCAAGGGGATTACGTAAAACTTGCCATTGGCAATATTGGTCAGTCGCTCATATTGGGTGGATTTTTTGCGATGCTTGTTTTGTTCTTTTTCCTTCGGGGAATAAAAAGTCCGATTATTATTGGAGTCGCGATACCTTATTCGGTTATCGTAACGTTTGTGCTTATGTTCTTTGCGGATTTCTCACTTAATATTATGACGCTTGGTGCGCTTGCGCTTGGTATTGGTATGCTTGTGGATAATTCGATTGTTGTCATTGAAAATATTGAAAGACATCTCGCTATGGGTAAAGATCCGAAGAAAGCCGCTTCGGAAGGGGCAAGAGAAGTAGGCGGCGCAATTATTGCGTCGACATTAACGACACTTGCTGTTTTTGTTCCGGTAATATTCATTAGCGGCTTGATTGGCCAGATTTTCACAGAGTTTGCATTAACAATTTCCTTTAGTTTATTTGCTTCGCTCGTTGTTGCTTTGACGGTTGTACCGATGATGGCGAGTCGAATGTTGAAAACACCGCGAAGAAGTATGGAAGCGAGTCGACGTCGTTCGAGATCACTAAATAATTTCGCAAGATCAGTGGAATGGTCGTTAAAACATCGTCTAACCGTCTTATTATTCACGGTTGTTATGCTTGGATTTAGTATTTTTGGCATATTTAAAGTCGGAACGGAATTTCTTCCGGCAACGGACGAAGGTTTCGTCAGTATATCGGTCAATTTACCGAATGGTTCCTCTCGCACTGCAACGGACGAAGTTGTGAAACGGATAGAAGCTGAAATAAAAGAACAAGTTGATGTTGAAGTATATGTTAGTCTCGTAGGTGGAACACAAGAAAACTTAGCGCAAGGTTCTTCGAAAGCAAATCTTGCCGAAATATATGTGAAACTCGTGCCGCTTACGGATCGCAAGCGTTCTGTATTTGAATTTGTCGATGACGTTCAACCTAAAGTGGTGAAGGAAATTGGTGAAGATGCCCGCATCGGTTTTAACTTGCAAACAGCGGCTGGATCATCACCGAATACGTTGACGTTTTCATTGAATGATATCGATGAAAAACGATTGGATGAAGCAGTAACAAAGTTAACCGATGAACTGACTGCACTGGAAACTGTATTAGAAGTAAGAAATAATCTTCAAAATACAGTTGAAGAAATTCGAATAGAAGTCGATCGGGAACTTGCTTCAGAACAAGGTTTACTACCTTATCAAATCGCAAATACAGTGAATAACGTGACACGTGGTTCCTTGGCTACTCAAATTATTGGTGACGATGACGAAGTGTATGGGGTCTATGTGCGGTACGATGAAAAATTCCGTAATAGTATCGACCAGTTAAGGAAAATTAAGCTTCGTACACAAACGGGAGAATTTATAGCCCTCTCCAAAATCGCCAAAATTGATATTGCAGAAGGTCCCGTATCGATTCAACGCGTTGATCAAGCGCATTCGGTTACATTCAATGTGCAATATGAGTCGTCCGAGACGCTTGGTAATATGACGAAAAGAGTGAATCATATCATCAATCAATTAAAGTTGGCAGACGATATCGAAGTTTCGTTTGGTGGGGATCGAGAATTATTTGATAGCACAATTGACGATATGCTGATGGCGCTCGCATTAGCAATAGTGCTTGTATATATCGTGATGGCGGCGCAGTTTGAATCGTTCGAATACCCGTTTGTTATTATATTCTCCGTGCCACTTATGGTTATTGGTGTAGCAATCGGCTTAGTTGTAACGGGCACACCTATTAGTGTGACGGCCATTATCGGAATTCTTGTTCTTGTAGGTATTGTAGTAAATAATGGAATTGTACTAGTTGACTACATTAACCAACGAAAAGAAGCTGGAATGGGCTCGTATGATGCCATTGTTGTCTCGGTTAAAGATCGTGTTCGACCGATTTTAATGACGGCTTTGACAACAATTCTTGGGTTGTTGCCACTTGCGCTCGGATTTGGTGAAGGAGCCGAACTAAACCAACCAATGGGTATTGTTGTCATAGGTGGGTTGCTAAGTTCGACGCTACTCACTCTTTATATTATCCCGATTATTTATAGTTTGTTTGACAGTCAAACGAGAAAACGTAAGAAGGTAAAATAGTAATAAAACAAGGAAGTCATGAGAATGGCTTCCTTGTTTTATTACTATCTATACTAACTGAATATTCTTCCAGTTAAAGCATTCAAATGCTATACTGATATAAAGGGGGGAGTAGATGGGGATACATTTATTTACGGGATTTCCTGGTTTTATTGCGACGCAGTTAATTAAAGGATTGATAGGTGAAAAGAAACTCAAGAAGTTCTATGCGGTCGTCCTTGAAAGCCAATTCGAACGAGCAACGGAGAAAGCAAATACGATTATGGAAGAAATGGATGTTAGGATCCCATTTGAAATTATTGTGGGCGATATTACATTGCCGAACCTTGGCATAAAAGAACCTGAATTTGAAAAAATTCGAACTGAAACGTTAACAATGTGGCATCTTGCCGCGATATATGATTTAGCTGTAAAAGAAGAAATTGCTTGGCAAGTAAACGTAGTAGGTACAAAAAGGGTATGTGAATTTGCTCGAAACCATCCTTCAATTGAACGATTGCTTTATTTTAGTACGGCATATGTTGCGGGAAAAAGAGAAGGAACACTGCTTGAAACCGAACTTATTCGCCCAAAGGCATTTAAAAATCATTATGAAGAAACCAAATTTGAAGCTGAACTTTTAGTTGAGGAACTAAAAGAAAAAGTGCCAGTTACGATTATTCGTCCTGGAATTGTACGTGGACATTCCAAAACGGGGGAGACCGTTAAATTTGACGGTCCTTATTTTTTCATGAATATGATTGATCGTTTAAAATGGATGCCTATTATTCCTTACGTTGGGAAGTCGGATGCCCATATTAACGTTGTTCCAATTGATTATATAATTGCCGCATCCATTTATCTTGCCAGTTTTAAAGAAGCGGCGGGGTATACTGTCCACTTAACAGACCCTTCCCCATATCCGGTTAAGGAAGTATATCGGGCAATGGTCCTAGAGTTGACGGGAAAGAAGCCTAAAGGACGTTTGCCACAGGCGTTGGTTAGAACAGGGCTTGCATCAAAGCGTCTTCAACGCAAGCTTGGGGTAGAAGCAGAGACGTTAGATTATTTAACGTGGAATGCGATTTTTGATACAACAAATGCCGAACGATTATTGCGAGAAAGTGGGATTTGCTGTGCTGACTTTATCGAGTCAATTCCCTCGATGGCAACATTTTATAAAGAAAACAAACTGAACAAAAACTTTCATATAAAAATTGGATAATTACATGTTTACTTATGGGCTATGGGTGGTATACTAAATTCAAAGCACTTTAACTTAATAACACTTTTGACTGTTGTCAAAGGGGAGTAGCTATAGGGATTTTTAGTAGCCCTACTTCATAGTCGTCAATACATGGCTTTTGCCATCGGTTATGATAGCCAGATTATTGAATGCAAATTCTGACTTAGCGAGACCTTTGCCTATTTATTAGGTGAGGGTCTTTTTTTGTATGATTTTTATTATTAGGAGGAATTATTTTGGAAGCAATATTGTTAGAATATGCATGGGTACTCATTGTGCTCATCGTACTTGAAGGTCTTTTAGCAGCAGACAACGCAGTTGTTATGGCAGTCATGGTGAAGCATTTACCACCGGTTCAACAAAAGAGAGCATTGTTTTACGGTTTACTAGGAGCGTTTGTTTTCCGTTTTGCAGCATTATTTATGATTACAATCCTTGTAAGTTATTGGCAAATACAAGCAATTGGTGCAGCGTATCTTTTATTTATCTCCATTAAAAGTATTTCTGATCAGCGGAAACCAGAAAATCATTCACATGAAAAAAGTTCGAAGAAAAAATCTGGTTTTTGGATGACGGTTGTTAAAGTTGAATTGGCAGATATCGCGTTTGCTCTCGATTCGATGTTGGCGGCAGTTGCGCTTGCAGTTACGCTTCCCGAAATTGGTGATTTTCATATCGGTGGCATTAACGGTGCGCAGTTCAGCGTCATGCTTTTAGGTGGTCTAATTGGTCTTGTAATTATGCGTTTTGCAGCACGTCAATTCGTTGTTTTACTAGAGAAATTTCCATCACTTGAAACAGCAGCATTTCTTATTGTCGGTTGGGTAGGTATTAAGTTGCTTGTACTAACGTTAGCTCATCCAGCATTACAAATTCTTAATCCGGAATTCCCGCATTCGAACGCTTGGCAAATAACGTTCTGGACTGTACTCATCGGAATCGCCGTATTTGGTTATTTATCGGGTGTGCGGAACAATAGGAAAAAGAATATATGAATAAGCTGAAATCGCGTGAACGTTACGCGGTTTTTTTATTTATTTATAGGTTTATCCTTTCAATTCAGTGCAGAATTCTCTAAACTAAACAACAATACATTTTATAACGGAAAGGAATGGGAATGTAGTTGAAATTCACGCGTGAAAACTTGCGCAGATTTACCCCTGCGCAGATTATCGTATTTTATTATTTCTTAGCAATTACTTTTTCGTTTATCGTTTTAAATCTTCCTGGGGTTTACTTGCCAGGTGTCCATGTGTCTTTTATAGATAGCTTATTTACCGCGGTTAGCGCGGTTAGTGTTACGGGACTTACTACAATAAACATAGGTGAAACGTATTCGGTTTTTGGACTTTCAATGATTATGCTCGTTTTGCAAGTTGGTGGAATCGGGATTATGTCGATCGGTACGTTCTTCTGGTTACTTATTAAAAAGCGAATCGGAATGCGCGAACGGCAATTGATCATGGTGGATCATAACCAATACAGTCTTGCGGGTGTCGTCTATTTAATCCGCCAAATCGTAAAAATTATTGTTGCCATTGAAATTATAGGTGGTCTTATTTTTACGTTTTATATTCGTAGTTCCTATGATACGTTTGGAGAGGCCTTTCTTAACGGAATCTTTATGTCGGTGTCGGCAACAACGAACACTGGATTTGACATTACAGGTGAATCGCTCATGCTTTATTTTGATGATTATTTTATACAAACAATTACGATGTTACTCATTATTCTTGGGGCCATTGGATTTCCTGTTCTTATAGAAGTAAAAAGTTTTTTCTCGAAAAAAGTCCCTAACTTTCGTTTTTCTTTATTCACTAAAATAACGACTGCGACTTTTGGCATACTTCTTATTTGGGGAGCCTTTTTAATATTTATTCTTGAATCGATGAACTCATTTAAAGGGATGGCATTGCATGAAAAAGTATTTACTGCATTGTTCCATTCGGTCTCTTCTAGATCGGCCGGATTAACGACATTTGATGTGACAAAGTTTAGCGATGCGACGGATCTTGTTATAAGTTCACTTATGTTTATAGGAGCCTCCCCTAGTTCAGTTGGTGGGGGGATCCGGACGACAACATTTGCGATCGCAATTCTTTTTCTTATTAACTTTGCACGTGGTAATGAGGTCATTCATATTTTTAAGCGGCAAATTAAGCTAATCGATATTTTTCGAGCTTATGCGGTTATCCTACTTGCGGTACTAATGGTTTTCATAGCGATGATCCTTCTACTTATAACAGAGCCCGAAATGTCTGTGATTGCTCTTTTATTTGAAATTACATCGGCGTTTGGGACATGTGGTATGTCACTAGGTATTACTGCCGATTTGTCTGTAGCTGGGAAAGTGATTATAATGATTCTTATGTTTATCGGTCGGGTTGGGCTGATTTCATTCCTCTTCACTCTTGGCGGCAAAACAAAAAAAATGCATTATCATTTCCCGAAAGAGCGGGTTATTATTGGGTAAAAAAGTACTGATATTTGAAGAAGGCTTTTTTATCACATTGACAAAGTTAGTAGAAATCTGATTAGTTGAATCCCGTGTCCGTTTTAAAAAAAAAGTTATTGGAACTGAAAAGTGAAATTAATTTAAAAACTCGAGGGATCCTTTTTGAAGTGATAGAAAACAAAAACGTTGATTATATATGGCGTAACAGCCTAATTACCTATATGGTTTTATCATTAAGTGCATGTTTGAAAACGATATAGTCAGAATCACCTATACCCATTTTTCATTTAATATGAAATAATCTGAATTGGGGGTAATTCGTATAAATTTGATTTAATTTCATTTAGCATTCATCCCTTACTTTATGAATTGTAGGAAAAACACGAATAAATTCTACAACTCGGTGGAGTTCAAAATCTAGATATAATCGCGCTGAGGTGTGATTGCTGTATAATTTCTTACTAACTTTCATACTGTCTTGAATATATAGATATAGGGGGTGAAAACGTGGATCACGAAAAGTCAAATATCGGCGAATTGATTCGTTTGTTTGCGGCTGACGCCATTAAACCCGCGGCCCTTTTAAATTTGGATGGTGGATTAGTTCAAGTGAATGATCAGTTTCGGGAAGTAATCCAATCTGCGCAATTAAATAATATTGCGGAGTTACTTGATGAAATTGCAATGAAGGTATGGAATGAGTTTCTTGAAACTGCAAAAAATACCGGTCGCGCAAAGTTTTCTATAGCACTTCAACAAAGCATTAATAATGGGAAAATAATCGAGGTTGAATTTTTGTATTTCGGGTTTTACAACCAAATAATTGCGCTATTTAATGTTCCATTGGATGTGGATGTAGAAGAAATTAATCCGTACGCAAATACATTCCAAAAATCGGGAAGTCTTAAGCTTTTATTAGATCAAAATGAAGTCGTGTTAGATGTCAATGAAACGTGTTTAAAAATTTTCAATGCTCCACGAAGTTTTTTCATAAGAAAAAAACTCGAAGAAATTTTTCGTTTGCATAATGGGACATTTGTAGATTTTAAAGAACATCTGAAAAGAGCCTTTACTAATGGGCATGATGAATATTTAAAAAGTCGTGTTTTAGATAATACAAAAACAAGACATTATAAAGTTGCTACCTTTTTTGATGAAAAAACACAGATGTACTTAATGGAGATATTGGATAGAACGAAGGAAGTTAATGAACAAGAAAAATTGGCGCGCGATAGTGCACTTATTAAAGTTGATAAACTTGCCGCAAGCATCGCCCATGAGATTCGAAATCCGATGACTTCATTAAAGGGATTCACACAACTTCTTAAAGCATCTGCAACCGGGGAGTCAAAGAAATATCTTGGTGTCATTGACGATGAGATAGTTAGGTTGGAGTCTATCTTGGATGAGATGCTTATTATGTCAAGGCCATGCATGAAAAAAAAGGAAACGGTTTCTTTGCAATCATTAATGGATTCAATAATTCGTGTAGTCCAGCCAAAGGCGAATTTAGACGGCGTTATGATTATTGAAAAGAAAAATACGTTACAAGAAGATTCGGTATTTGTAGATTCCGGAAAAATTAAGCAAGTCCTTTTTAATTTAATAAAAAATGCACTTGAGGCGATGCCTTATGGTGGAGTATTGACAATTGGCGTCGGAAAATCGTGTGAAGGTGATTTGATACTGTCAATTGCCGATACGGGTAAAGGAATAGATTCGAGTCAATTGAATCGAATTTTCACACCTTATTTCACAATGAAACCTGAAGGTACGGGACTTGGATTACCATTTGTTTTAAAAACGATTGAAGAACACGGAGGAACTATTTCTGTTGACAGTGAAGTTAATAAGGGAACGGAATTCATCATACTATTGCCATCTGCAATTGCAAAAGTAACTGACACTATTGCCAACGAAGAAGTATTAACAAATTCGGATTAATCTATCCAAAAATTAAGCTAGCGCTTGGATAGATTAATGACGACACCTCGATTTTTTTGACATAGCATCAATCTTCCCGTTATAATATAGTCGGCTTCCGATTAGGAAAGTAAAGGGTGGAAAATGCTATGAATAATGATTCGGAACGTGCATTACGATTATTTATCGTCTTAACACGAGCGAGCAAAGTAATTTTAGAAGCGTCACATAAAACGATTGAAAAATATGCACTAAATCCAACAGAATTCGCAGTTCTTGAACTTTTACATCATAAAGGACAACAGCCAATTCAGAAAATTGGACAGAAAATTTTGTTGAGAAGTGGATCTATGACTTATGTTGTTGATAAGCTTGAAAAAAGGGGACTACTTGAACGGGTTTCTTGTGTGAAGGACAAACGGGTTACATATATGTCGATTACAACGGCCGGAACAGAGCTTATCACTGAAATATTTCCTGAGCATGCAAGGGATATTCAATCCATTATGTCTGAGTTGACTGCGGAAGAGCAGGATACAGTCATTGAATTAGTGAAAAAACTTGGCCTATCGATTAAAAATTTATCATAAAAAAGCCCCGGCCCTATCGAGAAGTAGACGATAGGTCCGGGACTTTTTAGTATAAGTAATTATTTCCCTTGGATCGTTTCAGCCATGCGTAGGAAAGCTTCAAAATGCTTACTTTCTGGAGAATCGAAAATAGTAAGTTTTACAACAATCCCTTGCTTTTCAAACACAAAACCTGTAACAGGTCCAGTTTCAGTGTTTACAATGTATCCTTTAGCATTTTTAATATTTTCTCCCGAAGGAAGGGAGGCTGTATCTGTAATTTCTTTCGGGGCTTCGCTATCGCTTGAAGCTTCCAAAAGAACGAGTGTATTTTCCAACGCATAGTCATAAGTACCATCTTCAGTGACCATTGTTTCAATGCGCATGAAAATTGATCCCGTATCATCGTTGAAATATAAACTATCGCGACCAGGCTCTTCACTTGTTAGTTTATAAAGTGGAAGTACGTAAACTGAGTAGTCCTGTTCGTCGCTATCCGTTAGTTCAGCTTCTTTAGATTTATTGTTTTCTCCATCGTTATAACTTAATACAATTGTTTCGGGTTGTTTGACATCCTCGACTTCTTCTTTAATGGTTGGATCGGGAACTTCTTCATTCTCAGTCGATGGATTTTCAACAGTTGTTTCATTTTCTGTATTATTAGTTACCTCTTTATTATCTTCGGCAGTATCTTTTTCAATTTCTACTTCAATTTCTTTTTCGATTTCTTCTTCAGTATCCCTTTCGTCGAGAGCGTCATTTTCATCTTGTTCAACGTCGTTTATCGGGTCATCCTTTTTGTCCTCAGTTTGTCCGTTACCACTGTTTGACGTTCCACATGCTGCGAGAAGCAGGATTGTTGCGAGCATTACGTATAGCAAATTCAGTTTGTTTTTCATATAAGTTCCTCCCTTAGAATATATAGACGGTTTAGTTTGTCTAATGTTTCAATACTTTTGATTGTGGCTACTTTGCCATCGTATATAGTTTGCCTTAAAAAGTGAATTCCGTAAAGAATCTTCTTGCCTGATTTTTATGTATATTATTATTACGCAAGAAAACGTGGAAAAATGTTTAATAATTTGTAAAAAGGGGGACATTAAGATAGAACACAGCAACATTCTCATTTCCCCCTTTTGAGAGCGAGCCCGTAATTGGGCCCGCTCTCCTTTTTTGATGCTTTTTTATGAAATCGCCTAAAACTAATGGAAAAATAGAAAGGTTTTGTTATTATGGAGAGAAGTAGAGAGAAATAGGGGGAGAAGTGAATGGAAAAGACTAAGTTAGCGTTTATTGGCACCGGAGTGATGGGAAGTAGTATTATATCGCATTTGTTAAATGCTAATTATGAGGTAACTGTCTATACGCGAACGAAAGAAAAAGCGAAACAGCTAATCGAAAAAGGAGCTTTATGGGCGGAGACAGCACGTGAAGCAGCTGGCTCTTCGGATGTGATTTTTACAATGGCGGGTTATCCCGCCGATGTTGAAAGTATTTATTTCGATGAATTAGGTATTTTTTCAGGAAGTCGAGAAGGGCAAATTGTTATTGACATGACAACGTCAAGCCCGGCCTTGGCGATAAAAATCGCAAAAGAAGCATCGGCTCGTAAAATGAATTCTATTGATGCACCTGTATCTGGGGGCGACGTCGGTGCAAAAAATGGAACATTGTCTATAATGTGCGGAGGAGAAAAAGAGATATTTGAAAAAGTCTCCCCTATATTAGCCATTTTTGGTAAAGACATCGTCTACCAAGGAGTAGCTGGCGCTGGGCAACATACGAAAATGTGTAACCAAATTGCAATCGCAACGAATATGATTGGGGTGTGCGAGGCGTTAGCATATGCAGTGAAGGCCGGTCTAGAACCAGAAACCGTATTAAAATCAATTTCGTCGGGTGCGGCTGGCTCTTGGTCATTATCAAATCTTGCTCCGCGCATATTAAAGGAAGACTTTGAACCTGGTTTTTATGTCAAACACTTTTTAAAAGATATGAATATCGCACTTGAAGAAGCGTCGAATATGGATTTGAAGCTTCCTGGATTGGAGCTTGCACGTGAAATGTATGCACAACTAGTTGAAAAAGGATATGGTGACAAAGGGACACAGGCTTTATATAAAAGCTATCAATAAATGAAAAATAAAAACATGCCAGCTATACGTCAATCATTGACGTATAGCTGGCATGTTTAACTTTATTCATCTAACCGTCAAGATACGACGAGCGAAAACTTTGGGCATTCTTTTTTTGATGAATCCTTTTTCTTGGGATAACTTTAGGCTTCTCTTTACTAGCGTCTTTGGGATAATCCAAATACTTGGAAAGAAGATCTCTGGCAATTTTTAAACTCATTCGCTCCTGTGGGTTACGTGAGGTTTGGTCTTGGTGGCCGAGGTGTGGAAGTGTCGTGAAGTCGTCTTTTTCGGGAATCGTATGAAAAAGAAATTCATCGCAACGAATTAGCGTTGTTGAATGTTGTTTACTAAACTTTGGATTTTCAACGAAATGTAATCCGATTTTTTCAGCATTTCCGGTCCGGATTAATTTATCGAGGGACATTTTTTTCAACATATAAAGATGTCGATTGTCTGGGGCTGTTTTCGCATGTCGATTCACAGTATAAATCGCAATTGCTAATTGACGGACTGCATGATTAGTACTCAAAAAGATCCTCCTATCTAATAATTATAGACGTCTTGAATAACTTTATATTACCAACAATAATAAGGTTTGTACAATCAATTATTTATAAAGTCAGTCTGTTAGTCTTTACCTGTCGCTAATATGTAAATTTTCTGTTAGAATTGTGAGTGAATATTCATTCATTGAAAGGGGGATTTAAATGTTTGAAGGAAAAGTGATTATTGTTACAGGCGGATCGAATGGAATGGGTAAATATATGGCTAAAAAGTTTGCCGCTGAAGGTGCAAATGTTGTCATTACGGGAAGAAATGAAGAAAAATTAAATGCGGCAAAAGAGGAGCTTGGGGCAAACGTACATACATTCCAAATGGATGTACGAAATGTCGATTCCGTAGATGCGATGGTTGCGTTTGCAGATGAAAAGTTTGGTCGGATTGACGGGCTTGTGAACAATGCAGCGGGAAACTTTATCGTTCGCGCAGAAGATTTATCGGCGAACGGTTGGAAATCTGTTATCGATATAGTATTGAACGGAACATATTATTGCTCAAGTGCAGTCGGTAAGTACTGGATTGGGAAAGGTGCGAAAGGCTCCATATTAAATATGTTGGCAACGTATGCGTGGAATGCGGGTGCGGGAGTGATTCATTCCGCGGCTGCGAAAGCGGGCGTAATGTCACTTACAAGGACGCTTGCAGTCGAATGGGGGACACAATATGGTATTCGAGTGAATGGCATTGCTCCGGGTCCGATTGATCGTACAGGCGGAGCTGAACGGTTGTGGGAGTCTGAGGAAGCAGCAAAGAGAACCCTTGCATCGATTCCATTAGGTAGACTTGGGCAACCCGAAGAAGTTGCGGAACTTGCGGCATTCATAATGTCTGACAAAGCTGCTTATATGAACGGTGAAATTGTCACGTTGGATGGCGGACAGTGGCTTAACAAATATCCGTTTTGAAATATTCACACTTGAAACCTCTTTTATTTGAAAGAGGTTTTTTCTTTGTTCCCCTATAGGTTTGATTTACCATTTTATGATATGATAGGGGGGAAGTTAAGACATAGAATGTATAGCGATAGAAGGAGCCGATTTATATGATTTATGTAAAAAATAGGGATTTTCTTTTTACGCCAATCTCCGACTACATCATTTCAGCTGAAAAAGTTGCTCACGTACAGATTGGTAATAATGCAGAACACGCACTTCTAGTTCTTACGAAAACGGGTTATTCCTCGATACCAGTCCTCGATTCAAAAGATCAACTTCAAGGATTGCTTACTATGCAAATGATAACAGAATCGATTTTGGGTCTTGCTCACATTGAATACGAGCGCTTGCCTGATTTAAAAGTGGATGACATTATGAACACGGATATACCGATAATACGAACGACGGACCGATTTCAAAAAGGTCTTGATCTTTTGATTGATCATACGTTTCTTTGTGTGACAGAAGAGGATGGCACATTTGCGGGCATTTTAACAAGAAGAGTGATTTTGAAACAGTTTAAAAAATATATATATTCCGTGGAATAACGGACGAAACAAAGTGGAAAGGCTCCGTAATTGGGGCCTTTTCCTTTTTTGAAAGGAGCTCGTAATGACAACTAAAAATAAAGTGACGAATCGTCCGTTAGTTCTTGCTTCGGTTATGTTGGCGATGTTTGTCAGCGCAGTGGAAGCGACGATTGTAACGACGGCTATGCCCGTTATCGCATCTGAACTTGGTGGATTTTCAAGATATAGTTGGATTTTTTCTGCTTATCTTCTTATGAGTACGGTAACTGTTCTTATTTACGGAAAGTTAGCCGATTTGTTTGGAAGAAAACCGATTTTTTTTATTGGACTAACAATTTTTCTTATAGGTTCTATACTTTGTGGTTTTGCGACATCGATGGAGATGTTGATTGTATTCCGTTTAGTCCAAGGTTTAGGCGCGGGTGCGGTTATGCCGATTGCGACAACAATTATTGGAGATATTTATTCAACGGAAGAACGTGCGAAAATTCAAGGGTATTTATCAAGCGTATGGGGGATTTCAGCTGTTTTGGGTCCTGTCATTGGTGGAATAATTGTCTATTATATTAGCTGGAAATATGTATTTTGGGTCAATGTTCCACTTGGAATTATTGCGATGATTGGAATTGGAAAATATCTTCACGAACCTGAGATGGAGAAGAAAGTTTCTATTGACTATAAAGGCGCTTTACTTCTTACAGTATCGCTATCGAGTATCTTATTTTGGCTTGTAGAAGGCGGGCAATCATTTAGTCGATTATCGGCTACTAGTATACTGCTTTTCTTAATGGGTATCGGTTTATTTGTTTTATTCATATTTGTTGAGCGATCTGCAAAAGATCCGATGATGCCTTTTTCTATATGGAGAAATCCGGTTATTCTTTACGCGAATTTGGTATCCTTTGCAACCGGTGTTATTATGATTGGAATTTCTACATACTTGCCCACTTTTGTTACGGGTGTTATGGAACAGCCCGCTATCATTGCTGGTTTTACACTTACTGCAATGTCAATAGGTTGGCCACTTGCGTCGTCTATGGCGGGTCATTTGCTAATTCGTCATGGAACATTTACTGTCTCTTTTGTTGGCGGGTTATTTTTAATGCTTGGGACGATGTTATTTGTAGTGATGGATGCTGGTTCAGGTCCGTGGTGGGCGGCAATGTCTAGTTTTTTCGTAGGGGTTGGCATGGGATTGACAAGTACCTCATTTATCGTAACGATCCAAGGAGCTGTACCGAGGGAAAAAAGAGGAACTGCAACCGCTGCGAATATGTTTATGAGGAATTTTGGAAATACTGTGGGAGCCGCCATTTTTGGAGCTATTTTAAACGGTTCGCTTATGGCTCATTTCAATAAGAAAAACTTAGAATTTACATTAGAAGATATCAATTTACTTCTTACAGAAGAAAGTAGGAATTCAATGCCGGAAGAACATATACGTGTATTGCAGAACACGCTCGATATTTCATTACAGTGGGTATATGTGGGGGCATTCCTTTTTGCGGTGCTCAGCTTGCTTCTGATTTTACGTATCCCACGGGGAAGGAAGTTATACAGTGTCGATGACTGAACTGAATATTATTAAGATGTTAGCCGAAGAAGGAAATATGAGAAAAGCTGCAGAACGATTATTTCTATCTCAACCCGCGCTCTCTCAAAGGCTACAATCGATTGAAAAAGAATGGGAAACACAGCTGTTCATCCGCTCGCAAAAAGGGCTTGTACCGACACCTGCTGGGGAACAAGTTATTGCTTATGCCCGGGAAGCGATTATGAAGCGAGAAGAAGTGTTTGAAACGATTACATCGATGGTTGATAGGGTACATGGGACGTTGAAAATCGCATGTGCTTCGATTGTTGGTCAAAATTGGTTGCCACAAGTGTTAAAAGAGTATGTAGAAGTTTATCCCGATGCACAAATATCGCTAATGACCGGGTGGAGTTCGGAAATTGTGAAAGCGTTATATGAAAAAGAAGCGCATGTAGGCATTGTACGTGGACAAATTGACTGGAAAAGTCGGAAAACGCATCTGTTTCGGGATCAGCTTTACTTAGTAGACCGTGAAATTACATCCATTGAAGAATTAAAGGAAACAAATCGTCCCTTTATTCAATTCAAAAGTGATTCAAATTATCATATGGAAATTCAAAATTGGTGGTCGCTTCATTTTGTTCAAAATCCGGGACATCAAATTACGGTCGACCAGATCGAAACGTGTAAACAACTTGCGTTAAATGGAATCGGTTATGCAATTTTACCGTCAATCACTTTAACGGGGGACGAAGCGGTGAATAAAATCCCACTTTTAAATAATGAAGAGGAATTTGAATTGACACGGGATACGTGGTTAATTGGCTATGAATCGTCTTTTGAGTTGAAGCAAGTGGAGGCGTTCGCACAGATTGTGCAGAAACATGCGGAAAGATTGCGGAACAATTCTTGAAGTGAATGTCATGAGAATTTACTTTAGGGAAAAGAAGTTGCTATATAGGTTGAACTAGAGAATGGGACACCTAGTTGATTGTAGTGAAGAGCGGCGACTCCGGCGGGAAAAGCAAGGCAAAGACGGAGAGAGAAAGTTCACTCTCTCTTTGTCCAGGTGAGACCCCGCAGGAGCTTGCGACGAGGAGGCTCAAGGACCGCCCGCGGAAAGCGTCCGCTCGGAACGGAAATCACTGGCCCGGTAAAGCGATCATCATTGGACTTTTCTAGGTTAGAATCTTTAATTCAACCTATATAAGATGAAAAAATACAAATAAATCCCCATATCGACGGTGAACTTCACCGTCGATATGGGGATTTTTTATGAGCCTAAGTTAGTGAGCAAATCCCTACTTCTATTTGACCATAATAATGCGATGACGAAACAGATGGAGAGAATGACCGTTCCTATGATGTATGGATAAGACATATCAATATCGAAGAGAATACCGGCTAATGCAGGACCAATCATATTTCCAAGGCTCATGTATGCGGTCATCATACCGGCTGCAAACCCTTGCTCATTACCAGCTAGTTTTGAAACAAGCGTGTTAACGGCGGGGCGAAGGAGTGCTGTTGCGGTAAAGAAGATAGATGCAACGAACAAAATGGTCCAAAATGTATTAACGAATAAAATACCGATCATTGCAATTGCGGCAATGACAAGGTTGACAAGAATGACGCGCATTTCTCCATATCGTTTAAACAGTTTATTAATGATGAACGTTTGTGCAATAACGCCAACAAATCCTCCGACAGTAATAATGACTGCGATTTGGGAAGGTGTATAGAAATATTTCTTATCTACATAAATGGAAATCGTCGATTGAAAATTAGCAAGTCCGAATGAAAAGACGAACATAACGATAAGCATAATGAAATAAGTTGTCGCGGTTGATCGTTTTAATTGACGTAAAATATTTTCACGCTTTTTCTTGGTTCCCGGTTCAGATTCGGCACGCGGGGCGGGATTTGGTAATGCGTAAAAGGATATAGCAGCGGCCGATAGTGCAGCCGCGGTAGCAATATAAAAGGGGAATTCAAGGCTTATTTTCGAAAAGAATCCGCCGATTGCCGGCCCAATCATAAAGCCAAGTGACATCGATGCGCCTAGTAGGCCCATTCCTTTGCCGCGTTCCTTAAATGTCGTAATGTCTGCCACAAAAGCCATCATTGGCGGCACAATAAATGCAGAGCCTAGGCCGGAGAAAAATCTTGCAACATATAACATCCATAATTCAGTTGCAAGTCCAAATGCAAGTTGTGAAAGTCCCGAAATAATTAATCCAATAATGATTAGTTTTTTTCGTCCATGTTTATCGGATAAATCACCGGCAAGTGGAGAGAAAATAAATTGAGACAACGAAAACATTGCGATAAGAAATCCAAGTGTTTGACCGGCTACGCCGAACGTATCCAAGTACTCAGGCATAATGGGTATAATAAGGCCAATTCCCGACATGGCGATAAACATATTGAACATAAGTACATATAAAGCGAACTTATTTGATCTGTTTGACATCCGCATTCCAACTTTCCAAATTACTTCGAGTTACTAAGTTATATTATCATATGTGCTCTTGGAATACACTTACTCTGAACACGTGGAAGTGTATAGAAAATCAAAAAAAGACACTTCATTCGATTATGAACGAAGTGTCTTTTATATAAGTTATTTCATATTCATTTTGAATTCAAGGAATAATTCATTGTAATGACCTAGCATTTCTAGGCCCAGGTTTCTATATACTTCAAGATGACTACGTGTTTCTTCGTCGGGATAGAAGCGCTCGTCCTCGGTTACTTCAGAATCCATAAGGTCGAGGGCGGCTAAATTAGGTGTGGAATAGCCTACATAATCCGCGTTTTGTGCCGCGACATCGGGTTTAAGCATGAAGTTAATGAACGCATGCGCACCTTCTATATTTGTCGCCGTACGCGGAATAACCATATTATCGAACCAAAGATTGGATCCTTCTTCAGGCACAATATAATCGATGTCTTCGTTTTCGTACATCATATCCGCGGCTTGGCCCGACCAAGTAAGGGAAATAGCTGCTTCCCCGTTTATCATTAATTGTGTTACTTCATCTCCAATGACCGCTTTTACATTTGGACTAAGTGTTTTTAACTTATCTGTCGCTTCACGCAACTCGCTAAGATCTGTGGAGTTCAATGAATATCCTAACGAATTCAAGCTCATGCCGATTGTTTCACGTGCACTGTCGACAAGCACAATTTGTTGGGCAAGTGTCGGGTCCCATAGATGATCCCAACTTTCAAATGTCTGTCCATTCAATAACGTAGGATTGAATGCAATACCAAGCGTCCCCCAAAAGTAAGGGAGTGAATATTTATTATCGCGATCAAAAGGCAAGTCAAGGAAATAAGGGTCGATATGTTGAACGTTCGGGATTTGAGTATAATCCAAAGGAAGCAACAGATTTGCCTCCTTCATCATTTCAATCATATATTCCGAAGGCATTGAAATATCATAAGATGTGCCACCTTGTTCAATTTTCCCCATCATGCCTTCGTTTGAATCGAATGTTTCGTACGTGACTTTGATACCTGTTTCTTTTTCAAACCGCTTAAGTAGGTCGGGGTCAATGTATTCCCCCCAGTTGTACACAGTAATTGAATCTTTACTGCCACGTCCACTACCTTCATTTAACTTGGCGTTGACGAACAATAGGATGGCGGAGACAACGAGAATTACTAAAGCACCACGTAAAATACCTTTCACTTTTTCACCCCCGAAAGCGGCGTTTTTGTTTTGCGACTAATCGCATAATAACCAAGAACGAGTGCAATTGTTATGAAGAAAATAAGCCCGGATAACGCATTGATCGTCAACGTAATACCAGCACGTGCCATGGAGTAAATCTCAACAGATAATGTAGAGAACCCATTTCCAGTGACGAAAAATGTAACGGCAAAGTCATCTAAAGAATACGTCAAGGCAAGAAAGAAACCTGCTAAAATCCCTGGTTTAATAAAAGGGATGATGACTCGTGTCAAAACGTCTCGTTTGGAAGCCCCAAGGTCGAGCGCCGCATCGATTAATGTCGGGCTCATTTCTTGCAGTTTAGGCAATATCATAATAACGACAATCGGTATACTAAATGCAATATGCGAAATAAGTACTGAAGCAAACCCGAGTTTGACACCAATTAATGTGAAAAGGATAAGGAAGGACGCTCCAATAATGACATCTGGACTCACTATTAAAATATTATTGAGCGACAATATGGCACTTCGCATCGCTTTGTTGCGCATGAAAACAATTGCCAATGCGCCGAGTACGCCAATCGCTGTTGAAACGAGCGCTGACAACAAAGCAATAACAATTGTGTTAATTAAAATAACAATCAGTCGCGTATCTTCAAAAACTGCCGCGTAATGTTCAAACGTGAATGATTCGAAATTCGACATGCCACCACCTGAATTAAACGAATAAAAAATCAAATAGAAGATTGGTAAATACAAAATAATGAAAACGACGGTCAAATAGAGTTTAGGTAATTTATTTAGTTTTTCCATTGATCATCGTCCCCCTATCGTTATTCGTCGTAAATACCATAATGATAAACATGAATAAAATAAGGAATACAGCAATTGTCGAACCCATTCCCCAGTTTTGTGTGACTAAAAATTGTTGTTCAATAGCGGTCCCGAGTGTAATTACTTTGTTTCCAGCAATTAGCCTAGTAATCATAAACAGTGAAAGGGCAGGGATGAAAACAACTTGAATTCCAGATTTCACCCCATTTAAAGTTAAAGGCCAAACGACACGTCTAAAAGTTATCCATGAGTTCGCGCCAAGATCGCGTGATGCATCGATTAAGGTAGGATTCAATTTATCAAGCGCGTTAAAAATAGGTAATATCATAAATGGTATGAAAATATAAACAGAGACGAACACAAAACTAAAATCAGTAAAAAGAATTTGTTGTTTGCCAATTCCCATCGTCTCTAAAAATGCGTTCACTGGACCATAAAGGCCAAACAGCCCGATAAAGGCATATGTTTTTAAAAGCAGATTGATCCAAGATGGAATGATAATAAGCAACAGCCACAGTTGCTTATGTTTGGTCTTTGTCAAAAAGTAAGCGGTAGGATATGCAAAAAGCAAAGCGAATAGCGTAATTAAAAATGCATACCAAAATGAACTAATCGTCAGTTTTAAATAGACGGATGAAAAAAAGTTTTTATAGTTATCAAAGGTGAAGTTGCCCGCCAAGTCAAAAAAAGAATAGTAAAAGATAAGTGCGATTGGTGCAATGACAAAAAGAAAAATCCAAGCAATATAAGGAACAGTATACAGTGGACGGAGTGGTTTATTGTTCATTGTCGGCTACCTCATAGGCCTCAAGTCTGGCATCGAAGTCTTCCTCTGTCTCATTCAAACGCATGACGTGAATATCCTCTGGGGTGAAATTTAGACCGACAGTTACACCGACCTCCGCTTTTTTTGTAGAATGAACAAGCCATTCGTTTCCGTCCGCATCATAAGTGGACAGCTCATAATGTACGCCACGGAATAATTGTGTATCTACTTTCACATTTAGTTTTCCATTGTTGATTGTTGTGAGTTCCAGATCTTCTGGACGAATGACAATATCTACTTTTTCATTTGGATTTAATCCTGAGTCCACACACTCAAATCGTTTCCCCGTAAATTGAACGAGATTATCTTCAACCATAGTGCCTGGAATAATATTGGATTCGCCAATAAAATCCGCAACGAAGCGGTTAATGGGTTCATCATAAATGTCATTCGGAGTACCTGATTGTATGATTTCACCTGTACTCATAACGAATATTTCATCGGACATGGCAAGTGCTTCTTCTTGGTCATGGGTGACGAAGACGAATGTTTTTCCAAGGCGTTGTTGTAATTCCCGCAGCTCGTATTGCATTTCGGTCCGCAATTTCAAATCGAGAGCAGAAAGAGGTTCATCGAGTAAAATAACTTCCGGATCATTGACAATAGCCCGTGCAATGGCAACGCGTTGCCTCTGACCGCCAGACATTTCTTCAATTTCACGTGATTCATAACCTTCTAGATTGACGAATTTTAAGGCTTCGGCAACTCGGCGTTTGACTTCGTTTTGTTTAACTTTTTTTATGCGTAAGCCGAATGCTACATTTTCAAAAACGTTTAAATGGGGAAATAGTGCATAATCTTGAAAAACGGTGTTTATTTGTCGCTCGTTCGCTGGAATATTATTAATCTTTTTCCCGTTGAAGAAAATTTCTCCCCCCGTCGGTTCCATAAAACCGGCGATTAAGCGCAGGATGGTTGTTTTGCCGCAACCAGATGGTCCAAGTAATGTGTAAAACTTTCCACGTTCCATTTCGAAAGAAACATCCTTCAGTACGGTTGTATTATTGGCATATGTTTTTTTTACATTTTCAAAACGGATAATCGGTATAGTTGTCATATTAGCAACTCCTTTTCTATGCACTTGCGTTTTTGATTATAAATAGGACTCTGTTGCGACAAGCAGTATTTCACTTGTTCCATTATTTGCGTTCGCTATCGAGTGATGTTCAGATGCGGCATAATAGACGGCATCACCTTTTTTGGCGATGTGAAGTGTACTGCCGATTTCAAGTGCTACTTTTCCCTGTAGAACATATATGAACGTTTCAGCAAGGGAAGGTTCAAATTTTTTGAACTCACCTTTTTCGTTGAAAGTGATATGAACAGGTTCCATTTCATTTTCGTTTGACTGGGGGACAAGCCACCGGATACTGTATTTCAAATTTGTATCTGTATGAAGTGTCTGGTCGTCGTCGGTGTAGACAACTTTCATATTTTTTTTCGGTTCGTCGAAAAATTCTTTTGGCGTCGTTCCAAGCACTTCCAATAAAGCGAACAATGTTTCAATCGATGGGGAATTCAAATTACGTTCCAACTGTGAGATATGTCCTTTTGTCAAATCAGTTCGTTCTCCGAGCTCTTCTTGTGTAAGACCTTTTTTTAAACGAAGGCTTTTAATTTTACTTCCAATTTCCATAATGCTTCTCCTCGCAATATTAGCTTAGGTTTATTGATACTATACTTGAAGTTTACTGAAAACCCTTTTATATTATACGAAATTGTAATTTAAAAAATCAAGAGGTATTTTAAAAAATAAAAATAAATTAATTTTATGTGTCTTCAAAAATAAAAATGATCTTTTGGCAAGGGAATTTGTTGCGGTTTATGGTACAATATAGCGAATAAAGGGGGGACTAAACGTGGGGAAAAAGAAGTATTTTTATATGGATCCAAACGAGCGTAAATGGACGATGAAAGATTTTGGTTTCGATTGGGGTCTACCTGACGAACCGTTACTAAAAAGAAAAGAAATTGAAGGAACTTTCCTTATGAAAAACGGGAAAATTCTTAAGTTACATGAACTGAGTACTCACTGTGAAGAATGTCTAGATCCGTTAGGTTATAACGACGAACACGATAGTCTTTTTTGCCCTGCATGCGATGAATGGCGTCAAGACCTTTGTCAAGATCCCAATTGCGAAGACTGTCTTGGTCGTCCTGCCAAACCTTCTAATTGCAATTAACATGACATGAAGTTGCCACATATTAGAATTGGGCGTTAGATGGACAAGGCGCTCTATTTGAATTGGACCGGTTTTTTTGATATTCTGAATAAGGATTGTGCGGGATAGGAAAATACCTGGCACAAAAGAAGCTTTGGAGGGATTTTTAAATGAATAATCGTATGGTAGGTAAACAGGCACCAGACTTTACAATGGATGCTGTTATGGCAGATAAATCTTTCGGTAAAGTAAGCCTTGAAGAAAACATGAAAAATGACATGTGGACAGTATTGTTCTTCTATCCAATGGACTTCACATTTGTATGTCCAACGGAAATTACAGCAATGTCTGACCGTTATGATGAGTTCGAAGATCTAGATACGAATATTATCGGTGTTTCAACTGATACGATCCACACGCACCTTGCTTGGATCAATACAGATCGTAAAGATAATGGTCTTGAGCAGTTAAAATATCCATTAGCAGCAGATACAAACCATTCAATTTCACGCGATTACGGCGTATTGATTGAAGAAGAAGGGATTGCATTGCGCGGTCTATTCATCATCAACCCTGAAGGTGAACTTCAATACCAAACAATATTCCACAATAACATCGGACGCGATGTTGACGAAACACTACGTGTTCTACAAGCTCTTCAAACTGGTGGCCTTTGCCCAGCAAACTGGAGACCAGGTCAGAAAACACTATAATTCAACTTCATTGTGTGATTACTAATAGATAATACGAATCCCCATGCATAAACTGGCACTGGGGATTTTTTAAAAATTGGGAGGGTAATATTATGAAATTACGTGAACAAATGCCTGAATTAGATGGGGCGACAGCATGGTTAAATGGACAAAAAACAAAAGAGGAACTTGTAGGCGAAAAGCCGACACTAATCCATTTTTGGTCTGTTAGTTGTCACTTATGTAAAGAATCGATGCCTGATGTGAATGCATTCCGCGATCAATATAAAGAAGATTTGAATGTTATTGCGGTTCATATGCCACGTTCGGAAGATGATTTGGATATGGATTTGATTGAGTCGATTGCGAAAGAGCACGATATTGCACAGCCGATTTTTGTCGACAGTGAAATGAAGTTAACTGATGCATTTGATAACCAACATGTACCCGCATACTACGTTTTTGATAAAGACGGTCAACTTCGCCATTTCCAAGCGGGGGGCAGTGGAATGAAAATGCTTGAAAAACGAGTAAATCGTGTTCTTGGTGAAATGAAAAAAGATTGATTTGTTGTCTAGACACGCATTATTAGCGTGTTTAGACTTTTTTAATTGGGGTTTTTAGCAGTCTATTGTGATGCACTTCTGGATATGATAGACTAGTCGCATTTATGATGGGGACAGGGGCGATGTATATATGAAAAAAGAATTTGTTGTAATTGGACTTGGCCGATTCGGGGGAAGCATCGTAAAAGAACTGATTGAACTGAATGCGGATGTGATGGCTATTGATAAGTCGTCTGAGAAAGTGGATGATTATGCAGGGATTGCAACTCAAGCCGTTACCGCAGATACGACAGATGAGTCTGTTTTAAGATCCCTTGGCATTCGCAACTTTGAGCATGTCATCGTTGCTATTGGAGAGAATATCCAAGCAAGTATTTTAACGACGCTTATGTTAAAAGAAATTGGAGTTAAAAAAATTACGGTAAAAGCACAAAATGATTATCACGAAAAAGTTCTACGCAAAATTGGTGCTGACCAAGTTGTCCACCCCGAACGTGATATGGGGATTCGAATAGCGAATAATATGGTTTCCAATAACATACTGGATTACTTGGAACTATCTGAAGAGTATTCAATAGCGGAAATAATAGCGAATGAAAAACTTGTTGGTTTTACGCTCGTCGAGTTAGATGTACGAGCAAGATATGGTATTAATATTGTTGCTATAAAACGTGATAAACATATTCTTGTATCTCCACAAGCAATTGAAAAAATTGAATTTGAAGATATATTAATTGTTATCGGATCTGACGCCGATATTCAGAGATTTGAAAAGAAAGAGTTGCACTAAGAAAAAGAGTGAACTTACGCTTTTCATCTTGGTACTGTTATTGTCTCCCACAGAAGTGTTGCTCTTCCTATGTGCTGGAGCCCGATTATGAAAAAGATCCCGCAATGCATATGCATTGCGGGATCTTTTTCGTTAAACTTCCATAATAACTGGAAGGACCATAGGTTTTCTTTTCGTTTTGTCATATAAATAAGGGCCAAGTACATCAATAATTTCGGATTTTAGTGCCGGAATATTTGATGGGGTGTTCGCCAGTTTGGTTTGTAATTGTCTTGATAACATGCGCTGTGCATCATGAATCATGACGCCGGATTCGCGCATATAAACAAATCCACGAGAAATGATATCGGGACCGGATACGATACGGTTTTTCTTCATATCAACCGTTGCTACAACAATAACTAGACCATCTTCTGACAAAATTCTACGATCGCGTAAGACTACGTTACCAATATCGCCAATGCCACTTCCATCGATATAGACATCTCCTGAAGGGACTCGTCCAGCACGACGCGCACTGTCTGCGGTTAAAGCAAGTACATCACCATTGCCCATGATAAATGTATTTTCTTGCAGAACATCACAGTCGACCGCAAGTTCTGTATGCATTTTCATCATGCGATATTCGCCGTGTATCGGCATAAAGTATTTTGGTTTCATGAGTCGAATCATTAATTTTTGTTCTTCCTGAGAACCGTGTCCAGATGTATGGATATTATTAAGTGATCCGTGTAATACTTCTGCTCCCGCTCGAAACAAGGAGTTGATTGTTTTGTTTATACCGAGCGTATTTCCTGGAATTGGAGAAGATGAGAAGATTACTGTGTCGCCGGGTTGTATTTGGACTTGTCGATGTGTACCATTTGCGATGCGCGACAAAGCGGCCATCGGTTCACCTTGGCTCCCCGTACAAAGAATCATGACTTCGTTTGCGGGCAACTTATTTAATGATTGAGTATCGACAAATAATTCTTTAGGCGCATTAATATAGCCAAGTTCACGTCCAATTGTAATTGCGTTGTCCATGCTTCGTCCAAAAACAGCAATTTTACGACCGTATTCTTGCGCAGCTTCAATGACTTGTTGAAGCCTGTGAATATTTGATGCGAAAGTTGCAAAAATAATGCGACCATCGACTTTACGATAAATCTCATTCAAACTTTCTCCGACTTTACGTTCGGACATTGTGAAATTTGGAATTTCAGCATTTGTACTATCCGATAGTAGACAAAGGACACCGTCGCCGCCGATTTTGGCCATCTTAGTTAAGTTAGCCGGTTCACCAACAGGCGTGAAGTCAAACTTGAAGTCTCCAGTATGGACGATATTTCCGGAAGGTGTTTTTACAACAACACCAAAGGCATCTGGAATACTATGTGTAGTTCTGAAAAACGAAACCGATGTTTTCCTGAATTTGATAATGTCGTCTTCGTCGATTGCAATCATTGTTGTCGTCCGCAATAAACCATGTTCTTCAAGTTTGTTGCGAAGTAGACCAAGTGCAAGTTTCCCACCATAAACAGGTACATTAATTTTGCGTAGCAAATAAGGAATCCCACCGATATGATCTTCATGACCATGGGTGATGAAAATTCCTTTGATTTTATCTACATTTCGTTCGAGAAACGTATAATCGGGAATGACGTAGTCAATACCGAGTAATGCATCATCTGGAAATTTAATGCCGGCGTCAATAACAATAATTTCGTCTTGGAATTGAACGGCATATGTGTTTTTGCCGATTTCACCTAGTCCGCCTAGAGCGAAAACAGCTGTTTCATTATTTTTAATAGAGTTCATAACTTACACCTGCTCAAGCTGAAAAGACGGTGAAGCCTGCTCATATTCAAGATGTTTACCTTCAAGAGGTTGAATATATTCGATATTAAATTCCTTGCCTTTTAGCAGCTCGCGCACAGACTTTTCTGAGTCGGCCTCGATGTACATGCTAATTGTATTTTCGCGGACGGGTACTTGAGTCATGTTTTTTTGGTAATAGATTTTGTAAATCATCGTTTGCTCTCCTTTTTTAACGTTCAATTAAAGTCATTAGTCTTTATATTAGCATGACACATCATGAAAATAAAGAAAAGCCCACCAATAGGTAAAGGTGAGCTAATTTGTTAGGCAATTGTTTTTTTTCCGAGTATGCCATTGAGCCGTTTCAGCAGTTTGCGTTTTAGGCGTTTATACATGGCAAATCACTCCTTGAGGTCATTATACCATTGGCAGAAACTTCTGTCAAGAGTAGACTACTCGCGTTCAAGTGGAGTTGAGTTCGGTATCTCTTTAAACGGATCATTCATATCTATATGATCATAAAACATAACGCCATTTAGGTGGTCTAGTTCGTGTTGAAAAGCAATAGAAGCAACGCCTTTAAGTCTTTTTTTGAATTCATTGCCTTCAAGGTCGAACGCTTTAATCGTTATTCGTGTGTAGCGGGGGACGTAACCTTGGACGTTTCTATCAACTGAAAGACATCCTTCCCCAGCGGTAAGATAGGTTCGTTCAACAGAGTGGCTAACTATTTTTGGATTGATAGCTATAAAACTTATCGGATTTCCTTCCGATTCAGTAATGTGAAGTGCAAAAATCCTTTTTGAACTATTTATTTGGGGGGCTGCGATACCGATACCGGCCCGTAGTTTATATTTTTCGACGAAATCGGGGTCATGACTATTTTTTAAATACTGCAGTAAATCTTCAGCAATTTTTCGGTCATCTGTCGATAATGGGAACTTCACTTCTTTAGCTTTTTTCCGAAGGGATGGGTGTCCTTCACGCACTATATCTTTCATTAAAATCATTGGAAATCTTCCTTTCAGTATGAATTATAAACATCATATCTAACAGTATAATCGAATGGAGAAAACCTTGAAAGGGATTAAGTGCAAGGTTGAATTAATAACTTGAAACGGATATAGTTTATTTAGGAATCGGAGGTTGATTTTTTGAAAAATTATATTATGGGATTCGTTATTATATGCGCATTGGTCTTGTCTGGATGTAGTTTCGGAAAATCCGTTGAAAAACAACTTTCGGATACGCTATCGAAAATGTACAACGCGGAAGAAGTATATCGGGACAGACAAGCGGGATTAAGTGAACTTGAAAAATCCGAACAGGAACTATTTATAAGCGCAATGGAATTGACGCAAGAAGAAACGAAAGAACTTAAAGAAAAAGTGTCGAAGTTAGAAGAAATGCTTAATGAGCGGTTATCTGAAGTTAAAGAAGAAGAAGCCTCGATGAAAAAAGCGAAAGAGCTTACGAAATCTTTGGACGAAGCGATTAGTAAAGTGGACGATATACACAAAAAAGAAGTCGAAGCACTAAAAAATGCAGTGGCGAATCGATATGAGCTACACGCAACCTTCATTGCCGAGTATAAAAAATTGGCGAGCATTCAAACCGACCTTTACGAAATGTTAACTAATGAAGAAACAAATATGCCGGAACTAACAAGTAAAGTTGACGAAGTGAACACGCAGAACGAAATCGTACAATCAGCCGTTCACATATTCAATGAATCGACAGAAACGGTCAATCGTTTAAAAGAAGATATGTTTACAAGTTTTAAAAAAGATAAGTAAGATGTCCTAGAACTAGTGGAGTGTATAAACTCGCTAGTTCTTTTTTATTTGCAGTGCGATAAGTTATGATTCTATTATAATACAGTTGTATATATGTACTAATACAGACGTCGGATTACTGCCTATTCAGATACCTTTCGTGGTTAAATATTCAAGCGGTTACTATGTTTGACCATTAAGTTTTCATCCGATATACTAATGAGTGAATAGGTTGTATCAATCCATACGTACTTGATTCATAATACAGTTGATAAAGGAGAGTTGCCGAAATGGCTGCAAAAAACGCTAAGCAGTTCGATCCGGTGAAAACGCTTCACGAGATTGAAGAGAAGTTTGAAATGTTCCAAATTCTGAACGAAGAAGGCGAAATCGTCAATAAAGATGCGGATCCTAAAATGTCCGATGAGGATTTAGTTGAGTTAATGTCGAGAATGGTCTATACACGTATTTTAGATCAACGTTCGATTTCATTGAACCGTCAAGGTCGTCTAGGTTTCTATGCACCGACAGCGGGGCAAGAAGCGTCACAAATCGCATCGCATTATGCACTTGAAAAAGAGGACTTTATCCTTCCGGGATATCGTGATGTGCCACAAATGATTTGGCATGGCTTCCCTCTAACAAAAGCATTCTTATGGTCACGTGGTCACTTCGAAGGTGGCGCAATTCCAGAAGGTGTCAATGTATTCCCACCACAAATTATTATTGGGGCACAATATGTTCAAGCGGCTGGAATTGCGCTTGGCTTCCAAAAACGTGGTACGAAAGCAGTTGCTATGACATATACAGGTGACGGCGGAACATCGCAAGGAGATTTCTACGAAGGTATTAACTTCGCGGGAGCTTATCGTTCACCAGCAATATTCATCATCCAGAACAACCAATATGCAATTTCGACTCCACGCAGTGTACAAACTGCTGGTAAGACACTTGCACAAAAAGGAATCGCTGCAGGAATTCCGAGCATCCTTGTTGATGGAATGGATCCACTTGCTGTGTACAAAGTCACAAAAGAAGCACGTGAACGGGCTATTAACGGAGAAGGTCCGACACTTATTGAGACATACTGCTATCGTTACGGACCGCATACAATGGCTGGGGACGACCCGACTCGCTACCGTACATCAGAAACGGACAGCAAATGGGAAAAACGAGATCCGCTTATTCGATTCCGTAAATACTTAGACGCAAAAGGTCTTTGGAACGAAGAAAAAGAAGAAGAAGTTATTGAACGCGCCAAAGAAGATATAAAAGAAGCGATTAAAGAAGCGGATGCAGCACCAAAACAAAAAGTAAGTGATTTTATGAATATTATGTACAAAGGTGAAATGCCGTTTAATCTGCAAGAACAACTTGATATTTACACTGAAAAGGAGTCGAAGTAATCAATGGCACAAATGACGATGATTCAAGCCATAAATGATGCTCTTAGTACAGAGTTGAAAAATGATGAAAACGTCCTCGTCTTCGGTGAAGACGTAGGAAATAACGGTGGAGTTTTCCGTGCAACTGAAGGTCTACAAAAAGAATTTGGTGAAGACCGTGTATTTGATACACCTCTTGGAGAGTCAGGTATCGGTGGACTTGCAGTTGGACTTTCACTAACGGGATTCCGTTCTGTAATGGAAATACAGTTTTTTGGTTTCGTTTTTGAAGTAATGGACTCAGTGAGTGGACAGCTTGCACGCATGAGTTTCCGTAGTGCGGGTCGCTTCAATGCGCCTGTTACGATTCGTTCACCATTTGGCGGCGGTGTAGCAACGCCGGAAATGCACGCAGATAGCCTTGAAGGACTTGTGGCAGCTCAACCTGGATTGACGGTAGTCATTCCTTCAACGCCGTACGATGCAAAAGGCCTTCTTATCTCTGCAATCCGTGATGAAAATCCGGTTATTTTCCTTGAGCATATGAAGCTTTATCGTTCATTCAGACAAGAAGTTCCGGAAGAAGATTATACAATTCCACTTGGTAAAGCAGATGTGAAACGTGAAGGAACAGATCTTTCAATTATCACATACGGCGCAATGGTTCATGAAAGTCTGAAAGCGGCAGAAGAACTCGAAAAAGAAGGGTTCTCACTGGAAGTTATCGATTTAAGAACAATTCAGCCGATGGATATCGAAACAATTATTGCATCTGTTGAAAAAACAAACCGTGCAATTGTTGTTCAAGAAGCACAAAAACAAGCAGGAATTGCAGCAAACATTGTTGCTGAAATTACGGAACGTGCAATTTTAAGTCTTGAAGCACCAGTACTTCGTGTAACAGCACCGGATACGATCTACCCGTATGCGCAAGGTGAAAATGCATGGCTTCCAGATGCGAAAGATATTATAGAGACAGCTAAAAAAGTATTGACGTTTTAATTTATAATATTTACCGTCAAAATAGAAAGGATGAATCGCGTGGCATTTGAATTCCGTTTACCAGATATCGGAGAAGGAATCCATGAAGGTGAAATTGTAAAATGGTTCGTACAAGTAGGCGATAAGATTAATGAAGACGATACGCTTATTGAGATCCAAAACGATAAATCCGTAGTGGAAATCCCATCACCGGTCACAGGTACTGTTAAAGAAGTTCTCGTTTCTGAAGGTACAGTTGCAGTCGTTGGAGATGTGTTAATCACTTTCGACGCACCTGGTTATGAAAGTGAAAAGATTGAAACAGAACAAGAAGTTGTAAAAGAAGAACCAAAAGAAGTAGAAGTTGTGAAACAAGACGAAAAAGAAGCGGCTCCTCAAGCAAAAGCTGGAACAGACGTCGATTCGAATCGTAGAATTATCGCAATGCCTTCTGTTCGTAAATTTGCGCGTGACAACGATGTAGCGATTGGCCAAGTTTCAGGAACGGGCAAAAATGGTCGTATCGTGAAAGAAGATGTCGAATCATTTATGAACGGCGGCCAAACAGAGGTAGAAGTGGTAGCAGTGGAAACTGATTCAACGGAACAAACTGAAACTACTTCGAAGAAAACGGCTTCTGCAGCACCGATTACACATGAAGGTGAATTCCCGGAAACACGAGAAAAAATGACGGGTATTCGTAAAGTAATCGCGAAAGCAATGGTTAATTCTAAACATACGGCTCCGCATGTAACGTTGCTTGATGAAGTAGATGTTACGGAACTAGTTGCACACCGTAAAAAGTTCAAGGAAATTGCGGCAGAAAGAGATATCAAACTTACTTATTTACCGTATGTAGTGAAGGCGCTTGTAAGCACATTACGTAACTTCCCAGTGCTGAATACTTCGCTTGACGATGAAACAAATGAAGTTATTCAAAAGCATTACTACAACATTGGAATTGCAGCGGATACAGACCGCGGACTAGTTGTACCGGTTGTGAAACATGCAGACCGTAAATCAATCTTTGCGATTTCTCAAGAAATTAGTAGCTTGGCAGTAAAAGCAAGAGATAATAAATTATCGTTGGCTGAAATGAGCAATGCAACATGCTCGATTACGAATATTGGATCTGCAGGTGGCCAATGGTTTACACCGATTATTAATCACCCTGAAGTAGCAATTTTAGGGATTGGTCGTATTTCAGAAAAACCAGTTATAAAAAATGGTGAAATTGTAGCTGCACCTATGTTAGCATTATCATTAGTGTTCGATCACCGGATGGTCGATGGCGCAACAGCACAACATGCCCTAAATCACTTGAAAAACTTACTAAGCAATCCGGAACTTTTATTAATGGAGGCGTGAGAAAATGGTAGTAGGAGATTTCCCGATTGAAGTAGATACACTCGTTGTTGGTTCAGGTCCAGGAGGATATGTTGCGGCAATTCGTGCGGCGCAACTTGGACAAAAAGTAACAATCGTAGAAAAAGGTGAACTTGGCGGCGTATGCTTGAACGTTGGGTGTATTCCTTCAAAAGCACTCATTTCTGTTGGACATCGTTATGCAAATACACTGGATTCCGATTCAATGGGAATTACAGCGACTGAAGTAAAACTTGATTTCTCAAAAGCTCAAGCGTTCAAAAATGGTGTTGTAAGCAAGTTGACTGGCGGAGTTGCAGGACTTCTTAAAGGCAATAAAGTCGACACTGTTAAAGGGGAAGCTTATTTCGTTGACAGCAACACAGTTCGTGTAATCAACGAAGACTCTGCACAAACTTACAAATTCAAAAATGCAATTCTTGCAACAGGTGCACGTCCTGTAGAAATTCCAGGATTTAAATATTCGGGCCGTGTCATTGATTCTACGGGTGCGTTGAATCTTACAGAACTACCAGGCAAACTTGTAGTTATTGGTGGCGGTTATATCGGTACAGAGCTTGGTTCAGCTTATGCTAACCTTGGTTCAGAAGTAACGATCATTGAAGGAACGAACGATATCCTTGCAGGCTTTGAAAAGCAAATGACACAAATTGTTAAAAAAGGCTTGAAGAAAAAAGGTGTAGAAATCGTTCTAAAAGCATCTGCAAAAGGCGTCGAAGAGACGGAAACAGGTGTTACAGTTACATATGAAGTTGGCGGAGAAGAGAAAAAAGTCGAAGCTGATTACGTTCTTGTTACTGTAGGCCGTCGTCCAAATACGGACGAAATTGGTCTTGAAGAAATGGGTCTTAAATTTGCAGACCGTGGAATTATCGAAGTCGACAAACAATGTCGTACGAACATTCCAAACGTCTATGCAATCGGTGATATCGTACCGGGACCGCAACTAGCACACAAAGCTTCTTATGAGGCAAAAATTGCCGCAGAAGCGATTTCTGGTCAAAAATCAGAAGTCGATTACTTGGCAATTCCAGCTGTTTGTTTCACAGATCCTGAACTTGCGACTGTTGGTTTAAACGAGCAACAAGCAAAAGAAGAAGGCTATGAAGTAACAGCAGGGAAATTCCCATTTGGAGCTAACGGACGCGCACTTGCACTTGATGCATCAGACGGTTTCGTGAAGCTTGTTGCTCGCAAAGAAGATGGACTTCTTCTAGGTGCACAAATCGTTGGTGAAAGTGCTTCAGACATGATTTCTGAACTAGGTCTTGCGATCGAAGCAGGAATGACTGTTGAAGATATTGCGATGACAATTCACGCACACCCGACATTGGCAGAAATTTCAATGGAAGCTGCAGAAGTTGTTATGGGTCAACCAATTCACATGATCGTAAAATAAAAGTAATTCATAATCGCCTACGAAGCTTTAGTAATAGCTGCGTAGGCGATTTTTGTTTAAACAAATATGATTTTAAGGCTGTTGCTGCTGGAATTGCGTTACTTTTAACTGACGATCCGTGTAAAAAAGTGAAAATCGAGTAAAAGGGCTGACATTCCGCGCGATAGAGTGAAGATTAATCGGAAAAGAGTGGACAATCGGGGCGATAGAGTGGACATCCAGAAAAAGAGCTGACATTCTGTGCAATAGAGTGGAGATTAATCCAAAAAGAGTGGACATCCATATTAATCCAAAGGAGTTGATAACTACGCTTACGTCTGATTGTTCTTTCCTTCATTTTTCTCTTCAAAAAGATCCCATAAGTAATACGCTATTGAAATGAAAATAGAAAAGGTTAGAAACATAAAAAATGTGTTCAAATTAAAATATTGGTTATTTACGTGAATACCAAAAGCTGAAGTGATGCTTTCCACGTAATGGATATCTACACTGCCATTCTTTTTGATTAATTCATTTTTTACGAACTCCCGGTAGTTAAGTAATGCGTTACACTAGTAGATAAAGGAAATTATTAAATGAGTTAAAATGACTAATAAACTTATTACAGAAACTCGAACTTGAACTGAATGCACACGCAATACTCGAACCCACAAAAGGACCATAAAAATGAAAATTGGAACTAGTACCGCACCAATTAATAGAGCAGGATTCCCGTTGCCGGATGAAGTAGTTGGATTTACAGTCATTCGATTGACGATTTGAAATATTACTAAGGAGATTAAAGTTAGTATTAAAAGTGAAATTTTAGCAACTCTCATATAGAAGTAACCCTCTCCTTTAGTTTGTGGAATAAACTAACTATACGGAAGGTGTTTCGAAAAGCAATACTAATTGTTGAAATGAAAGTTAACTAATTTAGAGATAAGTACTGGCTAAAGTGGGAGTAGTTGGTACCTTTCGGTGAACCTGTAATTGAAGCGGATGGCATACCATGTTACTATAAATGCATTGAAAGGGGGGAAGTAGACGGTGAAACTGAAATTATTATACATAATCATACTATTGAGTCTTCTGTTGGCGGCATGTTCGAATGATACTTCATCCCCGAAGAATGTAGATGAAAGTCAAGAAACACCAAACGCCGAAAGCGGTAAAGAAGTAAACTTCGAAGATGAAACAATCGTAGAAGAAATTGAAGAACTAATAATCCCGCTCTATGAATTAAATGCGATTTGGGATTTACAACCGATTTCAGACGCGAATCCAAAAGCCGTTCTCTTAACGATTGACGATGCGCCGGACAAGCGAGCGCTTGATATGGCGAAGACATTAAAAAAATTGGATGCTCCAGCTATTTTCTTTGTCAATGGTCATTTTATTGATACGGACGAAGAGAAGGCGATTTTAAAAGAAATCTATGATATGGGGTTCACGATAGGCAATCATACGAAAACGCATGCGAATTTGAAACAGTTGGACGAAGAGCAACAAAAGGAAGAGATTTCTTTTGTTAGTAACACGGTTGAAGAAGTAACGGGCGAGCGTCCAAAGTTTTTCCGTGCACCATTCGGTGTCAATACAGATTTTAGTAAAGCATTGGTCGAAGAGGACGGTATGCTTCTTATGAACTGGTCATACGGATATGACTGGGAAAAACAATATATGGATGCAGCGGCTTTGACAAGTATTATGGTGAACACGGAATTACTCCGCAATGGATCGAATTTACTTATGCATGACCGCGAGTGGACGGCGGATGCGTTAAAAGACATTGTTGAAGGGTTGCGTGCCAAAGGGTATGAAATGATTGACCCGGCAACGATAAAAGGGATCGAGCAATAAATAGAAAAAGGGTTTTTTGGAACGACTGAGAATATATACATATATAAGGGGTGTTTTTGATGGAATGGAAAACAAGAGTAACTGAACTACTTGGCATTCAGTATCCTATTATTCAAGGCGGGCTTGCTTACCTTGCATATGCGGATCTTTGTGCTGCTGTATCTGAAGCGGGAGGGCTTGGTCAAATTACAGCAATGAGCCTAAGTTCTCCGGATGCACTACGTACAGAAATAAAAAAAGTGAAAGAAATGACAGACAAACCGTTTGGTGTAAACTTTGCAATTGGCCAGCATGGACGTCCTTATTCGCATTTAGTAGATGTTGCATTAGAAGAAGGCGTTAAAGTTATGTCGGTAACAGGGGGAAATCCGACGCCGTTTTTTGACCAACTAAAAGGAAAGGGTGTAAAGACGCTCGTACTCGTTGCCGCAAAAAGACAAGCACAAAAAGCAGAAGAGTTAGGTGCAGACGCAGTAATGGTTGTAGGTCAGGAAGGTGGAGGTCACCTTGGTCGTGATGATGTTGGGACGATGGTGCTTGTGCCTCGAGTTGTCGATAGTGTGTCGATACCAGTTATCGCCTCAGGAGGGATAGGTGATGGGCGCGGATGGATGGCGGCCCATGCACTTGGAGCGGAAGGAATTGAAATGGGCACAAGGTTCATAGCTACTAAAGAATGCATTCACGCATCAGATGCATACAAGGACGCGCTAATGACGAGCAGTGAGACGGGAACTACAGTGATCAAAAGAACGCTTGGTGCACCTGCAAGGGCTCTTAAAGGGCCTTGGACGGAGCAAATACTTGCTTTGGAAGCAAAAGGTGCGAAGTATGAACAATTGAAAAGTTATATAAGTGGAGAAACAAACCGTAAGTTTGTTCACGATGGGGACGTTGAAAGTGGTTACGGTTGGGCAGGACAAGTCGTTGGCCTTATTAAGGACAATCCGACTGTTGAAGAATTAATCGGTAGAATGGTAAATGAAGCAGAACAGATTCGAAACGGGTGGAATTTTAACGAGTAAAGGGGATTATTTCGGGTGGATTATAATTATCCTATTGTCGAAGACTGGACAGTTGAAGAGCTTGTAACAGTGATGGAATTTTATGAATCGGTGGAGAAGGCCTATGAAACAGGCATTAGCCGGGTGAAGTTTATGGGGGCATATCGTGCATTTAAAGAAATCGTGCCTTCTAAATCGGAGGAAAAGAAATTATTTAAGGAGTTCGAAAAAGTAAGTGGCTATAGTAGTTATTCGATTGTGAGTGCAGCTAGGGATCTAAAAGATGAAGAGATGATTAAAGGAAAAGTATGAAAAAACACAGAGCAAAATTTGCCCTGTGTTTTTTACATTTTTCCTATTACGACATCATAAACTGGTAGGAGTCGGTCGAATGTATCTTCTGCATAAGCTATAAAGTCATCCTCAGTCATTTTGACCGCATCTTCACGTAAAAGGTGACGTCCGACGAGGAATTCCGCTTTTTTTACTGTATGTAAGCGATCCAGAAGTTTTTCAATTCCATCTGCACCTGCATCGCCAATTTGGGTAGCTTCAGGTTTCATGTGGTCACCGGAAATAATATATGTATCTGGAAGAGATGTTAGAACTTTTTTATGTTGGTCAAGGCGCTCCGCAATTCCTTTTTTATCTGGGTTTTCATAAATCACAGCTAAAATAATGAAAAGATGTGTACCCCATAATCCAATTTGGAAATGTGGAAGTGCTTTATAACCCCGTTTTGCTGGTGCGAAAGCAACCCAACTATCTTTTGGTGGATTTACTGTTCTTCGTGCATGTTTTGCAACATGTGGGAAAAACTCATCAGTACCATAGGAGGAAAGACGATCCGAGAATTGTCTTCCGAGCATATGGAATTTTGGTTGGATAAAACCTTGAAGTGCGTTCATGCGATTTTCCAGACCGTCAATCGAGAAAACTTCGAAGTCTTCAAGCGTCCAAAAATTTTTATGCAAATTTAGTCCCACCTTTGAATTGATACGTTTATCATAACAGAAATAAGGGAATAATCTAGAATAAGAAGGCTTATGACCAGAACAATTGGTTTGAAGCTGCATATTGTATCTATAACTGGGGGAGTATTAATCCATAATGTGAAACGAGGGGTGTCGATTATGAAACAGGTTGTGCACATCATTAGAAAAGCGGATGTTGAGAAGGAATATGTGAAGCTTCTTCATTTGGAAATTGACTATGAGTTAGCCACATTGCATGACGCAATTGTGCGGGATGATGCAAATCAAAAAATGAAGAGTAAACGTAGGTTAAAAGAGATTCATCGCGAATTGGAGACTTTGAATGGGTTCGAGTAACTGCAAAAAAATTAGCAAACAGGGCATCCAAACACAACTTTCCTAAACGGAAACCGTGTTATTGGGTGCTTTTTTCGTTATACTTAATTTGTAGTATACTTAATCAGGGGGATTGAGGCCGATGAACTTGGATGCGATTGACCGTTATGCCAAATCATTGATCAAAGAAGCAGGTCATAAAATACGTGTTTCTTTCTTCAGCCATATACAGATTGATTCGAAATCGAATGCGAATGACCTCGTAACGAATATTGATCGCGAAATCGAGCAATTTTTCATTAGCCGAATTCAAAAAGATTTTCCGACGCATCAAGTTTTTGGAGAAGAAGGTTTCGGCGATGTCGTCACTTCGCTTGATGGGGTTACTTGGATTTTAGACCCAATCGATGGAACGATGAATTTTGTGCACCAAAAACGTAATTTTGCTATTTCCCTTGGCATATATGTGGATGGCGTCGGAATGTTAGGGTATATCTATGATGTAATGCAAGACGATTTGTATCATGCGGCAAAAGGGAAAGGCGCTTATTATAATGACGAATTACTTCCGCAATTGGAGGCAAAGCTGATTACCGATGCAATTATTGGTGTGAACGCAAAATGGGTTGTACCAAACCGGGCTTTAAATCATCATAAGATTACCGAGCTTGTATTGGAGTGCAGGGGAACGAGATCATATGGATCAGCGGCATTGGAGATTGCGTATGTTGCGACGGGTCGCCTCGATGCTTATATGTCTACAAGATTGTCGCCGTGGGATATCGCTGGAGGGCTTGTCATTGGACGAGAGGTAGGTATTTCAGCAACAAATCTAAGAGGCGAAGAATTAGGCCTACTGAAGCAAGAAACATTTCTCATTGCGCGGCCTGAATTGCATGAACATATTTTGAAACATTACATTGAATTGAAAATATGAAAAAAAGACTTTCCAAGAATACGTGGAAAGCCCTTTTGGTAATGGTGTATTGTTTATAATGTGCCTAGCTCTCTCATCTTTTTCTTTGTTTTGAAGCCATATCCCATAACGAGAATGAAAGCAATAATTGCCAAAATAGCACCCGGGAAACTGCGCTCGGCGATAGAAATACCAATTGCACACATCGATAATATAGCAGCAATTGAGAAGAATACAAATACCCATTTGATATCTTTCAAAAAAAATCCCTCCATAATATGTGGAAAAGTTTATTGTAAAGTAACATCTTGTGTTATAATAACACAGTTAACCATGCGAAAAAAGACTAATGGAGTGAAAACATGACAAAATTAAGAAATGATTTAAGAAACATAGCTATTATTGCACACGTCGATCACGGAAAAACAACGCTAGTAGATCAGTTGTTAAAACAATCGGGTATCTTCCGGTCAAACGAACAAGTTGATGACCGCGCGATGGATTCTAACGAAATTGAACGTGAACGTGGAATTACAATCCTTGCGAAGAATACGGCAATTGAATACAAAGATACTAAAATTAACATACTTGATACGCCAGGTCACGCCGATTTCGGTGGAGAAGTGGAACGGATTTTGAAAATGGTTGACGGGGTTATTCTTGTTGTTGACGCATATGAAGGATGTATGCCACAAACACGCTTTGTACTTAAAAAAGCGCTTGAAGAAAACTTGAAACCAATCGTTGTCGTCAATAAAATTGACCGCGATTTCGCGCGCCCCGATGAAGTTGTCGATGAAGTGCTTGAATTGTTCATCGAACTAGAAGCAAATGATGAGCAATTGGAATTCCCAGTCGTTTACGCTTCTGGATTCAACGGAACAGCAAGCCTGACTTCAGATCCAGCTGACCAAGAAGAGACATTAAGAGTTCTTTATGATGCAATTCTTGAACATATTCCGGCACCAATCGATAACAGGGACGAACCGCTTCAATTCCAAGTATCCCTTCTTGACTACAGCGATTATGTCGGTCGTATTGGAATTGGACGAGTGTTCCGTGGAACGGTGAAATTGGGTCAACAAGTTTCGGTAATTAAACGTGATGGTAAAGTAAAAAACCATCGTATAACTAAAATGTCTGGATTCTTAGGATTGAAACGTGTAGACATTGAAGAAGCATTTTCTGGAGATTTGATTGCTATATCCGGAATTGAAGGAATCGACGTCAGTGACACGATCTGTCCAACTGAACATCCTGAAGCTCTTCCTGCGCTTCATATTGACGAACCGACATTACAAATGGCTTTCCTTGTCAACAACAGTCCTTTTGCGGGCCGTGAAGGGAAATGGGTCACTTCAAGAAAAATTGAAGAACGACTTAACCAACAACTTCAAACAGATGTATCGCTTCGTGTTGAATCGACAGGAGCTGACTCATGGATCGTATCGGGTCGTGGAGAATTACACTTGTCGATTTTAATCGAAAATATGCGCCGTGAAGGTTTTGAACTTCAAGTATCTAAACCAGAAGTTATCGTGCGTGAAATCGATGGTAAGAAATGTGAACCGGTCGAACGTGTTCAAATTGAAATACCGGAAGAACATACGGGTACAGTTATTGAATCCCTTGCATCACGCAAAGGTGAAATGATTGATATGGTAAATAGCGGATCTGGGACAGTACGTTTAATATTCATAGTACCGGCACGCGGTCTAATTGGTTATTCAACTGAATTCCTTACAATGACTAGAGGGTATGGTATTTTGAACCATACATTCGATAGTTACCAACCAATGTCTTCAGGACGCGTTGGTGGACGTGCAGAAGGTGTTCTTGTATCTATGGAGAACGGAACTGCTACTCCTTATGGTATTCTGCATGTAGAAGAACGAGGTATCATTTTTGTTGAGCCAGGTACAGAAGTCTACGAGGGAATGATCGTAGGGGAACATAACCGCGATACAGATTTAACAATAAACTTAACAAAAGCGAAACAACAGTCGAATATTCGTACAGCGAATAAAGACCAAACTGTTTCTATCAAAAAAGCACGTATTATGACGCTTGAAGAATCACTTGAGTACCTTGACGATGATGAATACTGTGAAGTTACTCCATTATCTATCCGTCTACGGAAGAAGATTCTTGGGAAAAGTGAACGTGAGCGGGTTACGAAAAAGGCGAAATCTAAAGACTGATTTCATCTGAATTCAGCAGGAGTTCAAATTCCAGCTGAATCCAGATAAAGCCTCCGGCGGATGTCACGGATTTTGAAAGGAGTTAATCGAGCAAGCTCGATTCAAAATCCGAACGCAATTACGCCAAGGCATAATTGATTAATAGTCTATGAAAGGGATGTGTTGAATGAGCGCCAGTGTTGCGGAAACAGAATTCGTATTTGGTCGTATGTCAGGCATTTCACGCTTTGTTTATGAAATTCTTGGAACGACGACAAGTAGTGGTGGGATGGATTATACGACTGCCGGATACGTACTGTTTGCTCTTGTCTTCCTCATGTCAGCAATCGTTTATAAGCTTGGATTTGCAAAGAACTTGAAGCCATTGCAAAGTTTGCTTATCTATACATTTTTATTTATCGGTTGCCTAGTTTTAACGTTTCTCGCGTTTTTTCTTCCCATCGTGGAAGGACTTATCGTGGCGGCACTCATTTTGATTATCTACCGTGTCCGCCGAATGAATGAATATAAAGGTGATAAAAAAGACTCCGTCGCTTAATTGCGAAGAAGTCTTTTTTTTTAAAAGTTTTTTTCGATTGAGTGGGAACTACGTCGGAAGTTAAAGTTACCTGTTGCAATTCGGGCAACTGTCTTCTCAGAAATGCGCTCCGAACATGATGGACACATATATGTGTGAATCGGTCGGTTCCTCAATCTTTTCGCTAAAGGAGCCTCGTCTGGAAGTTGTCCAACTTCGTCACAGATAACACATTTAACTCGCATTGGATTTCCTCCTATTCAACATGTATTGTAACAATATTTCGAATCGGGGCATCGATATTTGAACCGTCTTTGTAAAGTATATGAACGGGACCATCCTCGGAAAGAGGTTTACCATCTTCGCAATATTTTAAAATGATGTTTTCCGCGTCTGCAATTGGAACGGAGTGTTTTTCCCCAACCGAAGTTTCGAAATGAAGGAAGCTAGCATCTTCGTTAGGTTCTGTATTTTTCAGAAAATGAGTTAAGTAAATTCCGTATGTCCCGGTTATAACTTTTTTTTCCTCAAATTGTTTTTCAGTTTCTAACGTAGGTGGAAATGTTGCACCTTCCATTATTTCACGAGACCAATGTTTACCCATACTTTTTTTATATTCTTCCATTTCATCTCTTTCAACGTGACCGCCCGTGAAAAATGTTTCTAAATCGATTCGGCGATCATCAAAAATCCAAATCCCGGGATCCATTGTTATACTATGTCGTACATTACCTTTAATCGGAATAACTGTTTGCAATTGCATTTCCTCCTAATTATCAATTACGCCCCGGCGTAATTGTGTCTGGATTTTGAATTGTGCAGGCACAATTCAAAATCTGTGACATCCGCCGGAGGCTTTATCTGAATTCAGATAAATAAACCGTTTGATTATAGTATAACGCTTTGTAGCAATGGGGAAAAGCTTTCGAGATAGATAGTTGTTTTCAAAGGGGAAAGACTTGCAATTTCTAGGTTCAAAAGATACAATTTATAAATAATCGATGAGAAGAAATAAATGATTGATGGGGGCGTCCTCATGGAGACAGGGCTACAAGAAACATATCAAGAAAAAGCGATGAAGCAACTTCAAATTGATGCGGATAAGATTGCACAATTGATTAAAGTACAGATGGATCATTTGACGATGCCGCAGTGTCCGCTATATGAAGAAGTGCTAGACACCCAGATGTTTGGTCTTGCTCGTGAAATTGATTTTGCGGTAAAGCTTGGTTTAATCGAACGTGTGAAAGGGAACGAAATTCTTTCTTCACTGGAGAAAGAAATGACTGTTTTGCACGATATATATATGAAAAAATAAGCCGAAAACTCAAACTCATTTTATGGTTTGAGTTTTTTGTTTAATGAAGAAGAGGTTCTCACCTATGAAGACGTATTGTAAACGATTTTTACGAAACTTTGACTATCCACTTTTTTTCGCGTATCTAATGTTAACTTTATTTGGCCTTGTTATGATTTATAGCGCAAGTATGATGTGGGCTGTCAATGAGTATAAGCGGGCACCCGATTATTTTTATAAAGAACAAATTTTAAATCTTAAAGTTGCTTATCCGCTATTTCTATTCGCTGCCTTTTTTCCTTATAAACATTACAAGCGGAAAGGTTTAATGGCGTTTGCTGTTGTTTCCACGCTTGTTCTTTTGGGACTTGTTCATATAATTGGCTACGGTGAAGCGGTCGGTGCACGGAGTTGGATGGATCTCGGTTTTGGAAGTATACAACCATCCGAAATAGCGAAGATTGTAATTGTTATTTATTTTGCGGGTGTCTTTGCCAATAAATATAACGCGGGAACGATTGATAGTTTGAATAAGTCAATCGGTCCGCCAATCTTAATACTGACCCTTGCTGTTTTTTCTATCATGATGGAAACGGATATTGGTACTTCTTTGATTATTATTATGGCCGCATTTTCAGTTTTGGCCGCAAGTGGCATTAAAAAAGAAACGTTTTTTAAGTTGAGTGCTTATATATCGTTGGGCTTGTTCTTAGTGGCCACTTTTTTCTACTTTAATTGGAATACAATTATGACTGCAAGTAGAAAAGGAAGACTTGAAGCGTTTTTAAATCCATTCGATTACATAACAGGTTCGGGTTATCAAATAGCCAATGGGTATATAGCGATAGGTTCTGGCGGGATATCCGGTCGCGGACTTGGGAACTCAATTCAGAAAATGGGTTATCTACCTGAACCACATACAGATGTTATAATGGCCGTTATCTCCGAGGAATTGGGACTATTAGGTGCTTTAGTTGTTATTGGTGGTCTTGGATTTATTGTTTTGCGTGCACTAGCGATTGCCCTGAAAGCAAAAGATCCTCATGCAAGGATGCTAGCCGCGGGAATCGGTAGTGTCATAGGTATTCAGACGTTTGTGAATCTTGGAGGTCTGACGGGCTTAATCCCTCTTACAGGTGTGACTTTGCCCTTTATTAGCTATGGCGGAACTTCGCTAATTCTGCTATCGTTAGCTTTAGGCATATTAATGAACGTCTCGATGTTCGTAAAATATGAAAGTAAAAAGTAGAGAAGGAAGTGTTTTTTGTTGGAGAAAATCAATAAAATACTTGTTGCAAACCGCGGGGAAATTGCTATCCGCATTTTTCGTGCATGTACCGAATTAAATATTGCTACAGTCGGAATTTATTCAACAGAGGACAGTGGATCATTCCATCGCTATAAAGCGGATGAATCTTATCTTGTGGGAGAAGGAAAAAAACCAATCGATGCCTACTTGGATATCGAAGGGATTATCGCAATTGCGAAAGATTCAGGAGCAAATGCGATTCATCCAGGTTATGGCTTCCTTGCTGAAAACTCGGAATTTGCACGCCGTCTCGAAGAAGAAGGAATCATTTTTATAGGACCAACATCTACACAACTGGATATGTTTGGTGACAAAGTAAAAGCTCGTGAACAAGCCATTGCAGCCGGACTACCAGTTATTCCAGGAAGCGATGGTCCAGTTTCTTCGGTCGAAGAAGTCGCAATGTTCGGCAAGTCGAATGGATATCCCATCATTGTAAAAGCATCTCTTGGTGGCGGTGGACGCGGAATGCGAATTATTGAGTCGGAAGAGGAAGTCGCCCAAGCATTTGAGCGCGCCAAGTCGGAAGCGAAATCTGCGTTTGGATCGGATGAAATGTATGTTGAAAAATACATCAATCAACCGAAACATATCGAGGTGCAAATTCTAGGGGATATGCATGGGAACGTAGTCCATCTATATGAAAGGGACTGCTCAATTCAACGTAGACATCAGAAAGTCGTAGAAATTGCACCATCTATTTCTTTAGGTAAAGAATTGAGTACAGAAATATGCGATGCAGCCGTCAAGTTAATGAAAAATATTAATTATATTAATGCGGGAACGGTTGAATTTCTTGTTGCGGACGGACAATTTTACTTCATAGAAGTAAATCCACGTATTCAAGTTGAGCATACAATTACTGAAATGATAACGGGTATCGATATTGTACACTCGCAAATACATATTGCGGATGGAAAAAACCTTCACGATGGAGACGCTGGTTTACCCGTGCAAGAGGAGATTCCATTGTTTGGTTATGCGATACAGTCACGAGTAACAACAGAGGATCCTCTAAATGATTTCATGCCTGATACAGGTAAGTTAATGGTTTATCGCTCGGGTGGTGGATTCGGAGTCCGTCTCGATGCAGGGAACGGTTTCCAGGGTGCGGTAATTACCCCGCACTATGACTCGCTCCTTGTAAAAGTATCAACGTGGGGAATGACATTCCGTGAAGCAGCTTCAAAAATGAGCCGGAACTTGCAAGAATTTAGAATCCGGGGCATTAAAACGAACATCCCTTTCCTTGAAAATGTTGTAAAACACGAAAACTTTTTAACGGGTGAATATAACACTGGATTTATCGATTCCACACCGGATCTATTCCAATTTCCAGCGCGCTTGGACAGAGGAACGAAAATCCTGAAATATATTGGGAATGTAACAGTTAACGGATTTCCGGGTATTGAAACAAAGTCAAAACCTGTGTTTCATCCGGTTAGGAAGCCATCGATTGACTTGTTGACACCACCGTCACTAGGAACGAAACAAATTCTTGATGAACAAGGCCCAGAAGGTCTTGTAAAGTGGATTAAAGAACAAGACAACGTATTGCTGACGGATACAACATTCCGTGATGCACACCAATCGCTTCTTGCCACGCGTTTACGGACAGCTGATATTACTGAAATTGCGTCTGAATCTGCAAGGCTTATGCCAGATCTTTTCTCTTTCGAAATGTGGGGCGGGGCAACATTTGACGTGTCATATAGGTTCTTGAAAGAAGATCCATGGGACCGACTCGTTAAACTGCGCGAACAAATTCCTAACGTTCTATTCCAAATGCTTTTCCGAGGGGCAAATGCGGTCGGGTATACAAACTATCCAGACAATGTTATCCGTGAATTTATCAAAAAATCGGCAGATACAGGAATCGACGTTTTCCGAATTTTCGATAGCTTAAACTGGATTAAAGGAATGGAAGTAGCAATTGACGCAACGCGTGAGGCAGGAAAAGTGGCAGAAGCTGCTATTTGTTATACAGGGGATATTTTGAATGATTCAAGAGATAAGTATACGATTGGGTATTATAAAAAAATGGCAAAAGAGCTTGAATCTGCGGGCGCTCATATTCTTGCGATTAAAGATATGGCCGGTTTACTCAAACCAGAAGCAGCTTACCGTCTAATATCTGAGTTGAAAGATACGACTGATTTACCAATTCACCTTCATTCCCACGATACAAGCGGCAATGGCATATACACATATGCAAAAGCGATTGAAGCTGGCGTGGACATCGTTGACACTGCGCTAAGCTCAATGGCGGGGTTAACATCACAACCGTCAGCAAGCTCGCTCCACTATGCGCTAAAGGGCGGCAAGAGGGAAGTTCAAGCGAATGTAGAAGCGCTTGAAAGTTTGTCCTATTACTGGGAGGATGTACGGAAATACTACCAGAACTTTGAAAGTGGCATGAACAGTCCGCATTCTGAAGTATACGTACATGAAATGCCAGGCGGACAATATTCAAACTTACAGCAACAAGCGAAAGCCGTTGGACTCGGGGGCCGTTGGGAAGAAGTAAAAAATATGTACTCTCGTGTGAACTTATTATTCGGTGACGTAGTAAAAGTAACACCGTCATCTAAAATAGTAGGAGATATGGCATTGTTTATGGTTCAAAATGATCTGGATGAAAAATCAGTTTTAACTCGTGGAACGTCTATTGATTTCCCAGAGTCTGTAATTGAATTTTTCGAAGGATATATTGGACAACCTTACGGAGGATTCCCTAAGGAACTTCAAGAAGTAATCTTAAAAGGAAAAGAAGCAATTACAGTACGTCCAGGTGAACTTCTTGAAGATGTAGATTTTGATAAACTAGGTAAGGAATTAAGCGCTAAGTTGGGGCGTCCAAGTACTGATTTGGAAGTACTATCTTATGCACTTTATCCGAAAGTGTTTGAAGAATATGCAGTCATAAACAAAGAATTTGGTGATGTGTCTGTTATTAAGACACCTGAATTCTTATATGGAATGCGTCTCGGAGAGGAAATTGAAGTTGAAATTGAAAAAGGGAAAACACTAATTGTAAAGCTTGTTTCAATTGGTGAACCCCAATCCGATGCAACTCGCGTGCTTTATTTTGAAATGAACGGTCAGCCACGGGAAGTAGTTATCGATGATATCAATGTGGAATCGGACACAGTGCGGAATCTAAAGGCAGATACATCAAATCCAGCACATATTCCAGCTACAATGCCGGGAACTATTTTACAAGTTGCCGTTGCAAAAGGCAAGAAAGTTAAAAGGGGCGAACACCTTCTTATTACGGAAGCAATGAAGATGGAGACAACAATTCAAGCACCTTTCGACGGTATCGTAAAAGAGATATACGTATCTGAAGGGGAATCCATTTCAACAGGCGACTTACTAATTGAATTAGAGTGATAAACCTAAAAAGCACCCAAACACGTTAAATATGCGTGTTTGGGTGCTTTTAAAAAAGGGAACCGTAGAAAATAGTACTAAAAAAGCTGCCTAGATAAAGGCAGCCCAATTACTATTTCTTTGAATTTTGACTTCGTGAAACAAGTAAGACCATATACGTCAATAAACCGAAAAGTAATGAAATAAGCAATGAATGAAGCAAAGCGATATAAAGATTCAAGCTTGTAAGAACGACTGTCATACCTGAAAGTACCTGGCCCGTTACAAGGATGAGTGCGGTAATCCAGCCCCAATAAAAAATCGGCTGATCTTTATAGTGTTTTATAGCGTGGACCGCAATGATAATAATCCAAATGAAAATGATTGCTGCCGCTGTTCGATGACCCATTTGAACCCATTCGTATAAGTTTTGGGGTAATTCGAATTTACCATTGCGACATAATGGCCAATCAGCACAGACAAGACCTGAGTCCGTATGGCGCACAAGAGCACCCGTATAGACTACGACATAAGAGTAAACCGTCACACCGATTGTATGCCATCTTAACCGTTTGCCAACGCGTACCTTTTCGGCATCGAACTTTTTGTCTATTTCAAAGATGAGCAAGGTCAAAAGGAAGACGGATGCAAACGATAAGAGAGAGATACCAAAATGTAGGGCGAGTATGAAGTCGCCTTGTCCCCACATTACTTGAGCTGCCCCAATTAACGCCTGTAGTATAAGGAAGAAGACTGCCATAAAGGAAAGGAATTTGGTTTCTCTTATATGTCCGATTGATTTCCATGACCAAACTGCTAAAATGACAATAAGTATACCGACTGAACCCGTTACGAGTCTATGTGAAAACTCAATAAGTACTTCAGCAGTTATTTCGTCTGGGATAAGTTTGCCGTTACAACCTGGCCAGTGACGACCGCACCCCATACCACTGTCTGTTTTTGTGACAAGTGCTCCACCAAGGAGAATGAGAAGCATGCCGATTGTCGACGCTACGGCGAACCATTTCAAGTATTTATTGTATTTCAAAAAAGACACCTACTTTTTAAATGATGACCACCAATTAAAGGTCCCTGCTTTTTTGATGATAACGAATAAAAGGCGAAAAAACAATGACAAACAGCTTGAAATACGTAAAGAAGCATGTATTTCACAAATTGTTCATAAAAAAGACCCTTATACTTCACAAATGACATCTCTAAATGATTTACTATAGAGAGGATGCTATTGTAACTGTGTCGAAAAACGAGGGGATTCGGAGTAAATTTTGTTTATGTATAGAAATTATGCTCGAATTTCGATATAGTGAGGTAGAGCGGTCTTCACTTATCACTTTGAAGGGAGGGTAATATGTCAAACGGTCGCGTAATATCAACGTCTGCTGAATCAAACGTCGTAACAAAGTCGCTATTGAAAGATTTTTTAGCACTTATTAAAATCGGGATTGTCAATTCCAATCTGATTACGGCATTCACTGGTCTATTTTTAGCAATACAATTAAGTAACGAAGGATTTCTACAAAACCTTGATCTTCTATTTTTTGTACTAGGAGGAACGGGGTTAATCATCGCAGGCTCGGCGGCGCTTAACAATTTAATTGATCGTGATATTGATCCTGTCATGACGAGAACAAAGTCTAGACCGACAGTAACGGGTCGATTTTCAGCACCGGCTGTGTTGGCACTCGCACTCGCTTTTATCGTTATAGGTGAGCTCTTGTTGCTTTCTGCATCGATTGCTGCAGCACTATGGGGACTTGCGGGTATATTTAGCTATGTAGTACTCTATTCTATGTGGTCTAAACGCAGGCATGTTGAAAATACAATTGTAGGAAGTATTTCTGGAGCCATTCCACCTTTAATAGGCTGGGCTGCTTTCGAACCAATGCTTGGAGCAGGCGCATGGGCATTATTTCTTATTATGTTCATCTGGCAACCACCACATTTTTATGCACTAGCAATGCGTAGAACAGAAGAATATCGTGCCGCGAATATTCCAATGTTGCCCGTTGTGAAGGGTTTTGAAAGGACAAAGAAGTCGATGTTGGCATGGGTGATTTTTTTATTCCCACTTCCTTTACTTCTTACAGAACTTGGTATAGGGTTTCTTGTGCTAGCTACGATTCTAAATGTTGGATGGCTTTATTTAGCGCTTAGGGGCTTCAAGGCGAAAGATGATATCAAATGGGCGACATCTATGTTTGTCTATTCACTCAATTATATGACGATACTATTTGTCTCTATTATTATTTTCTCGCTTTTTGTTTAACAATCGGAATTCTTTCTTTGAATAGGAATTCACATAGAGGGGTCATCAGTCCTTAGGGACTAGAAAATAATATTTACAGAAAGAGAGGTATGATTAAGCGATGATGAAAGGACTCAAGAAATGGCGTCTCTTTTCTCTACTAGCAGTTCTAACTGTATTCCTTGCGGGATGTGGTCAACAAGAGTTATCTACACTTCTCCCGGCGGGTCAAGTAGGTCAGGACCAATTTACATTGCTCATGTTAACTACGGGAATTATGTTATTCGTAATTATAGCGGTTATGATAATTTACATAACTGCCATCATTCGTTTCCGACGTTCAAAATTGGGTGAGGATCATATTCCTGAACAAGTTGAGGGAAGTAAGACATTGGAATTGGTTTGGACAGTCATTCCAATTATGCTCGTTCTTTTGCTTGCAGTACCAACGGTTTACTTCACATATAAACTTGGTGACGTGACAGCAATGGAGCATGTCGATGAAGATGGAAATAAAGAAAACTTAGTTGTTGACGTAACAGCAAAACTTTACTGGTGGGAATTTGAATATCCAGAACTTGGTATTGTTACGGCACAAGAACTAGTCGTTCCAATGGATGAAAAAGTATACTTCAACCTTATGGCTGCGGATGTAAAGCACTCATTTTGGATACCAGCAGTTGGAGGTAAGCTAGATAATAACGTTGAGAACGTCAATAAGTTCTACTTAGTCTTCGAACAAGATTCAAAAGACTTGAAGGACGGCGTGTTTTACGGTAAATGTGCTGAGCTTTGTGGCCCGTCACATGCACTTATGGACTTCAAAGTGAAAACGATGCCACGTGCAGAGTTTGACGATTGGGTTGTTGCAATGCAAGCAACCGAGGGTGTTATAGCAGATGCAGCATCTACAGATCAAGGTGAGCAATTGTTTGCTCAAAGTTGTATCGGGTGTCACGCAGTTTCGGGTGTTGGTGAAACAGGTGCACAAGGTCCGAACTTGGCGGCTTTCGGTGACCGTAACCGAGTTGCAGGTTTCATGGATCACACAGAAGAAGATTTGAAAAAGTGGATAAAAAGTCCACAGGATTACAAACCAGGTAACAAAATGCCACCATTTGAGCAATTATCTGATGGTGAATTGGATGCAATTGCTGCTTATTTAATGGGACTAACAGTTGAAAAGTAAGTTAACGTGAATTTGAAAAGGAGGTAACAAAGTGAGTTCAGTTGCTCAAAAAAGAAGTTTTGGCTCGGCACTCTGGGATTGGCTAACAACAGTCGATCATAAGAAGATTGGAATCCTTTATCTCCTTGGTGGGGGATTCTTCTTCCTCGTAGGTGGAATAGAGGCACTTCTTATTCGTATACAGCTTTTAGAGCCGAATAGTGATTTTGTTAGTGCCGGAACTTTTAACGAACTAATTACAATGCACGGAACAACAATGATATTCCTTGCAGCTATGCCTATATTAATTGGGTTTATGAACGTCGTCATGCCCCTACAAATCGGGGCTCGTGACGTTGCGTTTCCGTTTCTAAACTCACTAGGTTTTTGGATGTTCTTCTTCGGGGGACTATTCCTAAACGTTTCATGGCTAGTTGGTCAAGTTCCTGATGCGGGATGGACTTCATATGCTTCTCTTTCCCTTGCATCTGAAGGACACGGTGTCGATTTTTATGCAATAGGGTTACAAATTGCCGGTGGGGGTACGCTAATCGGGGGGATTAACTTCCTTGTAACGATAATTACGATGCGTGCACCAGGAATGACGTATATGCGTATGCCACTCTTTACGTGGACTACATTTGTTGCGTCAGCGATGATTCTTTTCGCATTCCCGCCACTTACGGTTGGATTATTCTTCTTAACATTCGATCGGTTGTTCGGAGGTAACTTCTTCGACCATACGATGGGTGGAAACACGATTATCTGGGAACATATTTTCTGGATATTTGGTCACCCGGAAGTTTATATTTTGATATTACCAGCGTTTGGTATTTTCTCGGAAATCTTTTCGATTTTCTCACGTAAACGTTTATATGGGTACTCGGCGATGGTTTTCGCTACGGTCCTTATTGGATTCCTAGGATTCATGGTTTGGGCTCACCATATGTTTACTGTAGGTCTTGGACCAACTGCAAACGCAATCTTCTCAGTAGCAACAATGGCTATTGCCGTTCCTACTGGAGTTAAGATATTTAACTGGCTCCTTACAATGTGGGGCGGAAGTATAAAAGTAACGACACCGATGCTTTATGCATTAGGTTTCATCCCGACGTTTGTTATGGGTGGAGTTACGGGTGTTATGTTAGGTACTGCACCCCTTGACTACCAATTACATGACTCGTACTTTGTTGTTGCTCACTTCCACTACGTAATTGTTGGTGGTACTGTGTTAGGTATTTTTGCAGGAACACATTTATATTGGCCGAAAATGTTCGGTACAATGTTGAATGAAACACTTGGTAAAGTAACGTTTTGGTTCTTCTTAATTGGATTCCATATGACGTTCTTGATCCAACACTGGTTAGGTTTCTGGGGAATGCCACGTCGCGTCTTTACATACATGGACGGGCAAGGTTGGCACCTGGGGAACGTAATTAGTAGTGCGGGAGCGCTTCTAATGGCGATTGGTGTAATTGTATTGCTTTACAATATTGTTATCACTTCAGTTAAAAATGTACGCGTAGCTAATGATCCTTGGGGTGACGGACGTACGCTCGAATGGGCGATTGAATCACCACCAGTTTATTACAACTTTGCACAAACACCACTTGTCCGCGGACTTGACACGGTGTGGATTGAAAAAATGGAAGGTAATAAATCAGGCTTGACACCAGCAGAACCGGTGCAACCTATTCATATGCCACATGGTTCAATCATACCGATCTTAATGAGTTTCGGAATGTTCATTGCAGGCTTTGGTGCAATGTTCCGCACAGAAACTGCATGGGGTCTTCCATTACTAATATTCGGTATCCTTTGGGTATTTGTAGCAATGGCTGTTCGTTCATTGAAAGATGATTTAGGATATTATGTACCAAAAGAAGAAATTTTAAGAGATATGAAACGTAAAGGGGGAAATAACTAATGGATTTGAATAAAAAATTCACCCCTGAGACGTGGCCGGATAATCCTGAAAGAGCAACGCTTGAAGCGAAAAACAAATTTATTGGTTTCTGGCTCTTCCTTGGTGGAGAGACGATTCTATTCGCAACACTTTTTGCGACATATCTTGCTTTGAAAAACAAAGGTCCAAGTGGTTTTGGTTTTTCTACACAAGAACTATATGAACTTCCGCTTGTATTTGCTATGACGATGCTGCTTTTAACATCTTCATTAACGAGTGTATTCGCGATGTATCATATGAAAAACTATAACTTTAAGAAAATGCAACTTTGGCTTGTAATTACTGCATTCCTTGGTCTTGGTTTTCTTATGCTCGAAGTGTATGAGTTCTCTCACTATGCTCAGCTTGGATTCACATTTAATAACAGTGCATTCAGCTCTGCGTTCTTTACACTTGTAGGGGCTCACGGTTTCCACGTTGCAATTGGGCTTGTTTGGATTACACTTCTAGTTTTACGTAATTCAAAGCGTGGATTGAACTTGTATAACGCACCGAAATTTTACACGTTCTCACTATACTGGCACTTTATTGATGTCGTTTGGGTATTCATCTTCACTGTAGTCTACTTGATGGGAGTGATTGGTTAATATGGCGAACGTTGAAGTTTACAAAAAGTCACCTGCTGAGTTTGAACTTGGTCGAAGACGCGCAAAAAAGTCGATGCGTAGTCAGATAGTCATGTTTTCTTTAATGATTTTCCTAACGCTAGTCTCTTTTACAATGGTTATGGCATATAATGCCGATGTAATAGGGTTCTCTAAATTTTTTGTAATCCCTGCGCTTCTGTTGTTTGCTGGAGTTCAAGTTGGATTACAATTGTACTACTTCATGCATATGCAAGAAAAAGGACATGATACACCGGCAATGTTTATGTACACTGGTGTGCTACTTGCTTTTCTTGTTGTCCTGACGTTTGTAACTATTGTATGGTGGTAATCACCAATATGAAAAGCCTGTGGATGTTTCATTTTCCACAGGCTTTTTCCTATTCTTTTCAATTGTCATACATCGTCCATTGAGTTAAACTAAAGTACGTTTTATAATAGTATTAGACATAATTGAAGGAGTGAGGGCAATGATGCCTTTAAGTATATTCGGATTTCGTGCCTTATGGAGTCCATGGTTTTTCTTGATAGTACTTGGTCTCGTTTTATTGTATTTTCTTTTAACCGTTGTTTGGCGTGATCGATTCGAAGGCTCGGTACCCGTAACTAAAAATCAAATCATCCTATTTTTAAGCGGAATGATTCTTTTATATATTATAAAAGGCTCGCCTGTGGATTTGCTAGGTCACATTTTATTTTCCGTTCATATGGTGCAAATGGCTATACTGCTTCTAGTGGTGGCACCCTTTCTTATTATGGGTATTCCTAATTGGATGTGGAAAAAAGTTTTTGATATAAAAGCGTTAAATATGATTATTGGTTTATTTACAAAACCCGTAATTAGTCTACTTGTCTTTAGTGTCATGTTTTCACTTTATCACTACCCTATGATTTTGGATGCGGTGAAATTGAGTATCGTACTTCACTTTGTGTTTACTGTGACGTTATTCCTTGCTGCGTTATGTCTTTGGTGGCCAATTGTGAATACGCTTGAAGGACAACCACAGCTTCACGGTTTGAAAAAAATCGGTTATATAATTTTAAGTGCGATTTTGATCACGCCAGCGTGTACACTTATTATTTTTGCGGACGTACCCGTGTATGATACATACACAAGCGGGGAAGCATGGCTGAAAGCGATGGCGCTTTGTGTGCCTGCGAGTACGCTTTCAGGTCTTGCCGGGCTAGGTATTTCTGGTCCAGAGCTGTTTACGAATATGCCACCTGTCTATGATCAGCAACTTGGTGGAATTTTGATGAAAACAATACAAGAAATTATTTACGTAGTCGTACTCGGCAAAATCTTCATGACTTGGTTCCGACACGAACAAGAAAATGCAGATGAGATTACAAAAAATGATTTACTGAAACGCCAAAAGTTAACGATGCACGGATAAGTAAATAGAAAAGATGATTAGAATGAGTTTAGGCTCAATTTTAATCATCTTTTTTATTTTGTTTTATGAAAACTTATTCTATATAAACTAAACTAAAGAATCCTTCTCTCTCTCGCTCGGCGCTAGGGAGGAATTGAACTGCATCCCTCTTTAGTCTCATCGCTTCGGCTACCCCAGTAGTCGCCTTCGCTGGATAGGTGTCTAAATAGGCATACCTTATTTCAATACACCAGATTTAGTGGATTCTTTATTTCAACCTATATATAGGCTGAAATAAAGCATGTGACACTTAGTTGATTATAGTGGAGAGCGACGACTCCAGCGGGAAAAGCGCGTCCAGGTGAGACCCCGCAGGAGCTTGCGACGAGGAGGCTCACGGACCGCCCGCGGAAAGCGTCCGCTCGGAACGGAAATCAACGGCTCGGTAAAGTGTCATCAATGAACTTTCCCAGGTTAGAATCTTTAATTCGACTTATATATTTTAAAAAAGTGCTTCCGCAATTTTACTTGTGGAAGCACTTTTTATATTTTGAAATTTAATTTTATGATTCCGGCTTCACGGGCCGTTGTGAATAGAATGACAACGAGTGGCCCGACAAAAAATCCGAGAAAGCCGATTAGTTTTAGTCCTATGAACATCGCAATAAGTGTCGGAAGAGGGGACAACCCAATTTGGGAACCCATCACTTTTGGTTCAACAGTTCTTCGTATGACAAGTAGTACAATAGCTAGTATCGATAACTGTGTTCCAGTGGCTATATCGCCACTTATGAAGTGGTACAGTGCCCAAGGAGCCAAAATGATAATTGAACCCAATATCGGGACTATATCGATAATCCAAATAATAAGTGACATGATGACTGCATACTTTGGTGCGATGAGCATTAGGCCGACAAATGTAACAGCTAATATAATCAAGCTAACGAGCAGTTGGGCTTTCATAAAACCGATAAGGACTCCATTGAGTCTTGTAATCATAATACGTACTTTTTCTGCTGTTTCATTTGTGAGATGTCTAAACAACATCTTCTTAAGATTTGGCAATTCCAACATGAATAAGAAAAGTGCTATAATGTACACGATTAAGCTAACAAGTAGGTTTGGTATATCGGTTGCGAAGGATACAATCCGTTCATAACTGAGCAGATGTAATATGGAAGTTCGCATGGAATCGAAGATGACTTTGGATTCGGATTGAATTGCATTGACAACTTCTAAGGGCATACCAGATGTGTACTGGAAAAGTTTGGCTTGCACATCAATCCACAATCCGGCGAGTGTATTGAAGTATTCCGGCGCCGCTTTTGTGAAATCGATGATTTTGCCAATTAATCGAGTTACAGTAAAGTAAAAAAGCGAAGAAAGAAGACCGATTATAAAGATGAATACGGAAATAACCGCTAAATTACGCTTCCAATTTAATTTATCCTCAGCTAGTCTTACGAGAGGATCGATTAGTAGAGCCGTAAGCAAAGCAAAAATAATGGGTAATGAAACAGGAATAATATAAATGAAAATTATTATGATGATCGCAATACTAAGTGCTATGATTAAGTTGCGTTTCGTTAGCCATTTTGTCACTAGTCATCCCCCTTAAACTTGCATTTACCTAATTCTAGCCAAAATGCCAGTTTTAAATAAGTTTTAAAAAAATCGAAGAACATGAAGTTCTCCGATTTGGATGAATTACGTTATTATTTTTTGAGGTTATAAGGTGTTAATGCACTATTTACAGCTTTCAAAGTTGCTTCACAGTCTTTTACAAGGCTTTTTGGAAAGTTCTCGTCCTCGCCGTATTCAACGCCGTGTGGATAGTAATGTTTTCCGAGAACAGGCTTTTTAAGAATCATAATTGCATCACGCTTGTCAACGTCACCTTCTTTTGTATAACAGAAAACGCGTAAATAGAAAGTCCCTTCTTTCATTACGTATTTCTTGTCGTATGTTGCCCGTTCATAGTCCCATTGGCCAGCGCGAATAAGATCATTGTTTAGCATAATTTCGTCCAGTACGGATATGTCGGCAATAATATTTTCGATACCTGTATTTTCAATATACATGTTACGAATCCTCCTTCAATATATCAATCAGCTATTTCCCTATACCTATCCATAATAGAGCAATTTAGCAATAGTTGCAATGACAAGATTGTGTCAGTAGAATAAGGCTAAAAAGAATGGCTACATCTAAAAAGTATAGCTAAGCAAAACTAAGGTTGAATTTATATAGAAAAAAAGGACTGATAAAATTCATTTGAAAGTAGAGAGAAATATGAAAGTATTTTGGAGAATTATTATTTTATTAATTGTTGTACTATTACTTTTTTATTGTTCAGATAGCCGTATAAAAGAAAACAAGTTATTGGAATCCCCAGTTAAGCAAGGGGCGGCTGTGCCAGTACCCGATAAAGGTGTAGGGGCGGCAATTTCACAGACAGAACGGCCGGAAAAAGGATTGTCGACATTTGTCGGAGAACATGCGGAGAAATTGATTGAAAAATATGGAAAACCAACCCGTAAAGAACCTTCAGCTTATGGCTACGAATGGTGGGTCTATTTAGGTAATTTACACTTTATGGCAGGCGTTACGGATAAAGGAGTAGTCAATCAAGTTTACACGGCAGAAAATACGGCAGATGTTGCACCTTTTGTGATTGGGCAGGATATTCAAGATATTTATCGTTTTACAATTGTAGGTTCGGAAATAGACGTTGTGATTGATGAAAACGTCTATACATTTTCCTTGAATAGTGATGATTTACAAAACCGACTATTAATTATTTATAAAGATTTGTACACCCAATTATACATCGATGGGGTTGAGGGGAAACTTGTGGCTGTACGGTTCTTGGATCCCGAAACGCTTGTCCTTCATCAACCGTATGGAATGACGTATATGGGTGATTTGTTAACCCCACCTGTGCCATCTTCTACAAAACAATTGGAAGTTGACTGGGCGGCGGAACGACAGATATTTGAGCTAACGAATGGGTACAGAAAAAAGTATGGGGTAGAGGGACTCGAAAATGACTATCGACTTACGGTTGTCGCTCGGCAAAATAGTGTGAATGAGGTATTGGAAGGTCATTCGTCTTATGATTCAGTGGAGTCCAATAGTTTAACGGATCGTTTAAAAGAGGCCATGATTGAACATCGAGGTGCGGGGGAAAATATCGCCTTGGATTACGTAGATGGAATCGAGGCAGTCCATGGTTGGCTTAATTCCCCAGCGCATCGTAATGTTTTACTTGATAAGAACTTTACCCATGTAGGAATAGGTGCTTATGGCAAGTATTATACACAGGACCTCGTTCATTTTAATAAGAAAGATCTAAAGCAACAATAAAGAAATGTTAAGGTGTAACCCATGTTCCGTCTTCGTTTCCGGCGATACCTCGTATGTAAAGAGGTATCGCCATTTTTTGTGCAAGAAGCGCAGCCCGTTTTTGAATAATAGGTCGTTCACTGTTTAGAAGAGAAAGGAACTCACTAATCTTCAGCGAATCAATTTTTTTGCTATTCGCCACTTCACGTGGATCGGCAGTCATAACCCCTGGAACATCTTTAAAAAACTCCGCATGTGAAGCGAATAATGCAGAGGCTAGAGAAACTGCGGTCAAATCACTTCCCCCTCTACCAAGTGTTGTGACATTTCCGTTTATGTCCATACCTTGAAACCCTGGAATGATGATACAATCCGTTTCTTTTAGATGACTCAGTATGTTGGAAGGGTCAATTTGAATAATGGCCGCATCACCAAAAACACCATCAGTTAAAATTCCCGTTTGCGTCCCATGAAGAACGGTATTAGTGATTCCGTAATTGTTAAGCTCCGCTGAGAGTACTGAAGCGGCTATAAGCTCCCCACATGAAGCAATAAGGTCTTTTGCTGCAGGATCTGCAGATAGTGCAGGACTCAGGCCTAGAAGGCTGTCCGTGGCGTAGGGATCGCCAAGTCGACCAATTGCAGAAACAACGATAACGACCTTCTTATGTTGTTCGATTCCAATGTTTATATGCTCAATGCATTTCATTCTTATTGTTTCATCTTTCATCGCAATCCCGCCAAACTTTTGAACAATCATTTCGGCTCCCAACTTTCTTCGTGACATTCGTTAGACATTGCTCATACGATAAAGTAGGTTCGCTCTCAATATATTCGTTTGTACAAAAAATGTTCGGGAAGGGGAGAGTGGTGCTGCTATTACCGGAACTTTTAAATGATTGGCCGTGTACAATTATTGGGGAAAATTTTGGGCAGGAAGTATGTGGAATAACGGAAGATTCACGGAACGTCAAACCCGGGTTCGTTTTTGTAGCAAGAAGGGGGAAAAATGACGATGGGGCATCTTTTATAGCCGAAGCTGTCGAAAGAGGTGCGATAGCGATTGTCATTGATAGGCCACTGCCAAGTAGTTTGTCGACATCGATTCCGATTATTACAGTTTTGAATTGTCAGCGCTTTTTATCGTATGCATGTGCACGATTTGCAGGCAATCCGTCGGGTAAGCTTACTATCATAGCGGTAACTGGAACGAACGGCAAGACGACAGTCACTCATTTTATTGGTCAATTATTAAAGTGTATGGGTATAAGAGCCGCCGTCATTGGCACAACTGGCGTTTTTATAGACGGGATTCAGATGGAATTTAATATACCGGAAATGACAACGTTGCCGGCGGAATATTTTCATCCTTTATTAAAAAAATGTGAAGAAGAAGGAATGACACATATTGTCCTCGAAGCGTCCTCGCTAGGTCTTTCGACAAACCGATTGGCGGATTGCGAAATTGACGTAGGTATTTTATTGAACATTGGTTCGGATCACTACGATGAACACGCCGGAAAAGAAAATTATATAAACGCCAAAAAGATCCTTTTGAAAGATGCAAAACAAGTTATTGTCAATATGGATGATGAAGTATGTGTTCAAATGTCAAAGTTTTCGAAGGGTCCTTGTACGTTTTTTGGAAAGAATCGTTTAGCGGATGTGTGTATCCCTCAAGGTAAATCATTGGTGTGTTACGGAAAAGACGAAGGGGCATTTCAACTTTCCATGCCGGGGCATTTCAATCGTATGAATGCGGCTGCCGCAATTAGCACACTTCTTGTTTTAGGTTTTGCGTTGAATGATATTTTGCCGCATTTATCCCGGCTTAAGCTCCCTGCGGGGAGATTACAACGTATAGAAAGAGAGGGAGTTGTTGTTTATGTTGACTTTGCACATACACCCGATGCAATTGAAGCGGTACTTCGTGCGTTGGCGAGTGTATGCAAAGGTCGGTTAATAACGGTCTTTGGTTGCGGCGGGAACCGAGACAAAGGAAAGAGGAATGAAATGGGGGAACTCGCTGTCTTTTATTCCTCAAGTGTAATTGTCACATCAGACAATCCAAGAAACGAAGATCCATTATCTATTATCGCAGATATAGTGGAAGGTTTTGGGGAGAACTGCAACGCGGTTGAAGTCGAACCGGATAGAAGAAGTGCAATCCGGAAAGCGATATTTAGAGCCATGCCAGGCGATATTGTTCTTATTGCAGGGAAAGGTCATGAAAAAATTCAACATACCGCAGAAGGTATTTTCCCGTTTTCAGACGCAGAAGAGGCGATACGCGCATTATTTAAAAAACAAATGGGGGGGAGTCAAAAATTAATAACCAATCCATTCACGGAAAGGTGAAAATCTGCTATGATGGGGGATGAACGAAAGGGGTTGCGTCTATGTTAATGACGGATGAATGGATGACCATCATTGAACATGCGGAAGAACTTACTGACATTTTACTCTCATCTGAGGTAGTGGACAGTTACCGCCAAGCACATGCAGCCGTTTATACGGATGTAGAATTGGCGAAGTCAATCCGGGAATTCACGGTCATGAAAGAGCGTTATGAAGAAGTGCAAAGATTCGGTAGGTACCATCCGGATTACAATATAGTAATGAAAAGCATTCGTGTGCAGAAGCGGGAACTAGATTTAAACGAACAAGTTGCCGAGCTTCGAATTGCTGAAAATGATGTACAACAACTATTCGACGAGGTCGGGGCAATTGTTGCAAGATCCGTTTCGGAATCTGTAAAAGTCCCAGCAGGTAGCGCATTTTTTACAAGTTCATCATGTGACAGTGGTTGCGGTTCTGGTGGAAGTTGCTCTTGCTCGGCTTAATCAGAAAAGCGTAAGCGCCTAGGTGTTAAAAGTCTATATTTAAAATAAAACTGTCCTATCTACAGGTTTTCCGGTAGATGGGACAGTTTTATTGTGCTATAGGAATTCCTTAATTCAAGATAACTTAGCCGATTTCTACTCCGCTAAGTTACCTTGAATTATTTCCATTGCGAAGGTTGGGCAGTCCGTTATCAACCCGGCAGCACCCGCATTAATAAGTTGAATCATTGAATCGCGGTTATTCACATTTTCATAATAGGTCGGTATATTGAGTTGTAAAAGAAACTTTATAAATCCTTCGGTCCCAAGTGGAAACACGCCGAGCTTTTCTGGTATGCGGAACAAATCTGCACGTGGATTATAAAGATGCCCAAATTGGCTCGTAAAAGCGGCGTATGCTTTTTTCACTTCGTCTTCCCCGGCTCCAGTTGCAACACGATTTTGTGCATATAAATTAAAACGATCGATTTGTTCATCATACGCACTCGTAATAACGATACGGTCTTCCGCTCCAAGCTCTTCAATCAGTCTCCAAAGTTTGGAAGGCATTAAACTGCCCTCATATGTTTCCGGTGAATCTTTTAGATTAATGTTCATAAACATATGCGTGAATTGATTTAATAGTTCACGAAGTGAAAGAAGCTGTTCGCCTTTTCCACGATAAGAATATTCACCTTTTTCGCTTTTAAATCTGTAGCCTGCATCGGCATTTTTTAACTCGCTAAGTGTAAAGTCCGATATTTTACCGGCAAGATCGGTTGTACGGTCTGCATATTCGTCATGAAAGACAAGAATTTCTTCGTCTTTTGTCAGACGAATATCAATTGCGAAACCATGTACGCCAAGTGCTGCTGACTTTGAAAATGCGGCGTTTGTATTTTCGGGTGCTTCGAGTAAACCCCCCCGGTTTGCAAGAATGATTGTTGTATCAAATTCTAGTGCCTTTTTACCTACTCGTGGAATCGGTTTTACGATGGCTTTGGAAGCCGCCCAAGCCGCGATACCAGCGGCACCTACAGTTAGGGCTACTTTAGTTTTTCTACCCACTATGAATCCCCCTTGTCATTTACAAGTACTTTCTTTATTATAGTGCAAAAGAGTAAGTGTGTCAGCTATGTTAGGTTGCGGCTTATTTCGGACTTATGGTATTGTATGATATAGGAAAAGAGGGGAAATCTATGATTGATCGACAAGGCGTAATCATCTATCTGCATCACCTGAGGCAAGCAAAGTCATTGCGTAAATATGGACATGTTCATTATATATCTAGGAAAATGAAGTATGTTGTTCTTTATTGCGATCAAGAAGATGTAGAGTCGGTTATGAGTAAGGTTGAACGTCTACCTTCTGTAAAGAAAGTATTGCCTTCTTATCGACCTTTTGTCAAAACGTTCTTTGAAAACGCAAAACCGGACCGGGCAAAAGAATACGATTATAAAACAGGTTTATAGAAATAAGTTCGGTCGTATCGAATTTATATAAACGACAATTAGCTTGTTCAAGTAATAGTGCGAAATATAATCGGAAGATAACTATACAGAAAGTGATGTCTGAGAAGGGAAAGATGATGAATGAGGATTGTTGCGGGTTCCAGTAGGGGCATTTCGCTTAAGTCATTGCCTGGAAACGAAACGCGGCCGACTTCCGACAAAGTGAAAGAATCATTATTTAATAGAATTGGTCCTTATTTTGACGGTGGGGTTGTCGTCGATCTTTTTGGCGGCAGCGGATCCCTTGCACTAGAAGCGCTGTCGCGGGGGGCAGATGAAGCGATTGTGTTTGAAAAAAATGCGAAGGCATGTACAATTATTCGCGCAAACGCGGAAAAAAGTCGACTAGCGGATCGAATACATATTGAACGAGCAGACGCAAAAAGCGCTGTCGTTGTATTACGGAAACAAGAAAAAATTGTAGACTATCTTTTCATCGACCCGCCCTATGCTGAAACAAAGTATTATGAACTAGCACAAAAAATTGCGGAAGCCGACCTTCTTTCAAATCGGGCAATTGTTATTTGTGAACATGACAAAAAAATGTCTCTACCAGAAACGTTCGGTTTATATCAAAAAAGTAATTGCACAGTGTACGGCAATAGCGCGATATCGATATATAAGAAATGAGGGTTCACGAATGTCAAAAATTGCAGTTGTACCAGGAAGTTTTGATCCGCTGACGAATGGGCATCTTGATGTTATAAAGCGCGCAGCGCGGGTTTTTGGAGTTGTAAAGGTTGCCATCATGAATAACTCTGCGAAAGATTCGTTGTTCACTGTAGAAGAGCGGATGGCGCTTATCAAAGAAGTAACTGCCACGATTCCAAACGTAGAAGTAGAAACGTCTTCGGGTTTGATGATTGATTATGCCAAAAGTGTCGGGGCTACTGCGGTTGTTAGAGGATTGCGCGCTGTAACAGATTTTGAATATGAAATGCAAATTACCTCTATGAACCGTGTGTTAGATGAAAGTATCGAAACATTTTTCATCATGACAAACAACCAGTATTCGTTCCTTAGTTCAAGTATTGTGAAAGAAGTTGCAAAATACGGCGGAAATATTTCCGTACTCGTTCCTAAACCAGTAGAAGACGCACTGAAACGAAAATTTGTACTTTAAAAAAGCGATTGTGTACGATAGGGCGACCTTTTTTTAAAAAATTATATAAAAAAGGATAGGAACTGTTAAAACGCTCCAAACTCTTCCGAAAATGTAAGGAATCATAGAAATGTTTGCAGCCTTGGCAATTACAGTCACTTGCATATGAATACTTAGACCATTCATTGAAATAATTGCAGCAATAAGAAATGGAAAAATAGGCAACTGACTAAAATGGTCAGTTGCGGACTGAACACCTGTCGTCATTTCAAATATTGAAAGGGCAATCGTTTGAGCAATTCCAGTATCTACATCAAACGCCGACGAAATAACAGTCGCCAATACAGTACCGATAGCGGAAAAGAATATGACCGTTGTAGCAATAAGAGTGATTATTGTTGAACTCCCTTTTATTGCTTCAAGGAGCGGCATTCCTTCCGCCTTTTTGATTTTTGGAATAGAAATTGCACTTTTTTCACGTTCAGATTTAAAAAAGAAAGTCATTACGACGAAAAAGAAAATATTAGCTAAATGAATGGCAATAAGTAATTTCCAGCCGGTCGTAACGTCGCCAAGCAGTTCGCTTCCGACAAATCCGATAATGAACATAGGACCAGGGGCATGACATACTGCAAGAAGTAACGCACTTTGTTTATTTGTTAATTCATCGTTTTTTGTCATTTCTGTAACTGTTATTGCACCTACGGGAAAACCTCCGAATGAACCAAGAATAAATGCTTTAACGAATCGCCTCCATACGGGATTTTTCTTGGAAGAGGCAGGCATCTTTAAAAGCCACTGTGTCAGAATAATATATGGAAGCAAATAAGGAAGAAGGGCGCGAACAAATAATTGTGCTCCTGCTACAGCACCATCGTGTGCAATTCCCGGTTGGATAATGAAAAGGAGTATAAGTCCCCAAACAAGTGCCATATTGATCATACACTTACTGTGTACATGTCTATGTGTAGTATTTTTTTCATGTATTCTACTCCTTTCATATTCTGTACAGAAAATATGTAAAGTTTGTTGTCCGTAAAAGTTTTAAGTGCTTACGTAATATATATGTAAAGAGAGTACAGGCTATTAATGGAGGTGGTCCTTAAAATGAAAAAGAAAAAAATCGGATTACTAGTAGTTGCACTCATCATAGTTGCTGCGTTTTTTGGTTTTCCACTTGATTCGTATATATCAAAACCAGGCGGAGCCTATGATCTTACCCCACTTGTTGAAGTAGGAAGCGGAGATCATGACGATATCGGCACATTTAGCCTTATGACGATATCACTTGCAAAGGCAACTCCATTTACGTATACAGCTTCGAAATTCTCTGATAAAAGAAAAGTTCTTCCAGCTGAAAATGTCAGAAGGTCTGGAGAAAATGATAAGGAATACAATGTGCGACAGAAAAAGTTAATGTCCGATTCACAATTCAATGCAGTAACAATTGCTTTTGAAAAAGCCGGATTGCCTGTTGGGATCGATTTTGACGGAGTATTTGTCATGGGGATAGTAGAAAATGGTGCTGCGGATGGTATTTTGGAAGTTGGCGATAAAATCCATTCAATTGACGGCGTACAACTTGAAGAGTCAGGTCAGTTCTACACACTTATCGCCGACAAGAAAGTTGGAGATACGGTGCAAATGTCCCTTCAAAGAGATGAAGAGGCCATGGAATTATCGGTGGAAGTCAAAAATATTCCAGGTGGCGACGGCAAGGCGGGGTTAGGTGTTCGTTTTCAAGAAGATCGAACGTTAACAACAGACCCGGAAGTTGTGTTCCATACGTCCAATATCGGTGGACCTTCGGCAGGGTTGCTTTTCACGCTTGAAATACTGAACCAATTGAAGGAAGAAGACATTGCAAAAGGATATAATATTGCAGGTACCGGTGAAATGTTAGAAGACGGTACAGTTGGTAGAATCGGCGGGGCTGACTTTAAGGTAATTGCCGCATCACGTCAAGGGGTTGAAATATTTTTTGCGCCGGATGACGATTTACCTGTAGAAGTGTTGGCGAAAAATCCGGGCCTAAAAACGAATTATGAAGAAGCGGTAGAAATGGCAAAAAAAATTGACACGAAGATGAAAATTGTACCAGTTAAAACGATTGACGATGCGCTTGACTATTTAGATAAGTTGGAATCAAAAATCACTTTTAAATAACATTGTAAAACGTTTTTTGCATGGTACAATAAAAATATTATAGTACATTCACTCATATAATAGCGGGAATATGGCCCGCAAGTATCTACCGATTTGCCGTAAACAAATCGACTATGAGAAGCAATGAAAGCGACGTGCTTTGTAATTTTTCAGTACGTTTTCTTTTCATTTCCTTTCGAACGATAAAGTCGAAGGACATTGCTCCACTCAAGGTCATGATTGGATGCACGGTCTATGGGCTTTTTTTTATTGTCTTTTGACCGTGAAAATCGAAGGGAGAAACAATACATTGGAACAACTAAAGATGAAGATTATACAAGAGGGTAAGGTTTTATCGGACAGTGTTTTAAAAGTAGATTCGTTTTTAAACCATCAAATTGACCCGGAGCTTATGCAAGCAGTCGGTAAGGAATTTGCGGAACGATTTGCAGATTCAGGTATTACGAAAATATTGACGATTGAATCATCGGGCATTGCTCCGTCTATGATGGCGGGTTTGTATTTAGGTGTGCCTGTTATTTTTGCGAGAAAAAGAAAGTCTCTTACGTTAGTCGATCATTTATATACAGCAAGCGTACATTCGTTTACAAAAAATGAAACAAATGATATTTCGGTCTCGAAAGATTTTATTCTTGAAAATGATGTAGTACTTGTGATCGATGATTTCCTTGCGAATGGACAAGCTGCCCTTGGATTAATTGATATTCTTGAGCAAGCTGGAGCAACGCTTTCAGGTGTCGGAATTGTCATTGAAAAAGGATTCCAACCGGGCGGTGCTGAAATTCGACAACGAGGTATTCGTGTAGAGTCGCTTGCGAATATTCGCTCGTTAGAAAATGGTAATGTCGAATTTTTTGAAGAGGGATCTTTCAAATGAAAAATGGCGTTAGAACGACGGCTTTAGGACTCCAACATGTCCTTGCAATGTATGCAGGTGCTGTTCTCGTTCCACTAATTGTAGGGGAAGCACTTGGTCTTACTTCAACTCAGCTTACCTATCTTGTTTCTATAGATATCTTAATGTGTGGTGTAGCGACAATATTACAAATCATGAACAATCGCTTTTTCGGAATTGGACTGCCAGTTGTTCTTGGTTGTACGTTTACCGCCGTTGGACCAATGATTGCTATTGGTGGAGAATTTGGGATTTCCGCTATTTACGGTGCAATTATTGTTTCTGGAATTTTTGTTGTCCTCGTCAGTACGTTTTTTGGAAATCTTGTTCGGTTTTTTCCGCCTGTCGTTACAGGTTCGGTTGTAACTATTATTGGAATTACACTCATTCCAGTCGCTATTAATAATGTGGGTGGTGGACAAGGTGCTAGCGATTTTGGTTCGCTAACAAACCTTTCGCTCGCTTTTGGAACATTGTTTTTCATTATCATTTTGTATAAAATGTCTAAAGGGTTTATTCGTGCGATTTCGATTTTGTTAGGACTTCTCTTTGGAACAGTTGCGGCTATATTTATGGGGATTGTCGACTTTGCACCTGTAAATGAAGCGGCTGTTCTTCATATGGTGAAACCTTTTTACTTTGGACTTCCTACGTTTGAATGGTCGGCTATTTTAACGATGATTCTCGTTGCCATGGTGTCTTTAGTTGAATCGACAGGTGTCTATTTTGCGCTTGGAGATATATGTGAGCGTGATTTAAAGAAGAAGGATTTGTCAAAAGGGTATCGTGCGGAAGGAATTGCGATTGTATTAGGCGGGATATTCAACGCATTTCCGTATACGACATTTTCACAAAACGTTGGTTTAACTCAAATGTCTGGTGTTAAATCGAGAAAAGTTATTCTAGTAACGGCACTTATGCTTATTACGCTTGGTTTTGTGCCTAAGATAGCCGCAGTTACAACGGTTATACCAATAGCTGTATTGGGTGGCGCGATGATTGCGATGTTTGGAATGGTCATCTCTCAAGGGATAAAAATGCTTAGTAAAACCTTTACGTCTTCACAAGAAAACCCGATGATTATTGCTTGTTCAATCGGAATTGGTCTTGGTGTCACGGTTGCGCCTGAACTGTTTGCAAACCTTCCAGTCAGTTTGCAAATGTTCACGAGCAACGGAATTGTTGCGGGGAGTTTAACCGCGATTGCATTGAACATATTATTTAATATGCTTCCGACTCGTAAACAAAAACCAAATTTAGCTGAACAAGAAATATAATAAAAGCTTGTAGGTATTCCGAACGGTTGGATATCTACAAGCTTTTGTCATTTTACGAAGATTGGATGAGTCGTATAATCAGAACCGATTGTAAGGCGGTTATCAGTCCCTGCAATGCCTAGGGCGTACATATCCGCTGCGTGGGTATCTAAGGTGAGTGACGGCCCTGAAAACGCCGCTGCTTTACTTACAAGCGGTAGTTTTAGTGTCTTTTTGTTTTCATTTAAATACAACCGACCTTTTTGCGTCATGCCGAGTAACCTTAAATACGATGGCTCACTGATTTGGTTGCGCATGTCATATGTGAAACCTGTGAAGATGTGGGTGAGCATACGCTGAATACGTGTCCATGTATAGCGCTTAGATTTCACTTCACGCATGAAACCATCGAATGTATCGTTTTTAGCTGCGGCTCGGTATATCAAATTCTCAATACCTTCAACGACATCTGCAATTTGTGCTAAACGTGCTGGACCTTCACGCAGAATGGTGAAACGAAGGAAAGGATAAAATGATGTCCAGCTGCCAAAGGAATTATATGTAGACTGCCATTCGTCCAAAAAGTTCCGCGTGGCGCTTGGGAAAAAAGTATCGACGGCATCAAGTGTATGTTCTTCAAAAAATGATTTACGAATCCCAGTTGCACTGGCAATTGGATTTCCTTTTACAGCATCATCGTGAAACTGGGCGGCAATCCGCTGAACTGTAGCAGCTTTCATAGTGGACTGGATTTCGTATGCCGCTTGCATATAATGAAAGCCTAGGATATTATTCGGTTTTGTTAAGTTTACAAAAGGCAATTTTATATTGGACGATTGGGTAACTGCTTTGTATGCTTCGTTTAATGCTTTTGGATAGCTTAGTCCGAGATCAACTCCATTTTTCACATTTTGTTCATATTCTTTTGAGTCATGAATAATAGATAGGCTTTGTTCGAAAGGCTGAATTTTTCCGTCTTCGCTTCCAAAACAAAACGAATCACAACGAACCGCATCTAAAATTTGAATGGCACCTTTAGCAAATCTAGGCGCGTAGGATGTTGCAAACGCATAAGGAAGCTCAAATAAAAGATCGACGCCGTTTGAAAGCGCCATTTTCGCTCGGGTCCATTTATCTACAAATGCCGGCTCGCCTCTTTGTAAAAAGTTTCCGCTCATAACGGCAATTAAAACGTCGGCATCTGTTGTCCTTCTTGCCTCATTGGCATGATACATATGTCCATTATGGAACGGATTATATTCAACAATGATTCCAGTTGCTTTCAAAGTGGTCACTCCTTTGCTATAATAAAGAGTATTATACATATGTGGCAGATGAAGTGACAAGAAATTATCTTGACATCTCTTTTCGCCCATTATATAATCAAGAATGTTGTCTTGAGGTGATCGACATGAAATGGTCCATCAATCAATTGCAGAGATACAGGCAAGGGGACATGCCGCTTGACGAAGCGGTGAACCTAAATTCCGTGTTAAAACGGAATCCAGAAATACGAAAAATCGAGCCAGTCCATGTCACCGGAAGTTGTACAATCGGCCCAAGAGATATCATGTGCCGATTCCGACTTGAAGGTACAATGATACTGCCTTGTTCCCGGACGTGGGAAGATGTTGACTATCCGTTTGTAATCGAAGCTGAGGAACAATTCAGTTGGGATGAGGAAATGTTGTTAACAAACGATGAGATTCATCCTGTTGAAGGTGATTTCGTTGATCCAACCCCTGTCTTCGAGGAGCTCGTCCTCCTTGAAGTGCCGCTCCAGATTTTCGGTGAAAATGCCGAGAACATGACAGAGGCTAAAGGAAAAGGCTGGTCATATGCAACCGACGAGGAATACAATGCTCGACTCCAAGCAGAACAGGAAACAAAAGTGGATCCGAGATTTGCTGGATTGGCAAAGTTATTCGAAGAGAAAGACGAATAGGTAATTGGTAAGGAGGTGCCCCAGATGGCTGTTCCAAAAAGAAGAACATCTACTACAGTTACAAGAAAACGCCGTACGCATTTTAAATTACAACTTCCCGGCATGACAACTTGCGATAACTGTGGCGAAACAAAATTAGCTCACCACATTTGTAAATCATGTGGTCAATACAAAGGAAAAGAAATCATAAGCGAATAATTTAGACTCGCTTATATAAGGTCGCCGAGAGACCCATGGCTCTCGGTGGCCTTTTTTCTATATCAAAAGGGGGAATTCTTTTGTCTTATTTAATAACCATTGAAGAAAGTATCGCTACATTCACAATTAATCGTCCCGAAAGACGAAATGCGGTCAATACGGCCGTCATGGATGGGCTAGAAGAATTTATTGAACAAGTTAAAAGTGATGCTGCGATTCATTTTGCTGTCATTACGGGCGCGGGCAATGAAGCGTTTTGTTCAGGTGGAGATTTATCAGAATTTCATAAGTTACGTACAGCCCAGGAAACGTTCCCGATGTTAAGCAGAATGGCAGACCTTCTCTATAAGCTTTCGACACTTCCAATACCTGTAATTGCACTTGTGAATGGTGTCGCTGTCGGGGGCGGTTGCGAAATTGCAATGGCTTGTGATTATCGACTCATTTCATCGAAAGCAAAAGCCGGCTTTATACAAGGGACACTTGCCATAACTACCGGATGGGGCGGCGCGACGTTATTGTTTGAAAAAGATGGAAAACATGATCGAGTGTTGCGGCTTTTATCCGAAGCGGAAATTCATTCTGCCGAAAAGTTATTGGAAGAAAAATGGGCTACAGAAATTTATGAAGGCGATGCGAAAGCTGGACTTTTGCATTTTCTTTCAAAAATGTCTCAAATTCATCATACGGTTCATAAAGCATATAAAACAATCGCAATCCGAAAATGGACTGCGGACTTTATGCGTGATCGAATGATTGAAGAAGCGCGTCAGTGCTCAGTTCTATGGGAAAATGAAGCGCATCACGCAGCAGTGGATAACTTTTTAACGAAGAAATAATAGTGCGAAAACGCCGTCAATAAGAAATTATTGATGGCGTTTTTAATTTTATTTTCAGACAAAGGTTGAAAACGGTTTCATCTATCGTATAAACTAGAGGAGTAGGAAATGAAAACATTCAACTAGTTGGGGGCTAAAGAATGAAAAAGATATTAATTGCGAATCGTGGGGAAATCGCACTCAGAGTAATCGAAACGTGTAAACGTCTTGGCATAAAGACGGTCGCTGTCTATTCGGAGGCGGATAAGGATATGCCATTTGTAAAAGAATCGGATGAAGCATTCCTAATTGGTCCTTCGCAAGTACAGCAATCTTATTTAAAAGCGGATACGATAATCGAAATTGCCGTGCGCGAAGGGGTCGATGCAGTTCATCCTGGATATGGTTTGTTATCGGAGAACTCCGACTTTGCACGTCAGGTAGAAGCAGTGGGCATTAAGTTTATCGGTCCGGATGCGGAAACGATTATAAAAATGGGTGACAAAATAGGTTCCCGTGTAACGATGCAAGCGGCTGGGGTGCCGATTGTACCAGGAACAAATGAAGGCATTGCTACGTTGGAAGACGCGCTTCACATGGCGAAAGACATAGGATATCCTATCATGCTAAAGGCAAGTGCAGGCGGCGGTGGAATCGGAATGGTGCGTTGTGAAGATGAGCAAGCGCTCAGTCAACAATTTGACTCTGTGAAAAATCGGGCAAAATCATACTTCGGAGATGATGTCGTATTTTTGGAGAAATTCATCGCAAATGCTCGCCATATCGAAGTACAAATCTTTGGCGATAATGCAGGAAATGCGGTTCATCTTTTTGAGCGAAACTGTTCTGTTCAAAGACGTAATCAAAAGGTGATTGAAGAATCGCCATCACCTCAATTGCCGGAAGAGACACGACGAAGTCTTCATAAAGCCGCGGTTGATGCTGCGAAAGCAGTTAACTATAAAAACGCGGGAACAGTAGAATTTATCGTTGATGAAAATAACGAATTTTATTTCCTTGAGATGAATACTAGACTTCAAGTCGAACACCCGGTAACAGAAGCGGTAACTGGATACGATCTAGTCGAATGGCAAATTGAAATTGCTAAAGGGAATGATCTTCCGGTGAAAAATCAGGCCGACATTACGTCAACTGGTCATGCGATTGAATTCCGTATTTACGCCGAGGATCCGGTTAAATTCATGCCGTCACCAGGACCGCTTAATAAACTCGATTGGGGCGACACGACTGGTGTCCGAATCGATTCGGGCTATGTGGAAGGCGGAAAAGTAACACCTTTCTATGATCCACTTTTATCTAAAGTAATTATCCACTCGTCTACGAGGGAAGAAGCGATTGAGAAATCGAAAGCGTTTCTCGCAGGTGTAGAAATCGAAGGACTAAGAACGAATATCCCGCTATTCAATGAATTTCTCGATTCTGAGGCATTTTGTTCGGGAAATTATACAACAGCGGTTCTAGCAGAATGGTTTGAACAGAAAAAGGAGGAAGTAAAATGACAAAAGTTAAATCGACAATGGCTGGTTCAGTATTTACAGTAAATGTGGCAATTGGTGAAGAGGTAGCGGCTGGACAAGTCGTTATGGTATTAGAGTCTATGAAAATGGAAATTCCGGTAGAAGCAGAAACTGCGGGTAAAGTATTGGAAATCAATGCACAAGTTGGCGATTTCGTAAATGAAAACGACGTTGTTGTAACGTTTGAAGAGTAATTGAACTGTATATATTAGGTTGAACTTTTGATTTTCACGTAATCTTCAGCAAAGGCGACTACTGGGGTAGCCGAAGCAATGGGACGAAAGAGGGATGCAGTTCAATCCCTCCCCAGTACCTTTCCGTCTGGCTTATTGCGGGAGGCATCCTTTAGCGGCGAGCGGGCTGAGAAGAATTCTTTAGTTCGACATATATAGCTTGAAAGAAAAAAAGCGATTAAATTCGCTTCGGCACTAGGGGAACATTTTTTAAAAGGGGGAAATAGAATGACAAACAATACGGGGTACAATAGATTGCTCGAAAAAAGAATAGAAGAAATCTACGCCGGGGGAGATCCAAAATATCACGAAAGACAAAAGGAGCAAAATAAGCTTTTTGTCAGAGATCGACTTGAATTATTGTTTGACGATGGGAAGTATACAGAAGATGGTAGGTTTGCAAACTTTGAAGCGGGTGACCTTCCCGCTGATGGTGTTGTTACAGCAATGGGGAAAGTAAACGGCCAAACAGTTTGCGTTATGGCGAATGATTCAACGGTTAAAGCGGGATCTTGGGGATCGCGCACGGTTGAGAAAATTATTCGAATCCAAGAAATTGCGGAGAAAAACCGTGTGCCAATGTTGTATCTCGTAGATTCTGCGGGTGCTCGGATTACGGACCAACTTGAAATGTTCCCGAATCGTCGTGGGGCAGGGAAGATATTCCACAACCAAGTAAGATTATCTGGTTTCATTCCACAAATTTGTATTTTATTTGGACCGTCGGCGGCGGGAGGCGCATATATTCCTGCATTTTGTGATCTGTTGATTATGGTTGAAGGCAACTCTTCGATGTATCTTGGTTCACCACGTATGGCGGAAAAAGTAATTGGGGAAAAAGTGACGCTTGAACAAATGGGCGGCGCTCGCATGCATTGCTCTATAAGTGGTTGTGGCGATGTACTCGCAGCAAACGAGCAAGAGGCAATTTCGGAAGCGCGCCGATATCTTGAGTTTTTCCCAGCGAATTTCACGGAGAAACCTGCGTTGAAAGAGGCGGTGGCGGCGAAAGTGGGTCGTTCACTTGAAGAAATCATTCCTGAAAACCAAAATGCACCTTTTGATATGTACGAAGCAATTGATGTATTAATTGATGAAGGCAGTTTCTTCGATGTGAAACAACTTTTTGCAAAGGAAATCATTACCGGACTGGCGCGAATTGACGGACAACCAGTTGGAATTATTGCGAATCAGCCAAAAGTAAAAGGTGGCGTACTGTTCGTCGATTCAGCGGATAAAGTAACGAAATTCATCAATCTATGTGATGCGTTTTCGATTCCACTTCTATTCCTTGCCGATGTACCAGGTTTCATGATCGGTACAAGTGTGGAACGTGCGGGAATTATTCGTCATGGTGCCAAACTGATTATGGCAATGAGTTCAGCGACTGTGCCGAAAATCTCAGTCATTGTGCGTAAAGCATACGGTGCCGGTCTTTATGCGATGGCAGGCCCGGCATTTGAACCAGATGTGTGTATTGCGTTACCAACTGCGCAAATCGCCGTTATGGGACCTGATGCGGCCGTAAATGCCGTTTATTCAAATAAAATTGAAGCAATCGAAGATCCAAAAGAACGGTTGGCTTTTGTGCAAGAAAAGCATAAAGAATATACTGAAGAAATCGATATTTACAAAATGGCGTCGGAGCTAATTGTTGACGAAATAGTTGCACCTTCTAGTTTAAGAGAAGTACTTTCGGATCGATTGGAACTTTATAGTACAAAAGATATTCCGCAACCACCTCGTAAGCATCCGGTATATCCTGTATAATTATTTTATGAAATAGAAGGTCCGTCGAAATTTAGGCGGGCCTTTTAGAATTGGGGGGATTGCATTATGAAAGGCACCACTGTGGTGATGAATGCGACTATGTTTGTTAGAAGGGAAAAGCGGACGCAAATGATGCACCTTGATTTGTATTGTTCGGACAGTGTCCTTGCTGTAAATATATTTGCGGGTCTAGGTCGACAAGCAAGCGTAGGAAATAAGGTGGCGCTATGAGTACGTTTATTTCAGTGCTTGTTGGTGTGCTTATTGCATGTCCATTTTTCGTTACGATTGCTCTTCTTTTTTTCTTCCGTCGAAAAGGGAAATCCCCGGCGAAGGTAATAGGATTCGCGGCAGATGTTACGACACCTTTTTTATTTCTTGCTATTTATATCATTTCTCGTTCCATTTTTGAAATTGAGGTTGGTTTTTACATTGCAATCATCGCAGTCATTCTTGCGATTGTTTATGCAGTTATTGAACGAACGAAAAGGAAAGAGTTTCAAGTCGTCCAGTTTTTACGTAAAACATGGCGGTTATTTTTCCTGACTTTGGCTATGGCCTATATCGTTTTACTCGTTCTAGGCGTCGTTTTAAAAATTATTGATTATGTATATTAACTTGAATGGGTTCTTAAGCATTTATTTTTCAATCGGCCACCTTTGAATGCTATACTTTGCAAATAGTGATTGTCATAAAAGGGGTATGAAAATGAAATTAGAAACTTTGGTGTTGCCTAATCAAAACAAGGTAATGCAGTCATATAATAACGATAAAGAATTTATACATACGTATTTTGACTACGAAAACAAAGATGCTTCATTTCAAGAAAGATTGAATGAACTTTCCGAACGCACATTTAAAAGATCTGAATTGGCGAACGTAATTCGGTCGTATATGGAACCTTTCGGGGTGTCTGAACTTGCCGAAAAGCATATTGCCGAATTAGCTGCTGATGGGGTTGCTGTTGTCGGTGGTCAACAAGCCGGACTACTAACAGGCCCTTTGTATTCTGTACATAAGGCAATTTCAGTTATTTTATTGGCGAAAAAACAACGCGAAGATTTAGGCATACCCGTTATACCTGTATTTTGGGTGGCAGGGGAAGACCATGACTTGAATGAAATTAATCACGTTCATACAGTAACGGACCAGAAAGTAACGAAAAATCAATATCGTGAAAAATACGTGTTAAAGTTAATGGCTTCGGATGCATCATACGAACAAGAGCGTATGTCTACATTTGTAAAAGAAATATTCGGCACATACGGTGAAACGGCTTATACGAAAGATTTGTTGAATGATGTCCTTGCGGCGGTGGCGAAAGAAGAGACGTTTACAGGTTTCTTTGTTCGCTTGATGAATGGGCTTTTCCAAGAGGAAGGTTTACTGTTCCTTGACGCGGCATATGGCCCTTTGCGTAAGCTTGAAAGTGAATATTTTACCCGCCTGATTTTAGGTTCGGACAAAATTGCTCAAGTCGTATTGAAAAAAGAAGAGCGATTTGCGGCTGGAGGGTTCGGTCATCCAATTGAAGTGCAAGCCGACGGTGCTCATTTGTTTTACGTACATGAAACTGGGCGTGTGCTTCTTTCGAAGGAAAATGGGGATTTTATTAATGATAGCGTCGGGATTCGCTTTACTGAAGAAGAGCTTCTTGAAATTGCCCGAAAAAATCCAAGGCTTCTGAGTAATAATGTTGTGACAAGACCGATTATGCAAGACTTTGTTTTTCCGGTATTAGCATTTATAGGTGGACCGGGAGAAATTGCGTACTGGGCAATTTTAAAAGAAGCATTTCATCATCTACATATGAAAATGCCAATTATTGTTCCAAGGATGTCTTTGACGCTTGTCACTGCAAGAACGGCACAGGCACTTCAAACGAAATCGTTTACTGTTGAAGATGTAATGGCTGGTAAAGTGATTGCTGCTAGAGAGCAGGAAATTGACGAGCTAAGAGACGACCGCTTAAATTTGGTGGTCGATGAAACGATGAGTAAATTGAAGGGCCAATACGAAGAAATCCGTGGCCTTCTTGAAGAGCAAGATTTGAAAATGGATGAACTGCTGAAAAAAAATGTAGGGTTTCACTCGATGCAATTCGAATACTTGAAAGAAAAAGTAGAAGATGCCTTTTTATTGAAACACGATACTCTTTTACGGAAGTATGGTGAAATGGAATCTGAATTATATCCCGAAGGTTCTTTACAGGAGCGGTTGTATACCCCGTTTGCGTATTTGAATAATTACGGGCCTACGCTTATTAAGGATTTACTTCGTTTACCATACAAAATGGATGGGACGCATAAAATCATCTATCTTTGACCATAGTTTAAAGAACACTCTTGCAAGCACAGTTCGTGCGGGCGGGGGTGTTTTTTGTTGGGAACTTATTTCCTTTTCGGGGCGAAGCAGCACCTTCCGCTTTTCTATATATCTCAATGTAACAAGTACTATTGGCACATTTTTTACAGTATTGAAAAGAATATCGAGAAATGGGTGGAGGAATGTGGGGGGATGTGGTACATTAATTTCATATAGTGGGGTGAAGAGTATGTTCATGGGGGAGTATCAACATACAGTCGATGCAAAAGGTCGTCTTATTGTTCCATCGAAGTTTAGGGAACATTTGGGTGCGGGATTTGTATTGACTCGAGGTCTTGATAATTGTCTCTTCGGTTACCCTATGGATGAATGGAAAATACTCGAGGAAAAGCTCAAAGCTTTACCGGTAACGAAAAAAGATGCGCGTGCATTTACTCGATTCTTCTTTTCAGGAGCAACTGAAGTGGAGCTCGATAAGCAAGGGCGTATCAATATTCCATCATCGCTATTAAGTTATGCAAAAGTCGAAAAAGATTGTGTTGTAATCGGTGTTTCCGGTCGTATTGAGATTTGGTCTAAACTACTTTGGGACAACTATTATGATGAGTCTGAGGAATCATTCAATGACATTGCAGAAAATATTATAGACTTTGATTTTTAAATTTCATGGTAGAGAGTAGGTGGATTCAATTGTTTGATCATACGACAGTGTTACTGAACGAGGCCGTCGAAGGATTGAATATAAAAAGCGACGGTATTTATGTGGATTGTACACTTGGTGGGGCAGGACATAGTAAAGAAATAGTAAAGCGATTATCATCTGAAGGAAGATTAATTTGTTTCGATCAAGATATGACCGCGATAAAAGTTGCTGAAGAAAGACTAAAAGATCATCTTCATCAAGTAACATTTATTCATTCGAATTTTAGAAACTTGAAAAAAGAATTGGAGAAAATTGGTGTAACGAGTGTAGACGGGATCCTTTATGATTTAGGGGTTTCATCGCCACAACTTGATACTCGGGAACGTGGATTTAGTTACAACTTAGATGCGCCACTTGATATGCGTATGGATATGGACGCATCGCTTAGCGCTTATGAAGTTGTTAATGAATGGGCATATCAAGATCTTATACGAATCTTTTTCAGATATGGTGAGGAGAAATTTTCTAAACCGGTTGCGCGTAAAATTGAGACAGCGCGAATGCAAGCGCCTATTGAGACAACTTTTGAACTTGCCGAATTGATTAAGAGTGGTATTCCAGCAGCGACAAGAAGAACTGGTGGACATCCGGCCAAAAGAGTTTTCCAAGCAATACGAATTGCAGTTAATGATGAATTAGGAGCAGCTGAAGAATCCCTGACGGACGCAATTACGTTATTAAATCCAAAAGGAAGGCTTAGCGTGATTACGTTTCACTCTTTGGAAGATCGACTATGCAAATCGATTTTTAAAGAAGCATCATCGTTACCTGAATTACCACCGAATTTACCGATAATACCAGAAGGCATGGAACCGATTTTGAAATTGATTACCCGAAAACCAATCATTCCGAGTAAAGAAGAAGTAGAAGAAAATAAGCGGGCACGATCCGCAAAACTTAGGGTTGCGGAAAAAATGTAAAGGGGGAAGATGACTAATGGCATTAGAGCAAAGACAATTTACATCGCCGTACATACGTGAACATCAGATTCCAGAAACACCAAAAAAACAAACAAAAATAAGAACTTCCCGGAAAAGGATTTCGTCTGGGGAAAAGTTTTTATTTGTGTTGTTTGCAACAGTCCTCGTTCTTTTCTCAACTATGACTTTACATACTCAATCACAACTTAACGATGTGAACCGAGAAGTTCAAATTCTTGAAAAAGATATTGGTGAAACAATGAAAAAAAATAAGGAATTAGCAATCGAAGTGAATGAGAAATCGACATATGAACAAGTATGGGAGAAAGCAAAGGCACTCGGCTTGAATCTGAACGAGCAAAACGTGAAGGTCGTGCCTGGACGATGAAGAAGAAAAAATTTCGATTCCAATGGGGAGCCTTTCTGATGTTTTTGGTTTACGGAGGGCTCTTTTTCCTTTTGTTTGGAAGGGTGTTTATGATTCAGTTAACGGGAGAAGCAGAAGGTCGAGTAATGGCATCGCTTGCGGAGGCAAAATATGCAAGAGAATCATTACTTAAATCCGAACGTGGGACGATTGTTGACCGAAATGGTGAACTCATTGCCGCGGATACACTTAGTTATCGACTTGTGGCGGTTCTTGACGAATCGGCAAGTAAAGGGTCGAAAACGAAAAGGCATGTAGTAGATCCGGAGGAAACAGCCAAGATGCTCGCTAAGTATATTCCACTTGAGAAAGATGCTATTCTTGAACGCTTAACAAAAGAAGGAGCATATCAAGTTGAGTTTGGCCAAGCAGGACGTGACTTAAGTCACGAAACAGTTCTTGCATTGAAAGAGCGTGAATTACCGGGATTGCTATTCGTGGAAGACAAAAAAAGATTTTATCCGAATGGTGTCTTCGCTTCTTATTTGATAGGCTTTGCCGTAAAAGAAGAAGATGAAAAAGGAAATGTACAGACTGTCGGAAAAATGGGCCTTGAATCGACTTACAATAAAGAGTTAAACGGGGTCGATGGTAAAATGGAGTTCGAAGCGGACAAATGGGGTTTTGTACTTCCAAAGACAGAAAAGACAATCGTCGCAGCGCAAGATGGTTATGAAATTCAACTAACGCTAGATAAGACAATTGAAAACTTCGTAGAAGATGCTATGAATCGTGTTGATAAAGAGTATTCTCCAGACAAGATGCTTGCACTTGTAGTAAATCCAAAAACAGGTGAAATTTTAGCAATGAGTCAACGACCCGCGTTCAATCCTACCACAAGAGAAGGACTAACGGAAAACTGGCTTAACGAAGCGATTGAGACCACAATCGAGCCAGGCTCGCCTATGAAGATGTTCACACTTGCAGCAGCAATAGAGGAGAACAAATGGGATCCGAATGCTTATTTTCAATCTGGGCAATATACAATGTTTGACCGGACGATACGAGATCATAAGCGAAGCGGATGGGGAACAATTAGTTTTCTTGAAGGGTTCCAACGCTCCTCCAACGTTTCAATGGCTTTCTTATTGGAACGAATGGGAAGCGAAAAGTTTATTGACTATGTCCGTAAATTTGGTTTCGGAGAGAAAACCGGAATTGATTTACCGAATGAAGCCGCTGGAGTGATACTCGAAAAACATCCAATTGAACGTGTGACAACGTCTTACGGACAAGGCTCAACGGTAACACCGATGCAGATGCTCCAAGCAGCAACGGCGATTGCCAATGACGGGGTTATGATGAAACCTTTTGTCATTGATAAAATTACGAATCCAAACACGGGTGAAGTCGTTAAGGATAAAAAAGTCGAGGAAAATGGAAAACCAATTTCTGCGGAAACCGCAAAAAAAGTGAGAGAAATTCTTGCTTCGACTGTTACATCTGAAAAGGGGACAGGAAGGATTTTTGCCCTCGATGATTATACAATGGGTGGTAAAACCGGAACCGCTGAGATTCCAAAACCAACAGGTGGGTATTATTCAGAAGGTACGAATTATCTGTACTCATTTCTTGGAATGGCGCCAGCCGAAGATCCGCAACTTATTACGTATATTCTTGTGCAACACCCGAAATTGAAGGCTGGAGAAGTAGGGGCAGACCCGGTTGCAAAATTATTTAAATCTATAATGGAAAATAGCCTAAAGTATTTGAACATCGTTCCTGAAGGCGATGTGATTGATAAAGCAATCACGTTAAATGACTATACGGGGTTGAAATCGGTTGATGCAATCGCTCAGTTAGAAAAGGACGGGTTGACCCATGCACTTATAGGGGAAGGCGGAGACATAATTAACCAGTATCCTCTCCAAGGTGTGAAACTTGCTAAGGATACAGTCGTCATATTAAAATCGGAAGGTCAGACCTCTTTACCCGATTTCACCGGATGGTCGAAAAAAATGGTTCTTTCCTATAAAACATTATCTGGGCTCGATATCCGTATTAACGGTGATGGTTATGTAACGAGTCAAGGTTTGTCGCAAGGGACTGTTGCGGGAATTGACGAACCTATTGTTATTAACTTAGAGAAACCGTCTGAAATATATAAGGAAATTGAAATCGATGATGAGGAAGAGGAAAGTATTATTGGTGGCTGACGAATAGCTGTACGCGCGAACTCATACGTTTAAAGAAAAACGTGAGGTGTATCGGCGCTGCGGAAAATTATTGAATTGCAGTCGAAAAAAAGACTTCGTGCGATGTTTATCATTTTTTTAATTCTTCTTGGGATGGTTATTATTAAGCTATTCCACATGCAAATTATACAACACGATTTGTTAAAAGGGCGAGCCGAAGAAAATTGGGATCGTGAAATTCCATTTGGAGGAATGCGTGGAGATATTGTTGACCGGAATGGGAAATTGATTGTTGGGAGTATGCTTGCACCAACTTTGTATTTCATGCCTTCTCAAAACAAAGATATCCGTCAAGCTGCAATCAACCTTTCAACAATACTTGGAACGGAAGCCGCCGTACTTGAGGAAAAGCTATCTCAGAAAGAATATATGGTGAAAATAGCGCCTGAAGGAAAGAATATTAGTCAAAAGCAAGCAGATGAAATCGCAAAACTTCAAATTGATGGGTTATACACAGGCGTCGATTTTGTTAGACATTACCCAAACGGTGAACTTTTATCAAGGCTTATCGGATTTACGGGTTATGATGGGCAAGGTTTAGCCGGAATTGAGTATGCATACGAGGAGTTTTTACAAGGTAGCGGCGACAAAATCCGTCTTTTCACAGATGCGAAAGGGGTTCCGTTACCCCACGTAGATGATGGATTTAAAACGGGGAACAAAGGTGCTGCGGTTAAACTTACAATCGATTTACGTATTCAACAAGTAGTGGAACGTGAATTGATGCAAGCGATGGAAAAGTATGAAGCAACACAAGCACTTGCAATTGTTATGAATCCGAAAACAGGTGAATTACTTTCTCTTGCTTCTGTACCAACATTCCATCCAGCGAACTATCAAGACGTCGATCCGAGCATATATAATCGGAATTTGCCTGTCTGGATGACGTTTGAGCCGGGCTCAACTTTCAAAATTGTAACGCTCGCAGCGGGGCTTGAAGAAAAAGTGGTCGACTTACACAAGGATCAATTTTACGACCCCGGGTATGTGATGGTTGCTAAAGCACGTCTTCGATGTTGGAGAAGAGAAGGGCATAAAGATCAAACATTTCTCGAAGTCGTTGAAAACTCTTGTAATCCGGGCTTTGTTGAAATTGGCCAACGGTTGGGCAGTAAAACGTTAGGGAAATACATTCGGGACTTTGGATTTGGAGAAACGACAAACTCAGGAATTGCAGGGGAGTCAAAAGGTATTTTGTTCTCCGAAAAGGCATTCGGTCCAGTGGAGCAAGCTACAACTGCCTTTGGTCAAGGAATTTCAGTTACACCTATTCAACAAGTGCAAGCTGTTGCTGCTGCAATTAATGGCGGCAATTTGTATAAACCGTATATTGTAAAAGAAATATCGGACGATTCAGGAAAGGCGATTCGTTCATTCGAACCCGAACTAAAAAGACGTGTGATTAGTGATGAAGCATCCGCACAAGTAAGGGAAGCACTTGAGTCTGTTGTGGCGAACGGTTCTGGACGTAATGCATATACGGATGGTTTGCGTGTTGGAGGTAAAACGGGAACTGCGCAAAAGGTAGTGGACGGTGTTTATAAAGATGGCGAATATATTGTATCATTCATTGGATTTGCCCCAGCAGATGATCCAGAATTACTTGTCTATATAGCCATTGATAGTCCGCGGAACTCTGTCCAGTTTGGTGGTGTTATCGCGGCTCCTATTGTTGGGCGTATCATTGATGAGATAGCCCCTTTAGTTGGCTTGAGTGGACGTGCGGGTCAACTCGAGAAAGAGTATAGATGGGGTGATCCTATTACGCACCGCGTACCTGATTTAACGGGCATGACAAAAGAAAAAATCGGACTCCAATTATATACGTATCGAATCGAATGGCATGGTAAAGGTGAAAAAGTAAAGTATCAATTGCCAGCAATTGACACGCTTATCACTGTGGATGATGTCATTCATGTTTATACTGAATAACATATTAAAGCAAAATCCGATCCTGTCTCGGATTGGATTTTGTTTCAGAAGATAGAGGGAGAATTTATAATGACACTCGGAACGACCATGATAATTATTTCTGTTAGCTTTATAATGTCAGTAGTTTTAGGCTTTATTATTTTGCCGATTCTTAGAAGGATGAAATTTGGCCAAAGTATCCGTGAGGAAGGTCCAGAATCGCATCAGAAAAAAGCAGGTACCCCAACAATGGGCGGACTTATCTTTTTAAGTTCCATTATTATTTCAACACTTGCTTTGTCATACATATATGAGGTTCTAACGACACAAACGATAGTGCTTCTTATAGTTCTTGTAGGTTTCGGAGTTATCGGGTTTTTAGACGACTTTATTATCGTTGTCATGAAACGAAATCTTGGACTCACATCCCTTCAAAAACTAATCGGACAAATTATTATCGCAGTTACCGCTTTTTTCTTATTAAAACTAGGACCGTTTGACACAATGATTGCGTTGCCATTCATTGATTTCAAAATCGACCTTGGTATCTTTTATGTCGGATTTCTTATTATTTGGCTTGTTGGTTTTTCCAATGCGGTCAATCTTTCGGATGGGCTTGACGGACTCGTTGCAGGGACATCTTCCATTGCATTTACTGCCTTTGGTGTTCTCGCACTTACTAACGAACAACTTGCACAATTAGATATTGCGTTATTTTCTTTCGTTGTGGCAGGCGCCATGCTTGGATTTTTAATCTTTAATCTTAAGCCGGCTCAAGTGTTTATGGGGGATACGGGATCTTTAGCCCTTGGTGGCGCGCTCGCAATGATATCGATTCTTATTAAACAAGAAATACTTTTGCTCTTAATCGGGATTGTGTACGTTGTAGAAACGTTGTCAGTAATCATTCAAGTAATTAGCTTTAAAACAACTGGTAAACGTGTCTTTAAAATGAGCCCCATTCATCATCATTTTGAACTATCTGGTTGGTCCGAGTGGAAAATCGTTATCGTTTTCTGGGGAATCGCCTTCTTGGCGGCAATAGTACCCGTATTGTTGGAGGTGATGTAATTGAAAGATACTAAACAATTTAAGGATATGAAAATACTTATACTTGGTCTTGCCAAAAGTGGATATGCAGCGACAAAGCTTCTTCACACACTCGGTGCGGACGTGACTGTGAATGACGCATCACCTTATGAAGGCAATGCGGAAGCAATGGAGCTTCGTTCGGAAGGAATCCGAGTCATTTGCGGTGGACATCCAGATGGACTCCTTGAAGAGGGCTATGAGTTAATTGTGAAAAATCCAGGAATTCCGTATAGCAATCCTGTCGTTATGGAGGCTGTTCGAAAAGGAATTCCAGTATGGACTGAGGTGGAAATTGCATCACGAATTAGTGAAGCACCTATTATTGCAATTACAGGATCGAATGGTAAAACAACGACAACAACTATTTTATATCACATGTTAAATGCAGCTAAGAAACAGCCTTTAATAGCAGGTAATATTGGTACTGTATCTTGTGCAGTAGCCGAAAAGGCGACTGCGGGTAACGTAATTGTTTTGGAAGCATCCTCATTCCAACTTATGGGGACAGATTCATTCCGCCCGACAATTGCAATTTGGACGAATGTCTATGATTCTCATCTCGACTATCACGGGACGTCGGCCGAATATATAAAAGCGAAAGCACAAATTTCAAAAAATCAGCATGCGGACGATTACCTTATATATAACGCAGATCAAGAGGAACTACGGGCCTTTGCTGCACAGTCATCGGCGATAAAAGTTCCATTTTCACTTAAAGAGAAATTAGAAATAGGCATATCCGCAGACGAATCAGAAATATACTGGAACGGGGAGCCTTACATTAACCGTAAAATCATTAAGCTACCTGGGCAGCATAATCTTGAAAACATTATGTCGGCCACAGCCGCTGCAATCCTTTCCGGTTGCGATAAAGATTCGATTGAAAGTGTACTTAGTTCGTTCGCTGGTGTGAAACATAGAATGCAATTTGTAAAAGAGTTAAAAGATCGTAAGTTTTATAATGATTCCAAAGCGACAAACACATTGGCTACGAAAAGTGCCCTTGCCGCGTTCGACACGCCGATTGTACTTCTTGCGGGGGGTCTTGATAGGGGACATACCTTCGAAGAGTTAAGGCCGTTCATGGGCAATGTGAAGGCGGTTGTGACGTTGGGCGAAACGAAAAATCGATTTGCCGAATTTGCATCCTCTTGCGGGGTTCAAATGATTATCCACTCGAAAGATATGGAAGACGCTGTGAAGCAAGCAGATACAATATCTCAAAAAGGGGATACTGTACTGTTATCACCATCATGCGCAAGTTGGGATGAATATCAAAGCTTTGAAATTCGCGGTGATGCATTTATTAAAGCGGTTATGTCTCTTTAAGCTATCTAGTTTGAAATCGGAAGGATGCGTACACTGGAAGAAAAGTTGAAGATTACCTTTGCCATTTCAGCCACTGCGCTGTCATTGATTGGTTTGGCATTTGTCTATTCAGCAGGATCTTACTGGGGAACGGTTCACTACGCGGACTCCTCCCCTTTTATCGTAAAACAATTGATATACATGATTGTGTCTGTCGGTATTGCGCTTTTAATTATGAAAAGTCCTTTAACGTCAATCCCAAAAACGTGGACAGTTGTTTATTGGTTAGCCATTTTATTACTTGTGGCAGTACTCATTCCGGGTATTGGCGTTTACCGCAACGGTTCTCAAAGTTGGATTGCACTAGGGCCTTTTAGCCTTCAACCCGCCGAATTTATGAAGGTTGCACTCATTGGTAAACTTGCTGCATTGTTGAATGAGAAAGGGAGAGGGAAGCGGATCTTCCGTTTCAGTCATATAGGCCTCATTTTACTTCCGGCAGCCCTGATTATGACACAACCTGACTTAGGTTCGACGGTTATTTTAATTGTGTCGGCTTTTATTGTTTTATTTCTATCGGGGTATCCGTTACGTTTTTTCTTTTTTATCGGTTTCGCAGGTGTAGGTGCATTTGTCGCTTTGATCGCGATGGCGACATACAGACTTGACAGAATAAAATCGTATATTGATCCGTGGAATGATCCACTTGGTACCGGTTTCCAAGGAATTCAATCCATATTTGCTATTGCACCTGGTGGATTATTCGGCCATGGGTATGGGAATAGCCGGCAAAAGTATTTATACTTGCCCGAACCACAAAATGATTTCATCTTTTCAATCATCGCCGAAGAAACAGGATTCATCGGTGCGACAGTCGTTATACTGCTTTTTGCATGCCTACTTATTTCGACATTTGGAATTGCGATTCGGACAAAAGAGCACTTCGCGTTCCTAATGGTTGCGGGTATGGGGTCAATCATCATTTTTCAAACATTTTTAAATATAGGTGTCGTGTCAGGACTTTTGCCCGTAACGGGTGTGACGCTGCCATTCATAAGCTACGGCGGATCGTCATTGATGACGACGTGGATTTCAGCGGGAGTTATTCTTCACTTCACGATGAATAGACAGACGAGTTGACTGGAGGGGTTTAGTATGAAAAAAGTAATTGACATTGAGGAGCGGATTCCCTCAATGCGCGAAAAACGGCGCAAAAAGACGAATAAGAAGTTTCTATTTGTGTTTTTAATATTTATCGTCGCCCTCCTCGCTATACTTTACTTCCAGTCACCACTTAGTCGTATAAAAGAAATTGCGGTAAGTGGCGCAATCCTTAAAAACTCAGAGTACTATGAAGAAAAAAGTGGTCTTGTAGTCGATAATCCTTTATGGGGGTTCAGAACGACGTCCGCGGAGGATTTATTGATGAAGCAAGAGCTTGTACAAAAGGCGTCTATTTCACGAAAATGGCCTAACAAAGTTAAGATTGAAATAGTGGAATGGAAAACGATCGCCTATCTTGAAGATAGGGGACTTTATAATTTATTAATGGAAAATGGGGAAGTATTTCCAGGAGATGCGTTATTACTAGAATCGGATATACCTGTTTTAAATAACTTTGGAAGTGCTAAAGTAATAAAGCAAGTAAGCGCACAGCTATTGAAACTGGATAGCGACGTGTATCATCTTATTTCCGAAATTGTATTTACGGGTACTGAAGAGGATCCAGAAAAATTGACAATCTATATGGATGATGGATATGAAGTACGGGCAATCCTCTCAACCCTTTCTGAAAAAATGGATTATTACCCCGACGTTACGGCCCAGTTAAACGGTTTAGAAAAAGGCGTGATTGATATGGAAGTTGGAACGTATTTCACACCCTATAGTAAAATATATGGTTTAAGTAAGGAGGACGACGAGGTTGTCGAAGAAGAATGATGAATACCGGAAGAGAGGCAGACATATTCTTTTTTCAATCGTTTTTCTAGTCCTTGGTTTCATCCTAGCGTTTTCATATAAAACACTTGGTGGAAGCGATAAAACTGAAATACATCAATCGGCAGCATTCATCCAAGAAGAACAATATCGAGAAGATTTAAGTAAGCAAAAAGAACGAAACAAAGAACTAACTGATGAAATCGCCGCCAAGCAAGAGGAAATACGTTCGTATGAGCGTTCCTTTTCCAAAAGAGAAAAAGATCACGGGTCTTTAGTTGAAGAAGCAAAGGATCTTCGCCTGTTGCTTGGTGCAGTACCGGCAGTCGGTCCAGGTATTAAAGTTACACTTAAAGATGCGGAATACAATCCGGTTGAACAAAACCCAAACGACTACATAGTACATGAAAGTCACATCTTAAGAGTTGTCAACGAACTTTGGATTGCTGGAGCACAGGGCTTAGCGATAAACGGGCAAAGGATAACCGCGAATTCGTATATAAAGTGTACAGGTCCCGTTATTACTGTGGACGATAGAACTTTCCCGGCGCCATTTTTTATAGAGGCAATTGGCGATGCCGACGTTCTATCATCTTCTTTATATTTGAAAGGCGGGGTTATTGACAGTCTTCTTAATGAAAACATAGTTGTCACAACTGAAACGTCGAAGGAGCTAAAAATATCCGCATTGCGAAACGAAGGATAAAGTAAGGGGGAATGGTGGATGTATAATCCGGTAAAGTGGAAGTTCTCAATTGTGTTGCTAATCATTGGATTAATGCTCGCCATTCAATACAATACCGTGAAAAATCCTGAAGAGCGTGATACAAGAGACATTTGGGCAATCCGTCAAGAATTGACAATGGAGAAACAACTCAATTCAGAGTTGTTATCTGAAATACGGGAACTTGATAAAACAATCCACACATATGATTCGCTTGAAGATGGAAATACAGAAAAAGCATTAACGGAAACAGTGGACAAGCTTTATAAACAAGCCGGAATGACGGATTTAAAAGGGACGGGCTTTGTCATGGAAGTTCGACCATCTGAAGAAAGCATTGCTTTAGGTATACCGATTTCTGGAATTACGCCAGATTTACTTAATAAGTTTGTGAACGATTTAAATCGGTTTAAAGGAATTTCCCTTGAAATTGATGGCAAACGGTTTACAACGTTAAGTTCAATAAGAGATATCAATGGTATAACAACAGTCAATGGACTGAATGTTTCAACGCCGCCTTTTAAAATGAAGGTGATTACACAGTCTTTGGAAGACGGTGAAAAATTATATAATTATTTGCTGGCGTCCCCGATTCATGATGATTTTTATCTTGAAAATTTTAATTTAGATATTCATAAACCGAATTCAACCATGGAAATACGTGGCTGGGGTGACAAGTTTGAAAACCGATACTTAAAGGAATTGCCGAAAGGGGAATAAGATATGTGGTTGCCTTTATTGGGTCTTATAATTGGGGTTTCACTCGGTCTTTTATCTGATATTGAAATCCCGCAAGTTTACGGCAACTATTTATCCATTGCCGTTCTCGCCGCACTAGACACATTATTTGGAGGAATCCGTGCTTATTTACAGCAAGTATATGATGATAAAGTGTTCGTTTCCGGATTCTTTTTTAACGTGGCCCTTGCTGCTGGACTTGCATTTATCGGAGTACATCTAGGCGTTGACTTGTATTTGGCAGCGGTATTTGCTTTCGGCGTTCGGTTGTTCCAAAATATTGCTGTTATTAGAAGAATCCTTTTGACTAAATGGACGGATAGAAACAAGCCATCTAGCACAAAAGTACCCGAATGAAAGGATTTGGATGTAAGATGTCGAACTTATTTAGACAATGCAGTCAAAATACAATAGAATGGAATCTAAGAGTTGTTAGGGAGGTGCCAGTCGTTGAGCCAATCAGAATTATATGTATCGCTTGATATAGGTTCTTCATCAGTTAAAGTACTAATTGGTGAAGTGAATGAAGGATCATTGCATGTTGTAGGGGTAGGAAATGTACAATCGGCAGGTATCCGTAAAGGAACAATTATTGATATTGATGCAACTGTACAGTCAATCAGGAAGGCGGTCGATCAAGCCGAACGAATGATAGGTATGAAAATTAATGAAGTTATACTGGGAATACCTGCAAACGGCGTACAATTACAAGATGTAAAAGGCGTCGTGGCAGTTAATAGTGAAAATCGTGAAATTACAGATGACGATCTGGATCGGGTTATGAAGTCAGCACAAGTTATGTCCGTTCCGCCTGACAGGGAAATCGTTAATATTGTACCAAAGCAATTTATAGTAGATGATTACGGGGAAATAAAAGATCCACGTGGTATGATAGGTGTTCGTTTAGAAATGGATGGTACACTTATCACCACTTCGAAAACGCTTGTACACAATATTTTACGCTGTGTGGAACGCGCGGGTCTAAATATCCGCGAAATTTACTTGCAACCACTTGCGGCGGGTACATTTGCACTAACAGAAGATGAAAAAAATCATGGTACCGCATACATTGATATTGGCGGGGGATCCACGACAGTTGCAATTTTCGGAGAAGATCGTCTGTTATCGACCGCTGTTATCCCTGTCGGTGGGGACCATATTACTAAAGACTTATCAATAATATTAAAAACACCAACTGAACAAGCAAGAAAAATAAAACACCAATATGGCCATGCATTTTATGACGACGCATCGGATGACGAACTTTTCGAGGTCCCTGTCATTGGCGCCGACACGAAAGATCAATATAGCCAAAGATACATATCGGAAATCATCGGTGTTCGCCTGGAGGAACTTTTCGATCTAATTCTTGAAGAGTTGTATCGAATGGGCGTACGTGATTTGCCGGGTGGAGTCGTGTTGACCGGCGGTATTACAAAAATCGATGGAATCCTACAATTAGCAAGGCATGTTATGAAGACAAGAGTACGTGTCCATACACCTGAATACATTGGTGTAAGAGAACCGATGTATTCAACAGCCGTAGGACTCATACGATACGCCCATACACATGAAGAGTATTTCGGGAAATTATCCGATGCTCCACCGGTTACAGCTATGGAATCGACTGTTCCAAACGCAAATAATCGAAACAAACAGTCTGATAGAGCACAAGAGAAAAAACCGGGTTTATTTAGCAGGGCAAAAAATGTCTTTGACAACTTTTTTGAATGAAAATTTACTAACGATGCAATGAATTCGATGGAGATAGACTAGGAGGAGAGACAATGCTAGAATTTGATACAAATGCTGACCAACTTGCACTTATTAAAGTGATTGGAGTTGGAGGCGGGGGAAATAATGCTGTAAACCGAATGATTGAACACGGTGTGAAAGGTGTAGAGTTCATCTCTGTAAATACGGACGCTCAAGCACTTAATCTTTCATCAGCTGAAGTAAAATTACAAATAGGTACGAAACTTACACGTGGTTTAGGGGCCGGTGCGAATCCGGATGTTGGTAAAAAAGCTGCGGATGAAAGTAAAGAACAAATTGAAGAAGCACTACGCGGAGCGGATATGGTGTTTGTTACCGCGGGTATGGGCGGAGGTACAGGAACGGGTGCAGCTCCTGTTATTGCACAAATCGCGAAGGATTTAGGGGCGTTAACTGTAGGGGTTGTCACTCGTCCATTTACGTTTGAAGGGCGGAAACGTCAAACTCAAGCAATTGGTGGAATTACGGCTATGAAAGAGTCCGTAGATACGCTTATCGTTATTCCAAATGATAAACTTCTTGAAATTGTCGATAAAAATACGCCAATGCTTGAAGCATTCCGTGAAGCAGACAATGTACTTCGTCAAGGTGTTCAAGGTATATCCGATTTGATAGCCGTACCGGGTCTTATTAACTTAGACTTTGCCGACGTTAAAACAATTATGTCGAACAAAGGATCCGCACTTATGGGAATTGGTATTTCTACCGGTGAAAACCGAGCTGCAGAGGCGGCGAAAAAAGCTATTTCAAGTCCATTGCTTGAAACGTCAATTGACGGTGCAAAAGGTGTACTGATGAATATTACGGGCGGTTCAAACTTGAGTCTTTTCGAAGTGCAAGAAGCTGCGGATATCGTGGCATCTGCATCTGATGAAGATGTTAATATGATTTTCGGTTCAGTTATCAACGATAACTTGAAAGACGAGATCATTGTCACTGTAATTGCAACAGGGTTTAGTGAAGAGCAATTATTGGCTGCTCGACCTGCAAGAGGTTCTGGTTTTGGTGCAAGTCCATCACGTCCACCAGTACGTGAACAGCAACCATCACCATCACAACAGCCCGCAAGGACTCAACGTGACGAAGAGGCTCCTCAGTTCCAACCTGAACCTGAAACGACTAGGTCGCAACAAAGCGGACAAATGGACGATGGACTAGATATTCCAACATTTTTACGCAATAGACAGCGCCGTAAATAAATAATTGGTTATAAAAGACTTTGCGACATGTGATTTCACATGTCGCAAAGTCTTTTTGTGTTGCTATATATGTTGAAATAAAAGTATTCCATCGAATCTGCTCTCCTAGTAAGGCACCTACGATCGGTTTATACACGTATACCAATGCGCTATTTATAGACCCGGGTGTCTGGCATTTCTTTGTAAATGTTGTCGAATCTTTTTTTGAAAATGGTTCCTCAAACTGACAAACATTTCACAATCTAAATGCTATCGTTGCTAATAGGGAGGGCGGTCTATGTATGGAGAAGTTATTGTCGGAGTGAATATGTTGTTCAATTACGCAATCCTCTCATTTGCAAACAAGATAGGCAACGCTGAATCCCCTAGAAAACGCCTTGTGCTTGCGTCATTTGTTGGTGCCGTACCAGTTACATTGTTTCCAACGTCTTCTATTGTCGTTATTATTACATTTATTGGAATGACAGTATGTGCATTCGGAAGAACATTTGAACCGTGGAAGAAGTCAGCGTCAATGGTATTGGTCGGTGCATTGTTTGCGGGAGGAATGTTGACAGCTTTTCAATACCGAATCCATACATTTAATGATTGGATTACTGTTCTTACATACGCCATTATTGCGTATGCCTCTCTTTATTACATGAGAAAAAAATGGTTGGATGTAAGAATAGCACGGCATGTCTCTGAACTGTCGGCAACTTCCAATCTTCAAATTTGGGGGGCTACTATTCAGATGGATGTCTTCGTGGACACGGGAAATGGTTGTACCGAGCCGTTATCAGGCGCACCTGTTCATTTTGTTTCATTGAAAGCGGTGGAAGAGTTTATTCCACAAGATTTAAAAGAACAACTATTGTCATGGGATCCGGTGAGTTCACCGACTTTGTCGCATTTTTCATCTATTTATCATAAGGACATGCGACTCGTTCGATTACAAACCGTACAAGGTCGATCTTGGGTCGTTGGGTTCAAATTTGAACAATGGTCCATTGTTACGGGTAAAACTCTTAGACCGGGCTATATCGTCCTTACAAAAAGTGATCGGCGCTACCCGGAAGGCGCTGATGCAATCCTTCATGTATCCGCCATGGAAAATTTAAATCAGGAAAGGGGAACTGCTCATGCTGCATGAATTGAAAAAATGGATGTCGGTAATTGCTACCTTTTTCAAACAGAAAAATGGCACGTATTATATTGGAGGTCACGAGTCACTTCCAAAACCATTAACACGGGAGGAGGAGGCTATTACAATTCAAGCATTTATGAATGGCGATATGAACGCACGGGACACGCTAATAGAGAAAAATTTACGTCTTGTTGTTTATATTGCTCGTCGGTTCGACAATACAAACACACATATCGAGGATTTAATAAGTATTGGTGCAATCGGACTTATAAAAGCAATTGAAACGTTTAAGGTCGATAAAAATATAAAGCTTGCAACGTATGCATCTCGCTGTATCGAAAACGAAATTCTAATGCATTTGCGCAAAACAAATAAACTACGGTCGGAAATTTCGTTCGATGAACCACTAAATTCCGATGCGGATGGAAATGAGCTATTGCTTTCGGATATTCTCGGAACAGATGAACATATTATTATTGACGATGTAGAAAAAAAGATAGAGCGGCAACATATGATTGAAGCTATCCGTGTTTTGGATGAACGTGAGCGCTATATTATGGAATGCCGTTTTGGACTGACGGGAAAAATAGAAATGACTCAGAAGGAAGTTGCCGAACTGCTAGGCATATCACAGTCCTATATCTCCCGACTCGAAAAAAAAATAATTACCGATTTGCGTGAAAGCTTAAATCAACCAATTACTTAATGGTTTAAATTGGTCGTATTATATTTCGCATATTCCGTAAGACTGCGGACAGACTATCTTGTACAGTCATCTACAGAATACGGAGGAAATGCTAATGGTGCGTACAAAGGTTGAGATATGTGGTGTCAATACGTCCGAACTGCCATTACTAACGAATGAAGTGATGAAAGAGACTTTTATAAGGATGCAAAGCGGGGATTACTCAGCAAGAGAAGAACTGGTCATTGGAAATTTACGTCTCGTTTTAAGTCTCGTCCAGCGATTTGCTTATCGGGGCGAACAAGCGGATGATTTGTTTCAGGTCGGTTGTATTGGGCTTTTAAAATCAATCGACAACTTTGATTTAAAACATAATGTTCGTTTTTCAACATACGCAGTCCCGATGATTATTGGGGAGATCAAACGACATCTGCGGGATCATCATGCGGTGCGTGTTTCAAGATCACTTCGCGATATCGCATATAAAGCAATGAGAGCAAAAGAACAATTTATAAACGACAATTTGAAAGAACCGAGATTATCGGATTTAGCGGAAGCGACCGGAATACCGGAAGACGATATTCTTTTTGCACTCGATGCAATCCAAGATCCCATGTCACTTCACGAGCCGATGAATAGCGGTGATGGAGATCCAATATTTATGATGGATCAGTTGCAAGATAAAACGGTAACTGAAGAGCGTTGGTCGACGTATGTTTCAGTAAAAGAAACAGTTTCAAGTATGAATGAAAGACAACAATCGATTCTGTCAAAACGTTACTACCTTGGACAGACACAAACTGAGATTGCAAAAGAACTTGGTATATCACAAGCTCAAATTTCAAGGTTGGAAAAGAATGCGGTAGAGATTATACGAGAAGGTATGGAAAAAGAATAAAGGAAGAGAGTAAAACGTGATGCGAAACTTGCATTGCGTTTTTTCTATTCCTACTGCATATATTTCTCTAAAGGAGGGATTTTATGAGGTTTTCAGAAATTCAAAAAAAAGAAGTAATTGATGCAAGGAAAGGTGCTTTTCTTGGGTATGTTCAAGATGCAACAATTGATATCGTAAGTGGTAAGGTAGAAGCTTTGCATATTGGCGAAGGAGACAAGAATATATTTTTCGATTCGAAAGATAAGGATACGAAAAAAGTTCGACTGCAAGATATTACAACAATCGGGAAAGATATCGTATTAGTCGGCAAAAAAGAGGGGAATAAATGAATAAACATTGATATGTACCTTTTTGCTTGATACAATGAAAAGAACGATTAATGAAAAGTAGTGATTATATATGAGCGAACTGAAAAAAAGAATACAAAAAGTTGAACAAGAAATTCAAACAGCTTGCGATAAATCAAAACGAAATCGCTCGGAAATCAATGTTGTAGCGGTGACGAAAAGTGTTTCGGCAGCAAGGGCTGAAGAAGTTAAGAATGCGGGAATTATCCAATTAGGGGAAAACCGCGCAGAAGGTCTTATTCACAAGCAAGAAGTGATTAAAGATGGCGTAGATTGGCACTTTATAGGGAATATCCAAAGTCGAAAAGTGCGTGGAATTATTGATGAAATCGACTATTTACACTCACTTGACCGAATAAGTATTGCGAAAGAAATTCAGAAGCGAGCAACTAAAAAAATTAAATGTTTTGTACAAGTAAATGTTTCTGGAGAAAGCTCCAAGTCGGGTGTATCACCCGAAGAACTTGAAGGTTTTGTTACGGAAATAGCAGCTTATGATAAAATTGAAATTGTTGGTTTAATGACGATGGCTCCTCACATTGAGGATACGGAACTAATCCGTTCTTATTTCCGAAATCTTAAAGAGCTTCGTGATGATATCGTATCTCTAAAACTACCTCACGCACCGTGTACTGAGTTATCTATGGGAATGTCCAATGATTTTACCATTGCAATCGAGGAAGGTGCAACCTATGTTCGAATTGGTACAGCACTTGTCGGAGCAGAAAGCGAGGGAAATGTTTGAGTATAAAAAATAAACTTCAAAACTTTTTTTACCTTGATGATGAAGAAGAGGAAACAGTTGCTACTCCACCGCCAACTCGACAACGACAAGAACCGCGCACTGTAAGAGAACAACCTAAACAGGTGAAACCGAGAAATCAAAGCTTCGGTGAACCCGTACAACCAGCGACAGTTGTAAGCTTGAAAAGTGCTCAAAAGTCTTCAAAAGTTGTTCTTGTTGAACCCCGTGTTTATGCCGAAGCACAGGATATATCCGAACAATTAAAAAATAAAAAAGCAGTCGTTGTAAACTTACAACGAATTGACCGTGAGCAAGGGATTCGGATTGTCGATTTTCTAAGTGGTACGGTATATGCAATTGGTGGAGACATCCAACGAATTGGTACAGACATATTTCTATGTGTACCGGAAAATATCGAAGTTGACGGAGCAATATCTGACTTCTTTGAACAATAGAAACTGAATGAGGTGTACGTTTAATAATGATTCAATTCTTGTTACTTCTTAGAGATACAACAATGTATGCAATATCGATTTATAGCTTCCTTCTCATAATATATATACTTATGTCTTGGGTACCATCTCTTCGTGAAACAAAATTTGGTGTGTTCGTTGGGAAAATTGTAGAACCTTATTTATCTTTTTTCCGTCAGTTTATCCCGCCACTTGGGATGATTGATATTTCACCGATTGTGGCAATATTTGCTTTGCGTTTTATTTCAAGTGGTGTTTTCAATGTATTTAATTTGATTATTAAAGCGATTATTTAAATCCTCACAATCGTGAGGATTTTTGTTTAAGGAGAAGACGGTTATGGAAGAAGTCATGCAGCATTTCAGGAAAGACGAGCAGCCCTATGTAGAGATGGCGATTGGCTGGATACGTGAAGTAGAAGATACGTACGCACCGAAATTGACTGGATTTCTAGATCCGAGGCAACGTTTTATTGTTGAATCGATTGCGGCTGGTACAAACCTTAAGTTTGAATCTTATGGTGCGTTTTCAGAAGCCGAACGAATGAGGGTGCTTATTTATCCGGATTATTATGTTCCGGAGCCGAGTGAGTATCAAATCACCACATTTAAAGTGAAATATGCTTCGAAGTTTCTTACGCTTGGTCACAAAGATGTACTTGGATCGATGATGTCATTGGGGATTGAACGATCTAAATTCGGCGACATTCGAATTGGGGAAGACGAGGTTCAATTTGCAGTCGCAAATGAGTTGAAGGATTATATGACTGCAAATTTTACATCAATCGGTAAAGCTAAAGTGACTGTTGAAGAAGTTTCTAATTTAGAAGAGATGATTGTCACTTTTGACAAGTGGATAGAAACGATGTATATCATTAGTTCCATGCGATTGGATGTAGTTGTTGCGGCCGTAGGGAATATTGCAAGGCAAAAAGCGGCGACTTTAATTCATGGAGAGAAAGTAAAAGTAAACTGGGTAGTTCGAAGCCAACCAGCATTCGAATTGTTCGAAGCAGACATGCTATCGATTCGTGGTTTTGGGCGCTATAAAGTACTTGCCGTAGAAGGAAAAACTCGAAAAGATAAAATTCGACTGTTAATCGGAAAATTAGAGTAACATATATATAGGCAAGAATAGTTTTTGAAATTGTGGAAAATTACTGTTATAGGTGTCATCTACATGTATAATAGATAAAGAATAGGTAATATGTAAAAAGGAGATGCGTCAGATGGCTTTATCACCACTCGATATTCATAATAAGGAATTCGGTCGTTCGATGTTCCGTGGATATGATGAAGACGATGTGAATGAGTTTTTAGAGCAAGTTTTAAAAGATTATGAAAATGTACTGGAAGAAAACAAAGTATTAAAAGCGGATTTAAAACAATCCAAAGAACAAATATCCCATTACAATACGATAGAAGAAACCTTACATAGTTCAATTCTAACTGCACAAGAAGCAGCGGAAGATGTACGTCGGAATTCCAAAAAAGAATCCCAACTCATTGTGAAAGAGGCCGAAAGAAACGCCGATCGTATTGTAAATGAAGCCCTTTCACGAGCGCGTGAAATTGCAATAGAAGTTGACGATTTGAAAAAACAATCAAAAGTTTTCCGAAGTCGTTTTCGTATGCTTCTCGAGGCGCAACTCGAACTAATGCAAGCAGACGAATGGGACAAATTGGTTGAAAGTGAAATTGGATCTGAGCAAATGGAGTTCACGACAAAAGAGTAGAATTATCAGAACTTGACTATACTATATGACACACTTATAATTAACTGCATATATTTACTATAGGCGTTGAAAGAGAGAGTACTTTTTATTGCTGCGCAAAGCGAGCTAGGGATGGTGAAAGCCTAGTCAGCAGAATAGACACGAAAATCACTCTGGAGCTTTGGACTTTCGAAAAAATTCGTATGTCCCGGTAACACCCCGTTATGGTGTCTGAGTGGCAACAATTACGTATTTGTTGCAAGTTAGGGTGGTAACGCGGGTTTATATTCCTCGTCCCTTTTTAGGGGCGGGGGGTTTTTTTATTTATATGAGGAGGAATACAGATGGAATACAAAGATACTTTACTAATGCCGAAAACGAACTTCCCAATGCGTGGGAACTTACCAAATAGAGAACCTGAAATGCAGACACAGTGGGAGCAAATGGATATTTATAAAAAAGTGCAAGAACGGACTGCGGGTCGTCCATTTTTCGTCCTACACGATGGACCTCCTTATGCGAATGGTGACCTTCATATGGGGCATGCACTTAATAAAGTACTAAAAGATATGATTGTTCGTCACAAATCGATGACCGGATTCCATGCACCGTATGTCCCGGGATGGGATACGCACGGACTTCCAATTGAGCAAGCACTTGTCAACACGGGAGTGAAACGACAAGATCATTCAATTGCTGAATTCCGTAAGATGTGTGAGGAATATGCATTGGGTCAAATCGATAGTCAACGTACGCAATTTAAACGGATTGGTGTTCGTGGGGACTGGGATAATCCATATATTACATTGAAGCCCGCTTATGAGGCACGCCAAATTCAAGTATTCGGCGAAATGGCGAAAAAAGGATATATCTATAAAGGATTGAAACCTGTATTTTGGTCTCCATCAAGTGAATCAGCACTTGCTGAAGCCGAAATTGAATATCAAGATAAAAAGTCGGCTTCAATTTATGTAAGCTTTGCTGTTAAAGATGGATTAGGTGTCGTTGAAGAAGGCGTGAAGTTCATTATCTGGACAACAACACCTTGGACAATTCCAGCGAACCTTGGAATTACAGTTCATCCTGAATTTACGTATATTATTGTAAACGTTGGGGAAGAAAAGTATTTGATTGCAAAAGATTTATTGGCATTTGTTGTGGAAGAACTTGGTTGGGAAGACTATTCAATCGAGCGTGAATTACAAGGTTCTGCACTGGACCGCGTAGAAGCACAACATCCTCTTTATGACCGGACTTCACTTGTCATGCTTGGAGATCACGTAACAATTGATGCGGGAACAGGTTGCGTACACACAGCACCTGGTCACGGTGAAGAAGACTTCTACGTTTCAAAAGCTTATGGCATTGATGCTCTTTGTCCAGTCGACGATCGCGGTGTGATGACGGACGAAGCGCCAGGATTCGAAGGTTTGTTCTATGAAGATGCAAACAAAGCAGTTACAGAAGCGCTTGAAAAAGTTGAAGCACTGCTTAAATTAAGCTTTGTCACTCACTCATACCCACATGATTGGAGAACAAAGAAGCCCGTTATTTACCGCGCAACAGCACAGTGGTTTGCTTCAATTGCAGCATTCCGTGAAGAGCTACTAGGCGCTATTAAAGAAACGAAATTCACACCTTCATGGGGTGAAACAAGGCTTTATAATATGGTTCGGGACCGTGGTGACTGGTGTATTTCACGTCAACGCGTATGGGGTGTTCCAATCCCAGTATTTTACGGAGAAGACGGAGAGCCAATTATTAAAGATGAAACGATTGCTCACGTATCGAAATTATTCCGTGAACATGGTTCAAATATTTGGTTTGAACGCGAAGCGGTCGATCTTCTTCCAGAAGGATTCACTCATGAAGGAAGCCCGAATGGCGTGTTTACGAAGGAAACAGATATTATGGATGTGTGGTTCGATTCAGGTTCTTCTCACCAAGGTGTTCTTGACGAGCGTGATGACCTTGTGTACCCGGCAGACCTCTATCTAGAAGGTTCTGACCAATACCGTGGTTGGTTCAACTCATCGCTTACGATTAGTGTTGCAGTTCATGGGCATGCGCCTTATAAAGGATTGCTAAGTCACGGATTTACACTTGACAAAAATGGTCGCAAAATGAGTAAATCACTTGGTAATACAATTGTACCGGCAAAAGTGATGAATCAGATGGGTGCCGATATTCTTCGTTTATGGGTATCTTCAGTTGATTATACGGCGGATGTACGTGTATCGGATTCGAACTTTAAACAAGTATCAGAAGTATACAGGAAAATTCGGAATACATTCCGCTTTATCCATGGGAATACATCCGACTTTAATCCAGCGACGGATAGCGTAGCGTTTGCGGATCTTCGTCCAGTTGATAAATATGTCTATGTAAAACTTCAGGATCTGATTAAAGAAGTACGTGAGGCTTATGAAAGTTATGAATTTTCGGGCGTTTATCATGCGGTGAATAATTTCTGTACGGGCGTTTTAAGTTCCCTGTATCTGGATATTGCGAAAGACGTTGTTTATATTGAAAACATGAATCACCCACATCGTCGGGCGATGCAAACGGTTATGTACGAAACGTTGATGAGTTTAGTGAAATTATTGACGCCGATCTTGCCTCATACAGCCGATGAGATTTGGGCACATTTTGAACATGTTACCGAAGAAAGTGTTCAATTAACGGATATGCCGGAAGCACAAGACTTTGGGGAAGAAGCGATTCAAATTCGTGAACAATTTGAAACACTGATGCTTATCCGTGATGATGTGCTTAAGGCGCTTGAAGTTGCACGGAATGAAAAAGTTATTGGGAAGTCACTGGAGGCTAAAGTGACAATCTATGTTCCGGAAGAGTTGAAAGACGTATTCCACGCAAAAGATATTGACTTTGCACAGTTCTTTATCGTTTCTAAATTTGCGGAAGATGAAGTCGGAAATGCCCCTGAACAGGCACTTAAACTTGATACTGTAAGTGTTCTTGTTGAAGAAGCCGATGGGGAGAAGTGTGAGCGTTGCTGGACAATTTCCGAGACAGTTGGTACAGACGAAACACATCCAGAAATTTGTGCAAGATGTGCCGAAGTTGTAAAAAATCATTACAGCTTGACTGAATAACCTATTTAAGGGGGGGGCAGATGTGGCGGTCTAAATTTCAGACCGTCACAATTGCTTCCCTATTTATTTGCAGGAAAGTTCGGTTTATTACCGCTCAATATGGTAAAATGATATCGAATCTGTTGGACGGGGGAATTCGAAAATGTTTATATATTACGGGTTGGCAGCACTAGTAGTCCTACTAGACCAACTAACAAAATGGATTGTTGTTAACAAAATGGACCTGGGCGAAAGGATATCGATAATGGATCCGTATTTAGGATTTTTTTCGCATCGAAATAAGGGAGCCGCTTGGGGAATGCTTGAAGGACAAATGTGGCTGTTTTATATTGTCACCGTTATTGTGTCAGCAGGGATTTTGTATTACTTTCATAAAGAAGCAAAAGGACAACCCCTTTTTGCAGTTAGTCTGATGATGCTCCTTGGTGGAGCAATTGGGAACTTCATCGATCGTGTATGGCGCAAAGAAGTCGTCGATTTTGTCGATGTGTTTATTCCTATCATAAAGTATGATTTTCCGATATTTAATATTGCAGATGCGGCGTTAACAGTCGGTGTCGTTTTAATAATTATTCATGTGATTATAGATGAAAAAAAGAATAAGAAAAAGGTGTCTTAATGGAAAAAATCGTTATTGAAATTACAGAAGAACTTGAAGGTAGTCGAATTGATAAAGCATTAACAACAACCCGTCCGGATTGGTCAAGGAGTCAAATTCAACAATGGATGAAAGATGGATTTGTTCTGATTAACGGGGAAAATGTAAAGGCAAGTTACAAGATGAAGCAAGGCGACGTATTAACGGTAGCAGAGCCAGAACCGGAATTGCTTGATGTGATTGCGGAAGATCTTAATCTGGATATTGTTTACGAAGACGAAGATGTCCTAGTCGTTAACAAACCACGTGGTATGGTTGTGCATCCAGCACCTGGCCATCCGAATGGAACTGTCGTCAACGGTCTTATGTACCATTGCACAGACCTTTCGGGTATTAATGGCGTGCTTCGTCCCGGTATTGTTCACCGCATTGATAAGGATACGTCTGGCCTGCTTATGGTTGCCAAAAATGATAAGGCCCATGTATCACTTGTCAACCAACTTGTTGAAAAAACAGTTACACGTGTGTATACAGCACTTGTTCACGGTCATATTCCACATGATCATGGAACAATCGATGCGCCAATTGGTCGTGATCAACGTGAAAGACAAAATATGACCGTTACGGATCGTGGAAAAGATGCAGTCACTCATTTTAAAGTAATTGAACGATTTGGCAAATTTACGCTTGTTGAATGTAAACTTGAAACGGGAAGGACGCATCAAATTCGTGTCCATATGAAGTATATCGAATTTCCACTTGCGGGTGATCCGAAATACGGCCCGAAAAAGACACTCAATTTCGGAGGCCAACTTTTACATGCGGGTACACTTGGATTTAATCATCCCGAAACTGGCGAGTATATGGAGTTTACAACTCCACCACCAGAAGACTTTATGGAGTTAGTCGAAAAGGTTCGAAATAATGTTGACAAAATAGAAGAGTAAATCGTATACTAAACAAAGCAAATGAATAGCGACACCTTTAAAATCAGTCCAGAGAGGCTGGGAAGGTTGCATGGAAGTACTGTGGATTGCTGCGCGCAATTTTACTGTACAATTTTTTCTGCACGTACACCTCCCGCCACCTTAGGCAGGGAGGTTTTTGTTTTGAGAAAGGGGAGTAAAAGTATGACTGAAAAAGCAAATATATTAGATGAGCAAGCAGTCAATCGAGCACTTACACGAATTGCACATGAAATTATCGAACGAAATAAAGGAATTGACGATTGTATCCTCGTTGGTATTAAAACGAGAGGTGCATATCTTGCAACAAGACTCGCTGAAAAAATTGAAAAATTCGAAGGGAAACCAATCCTTTCGGGTGAACTGGATATCACATTATACAGGGACGATCTTATGCTGAAACATGGCAGTAACGAACCACTTGTCCAACAGGTAGATATCAATCATAATGTAACGGACAAAAATGTCATCCTGGTCGACGATGTCCTTTATACGGGCAGAACAGTCCGTGCTGCGATGGACGCAGTGATGGATCTTGGGAGACCGGCAACCGTGCAGTTAGCTGTACTTGTTGACAGAGGGCATCGGGAACTGCCGATAAGACCGGACTACGTCGGAAAAAATATCCCTACGTCAAGTGATGAACAAGTCATTGTCAGTGTGGAAGAAACAGACGGCAAAGATAGTGTTTCAATTCATTCGAAGTAATTTAGTCGTTATATCACGGAGGGAATAAAAAATGTCCGAATCTGAAAAAGTCTTAGATGTACACGAGAAACCCAAACTAGGCCATTGGTTAACTTTAAGTTTACAGCATATGTTTGCGATGTTTGGTGCAACTATTTTAGTCCCACAACTCGTTGGGTTAAGCCCCGCGATTGCGTTACTTACAAGCGGAATTGCAACAATTATATTTATCATCGTCACTCGATTCCAAGTTCCGGCATACTTGGGTTCATCATTCGCCTTTATAATCCCCATCCAAGTAGCAACAGTAAGTGGTGGAATTGGAAGTGCAATGATTGGAAGTATGTTCGTGGCCCTTGTTTACGGCATCGTCTCGTTGCTAATTTGGAAGACAGGTTCCGGATGGATTATGAAAGTTTTACCGCCAATTGTTGTAGCGCCAGTCATTGTCGTTATCGGGCTTGCACTTGCACCAACTGCTGTTAGTATGGCAAGTACGATTCAAGTAGACGGTGAAAATGTGTACAATCTTCTTCACTTCTCAGCAGCTATTGTTACGCTTGCAGCGGCGATTATTTGCTTGATGTTCTTTAAAGGAATCATCAGCCTAATGCCGATTCTTATTGGAATTATTGTTGGCTATATTTACTCGGCTTTCATCGGAATTCTAGATTTCACGAAAGTAATTGAAGCAAAGGTATTCGAAGTTCCTGAAATGCTCATACCAGGTATCGACTATGAATTTGTAGTTACGCCTACGCTACTCATGGTAATGGTACCAATAGCGATCGTAACGATTTCAGAGCATATAGGGCACCAACTTGTTCTTGGACGTATTGTTGGAAAAGATTACATAAAAAGTCCGGGCTTGAATCGCTCCTTGCTTGGAGATGGAATAGGAACACTAATTAGTGGTTTTATCGGTGGGCCACCAAAGACAACTTACGGTGAAAATATCGGTGTCCTTGCACTGACGCGCGTCTACAGCGTGTACGTAATTATCGGAGCCGCAATCTTTGCTATTATCTTCTCATTCTTAGGTAAAGTAATGGCGGTTATTGCAACCATTCCAACCGCTGTCTTAGGTGGAATTTCAATTCTATTGTTTGGAATTATCGCATCGTCGGGGCTTCGTATGCTCGTCGATCATAAAATCGATTTTGGAAATCAACGCAATCTTGTCATAGCTTCTGTCATCCTAGTCATCGGAATTGGTGGCGCAACGATTAAGTTCAGTGAAACATTCGAAATCGAAGGAATGGCGCTTGCCGCAATTGTTGGCGTTTTACTCAATCTAGTGTTGCCTGGAAAAACGGATGATTTACTAACGGACGAAACTGAATAGGAAACCTTTTAAAATTGTCCAGTGAGATAAGAAAAGGTTCGTTTGACAAACATTCAACCGGCAACTTCGGTTGCGTGTAAGTTGTCATAAGTTACGGACCTTTCCATAAAATGGGAAGGTTCTTTTTGTAGCGGAAAGGGGAATTCGAATGGATCATTTTGTGTCGATGAAGGAACTTACAGAAAAAGAAATCATTGAATTTCTTGACAGGGCAGAAATGTTTAAAAAAAATGGAACGCATGAATTGCCTGGGAAATATACGGTCAGCAATTTGTTCTTTGAACCGAGTACACGAACGAAAATGAGCTTTGAAATGGCCGAACGAAAACTTGGGTTAGACGTACTACCATTCGAAGCCGCATTTTCAAGTACGTTAAAAGGTGAAACATTATACGACACAGTGAAAACGCTAGAAGCAATTGGAGTCGATGCCCTCGTCATCAGACATCCCGAAGATGGTTATTATGAAGAACTAATCGGTCGGACAAGTTTGTCAATCATTAACGGCGGTGATGGATCTGGTCAACACCCTACACAATCACTTTTAGATCTATTTACAATTAGGGAAGAGTTCGGTTCATTTGAAGGCTTAAATGTTTTAATTGTAGGTGATATTGGACATAGCCGAGTGGCACGTTCGAATGCGCAAGCACTTACAAAACTCGGTGCGAACGTAACTTTCCTTTGCCCCGATGAATGGGCCGATGAATTCAAATCGGTAAATGATTGGGATGAGGTGCTGGAAAGTAGCGATGTTGTTATGCTTCTACGCATTCAACATGAAAGGCATGGCGGTGAAGAATTATTCACGAAGGAAAGTTACCACGAACAATATGGTTTAACAACAGAACGTGTCTTAAGAATGAAAGAACGTGCAATCATTATGCACCCGGCTCCTTTTAATAGGGGAGTGGAAATTGCAAGTGAACTTATAGAGCATGCAAGGTCTAGAATTTTTATGCAGATAAAAAATGGAGTTTATGTTAGGATGGCAGTACTAGAAAAAATACTGAAGGGGAGGAAATAATATGGGGAAACTTATTCAAGGTGTACAAATGTTAAACAATGAAGGTGAAATAATCGTAGGGGATGTTCGAATTACGGAGGATACCATTAGTGAGGTAGGCACCAATTTGGACGTGTCAAACGCCGAAGTGATTCGTGGTGAAGGGTTATTCCTATCGCCAGGTTTCATAGACGTTCATGTTCATTTACGTGAACCAGGTGGAGAACATAAAGAAACGATTAAAAGCGGTACACTTGCGGCAGCAAAAGGTGGATATACAACGATTTGTCCGATGCCAAATACGAGGCCTGTACCGGACACGAAAGAAAACTTAACGCTTGTTAATAACCTTATTAAAGAAAATGCACTTATTCGTGTACTTCCGTATGCGTCTATTACAATTCGTGAGGCGGGCAAGGAAAGAACGAATCTTGCGGAGTTAAAAGAACATGGTGCGTTCGCGTTTACTGACGACGGTGTCGGCGTACAAGAAGCGGGAATGATGTATGAAGCGATGCAAGATGCAGCCAAAATCGGTATGGCAATTGTTGCGCATTGTGAAGACAACACACTTATTTACGGCGGCGCGTTGCATGAAGGAAAAAGAAATAAAGAACTTGGTTTACTAGGAATTCCTTCGATTGCGGAATCTGTACATATCGCACGAGATATTTTATTGGCTGAAGCGGCGGGTGCACATTACCATGTCTGCCACGTAAGTACAAAAGAGTCGGTACGAGTGATTCGTGACGCGAAAAAAGCGGGTGTCCACGTAACGGGAGAAGTAAGCCCACATCACCTACTTTTATCGGAAAATGATATTCCAGGGGACAACGCAGACTGGAAAATGAATCCGCCACTTCGTGGACAAGAAGATTTAGACGCATTGCGTGAAGGATTGCTTGACGGTACGCTCGACTTCATCGCAACGGATCATGCACCACACACAGCGGATGAAAAAGCTGTCGGTATGAAAACAGCACCTTTTGGTATAACGGGTCTTGAAACGGCATTTCCACTTTTATATACAAACTTCGTAAAAGAAGGGATATGGACAATGCAACAACTGATTGACTGGATGACGATAAAACCCGCAGATGTCTTCGGTTTGCCTTATGGAAAAATTGAAAAAGGTGCTCCGGCGGATCTTGTATTGATTGACTTAAACAAAGAACAAAAAATAGATCGCACGACATTTGTTTCAGAAGGAAAAAATACGCCATTTGACGGTTGGGAATGTTCAGGTTGGCCGGTAACGACGATATATGGTGGAAAAGTTGTTTGGGAGGATGGAAAATGATGAAAAAAAGAATGCTCATATTGGAAGACGGAACGATTTTCGAAGGTACTGCATTTGGTTCGGACAACGCTTCAATCGGTGAAACAGTTTTCACGACGGGTATGACAGGGTACCAAGAAACCATTTCGAATCCATCAGGTTGTGGGCAAATTATTGTAATGACTTATCCACTAATTGGGAATTACGGTGTGAACCGCGATGACTTTGAATCGATTGAAACAGCTGTAAACGGCGTTGTTGTACGTGAGTTGGAAGACGAACCTTCAAATTTTCGTAGTGGCATGAGTTTAGGCGACGTCCTTATGATGAAAGGGGTCCCTGGTATTCAAGGAATTGATACGCGAAAGTTGACGCGTATTCTACGTGAAAAAGGAGCCCTTAAAGGAATGCTAACCGCGGCTGGAGATACCGTGTCTGTAGAAGATAAGTTAGAGGACGTAAAAGCTTACAAGTTACCGACAAACCTTGTAACTCGTGTCTCTACAAAAAAAGCATATCCAAGTCCAGGTCGTGGAGAACGGGTTGTCTTGATTGATTGTGGCATGAAACACGGAATTTTAAGAGAGTTAAACAAAAGAGATTGCGATGTAATTGTTGTGCCATTTAATACGCCTTCAAATGTCATCCTTTCCTTGTTCCCGGATGGCATTGTCCTTTCGAACGGTCCCGGAAATCCGGAAGACGTTCAAGTGACAATCGATATAATTAAGGAATTGCTAGGAAAAGCGCCTATATTTGGTATAGGACTTGGACACCAATTACTGGCTCTTGCTTGCGGAGCAAAGACAGTAAAGTTGAAAAATGGTCATCGCGGGGGAAATCACCCTGTGAAAGATTTGTTATCCGGTCGTACGGAATTGACTGTACAAAACCACGGTTATGCGGTTGAGGAAGCATCTTTAAGTGGAACCAATCTTGAAATTACTCATAAGGCATTAAATGATGGATCCATCGAAGGCTTAAAAAATACGGAATATAATGCATTTTCCGTTCAGTTTCATCCAGAAGCTTCACCTGGACCTGAAGATGCCAATCATCTTTTTGATAGATTTACAGACTTAATGAAAACCAACAACCGGAAGGAGCAGTTAAATGCCTAAACGCGAAGATATTGAAACCATTTTAGTTATCGGTTCGGGACCAATTGTTATCGGACAAGCAGCGGAATTCGACTATGCAGGAACACAAGCATGTCTGTCATTGAAAGAAGAGGGGTACCGAGTTATTTTAATTAACTCAAACCCTGCAACAATTATGACGGATACAGAAATTGCTGACAAAGTATATATTGAACCAATTACACTAGAATTCGTGAGCGGTATTATCCGTAAAGAACGTCCAGATGCACTTCTTGCTACACTTGGTGGACAAACAGGCTTGAATATGGCAATTGAGCTTCATGAATCAGGTATTTTGGACGAACTAAACATTGAAATTTTAGGTACAAAATTAGATGCAATCCATAAAGCAGAAGATCGGGACTTATTCCGAACACTTATGAACGAACTTGGCGAACCAGTTCCAGAAAGTGATATTATCCATAATCTTGAGGAAGCTTATGCATTCGTTGAAAGAATTGGCTACCCGGTTATTGTTCGTCCGGCATTTACGCTAGGTGGAACAGGTGGCGGGATTTGTGAAAACGATAAAGAACTAGAAGAAACAGTTGCAAGCGGTTTGAAATATAGCCCAGTGACACAATGTCTTCTTGAAAAATCAATTGCTGGTTTCAAAGAAATTGAATATGAAGTGATGCGTGACTCGGCGGATAATGCAATCGTTGTTTGTAATATGGAAAACGTTGACGCGGTCGGTATTCATACAGGGGATTCCATCGTTGCTGCACCAAGCCAGACGCTGACGGACCGTGAATATCAAATGCTGAGAAATGTGTCATTGAAAATTATTCGCGAATTGAAAATTGAAGGTGGATGTAACGTACAACTTGCACTCGACCCGAATTCATTTAACTACTACATTATTGAAGTGAACCCACGGGTAAGTAGATCTTCGGCACTTGCATCGAAAGCAACTGGATATCCAATTGCAAAAATTGCAGCGAAAATCGCGGTAGGGCTAACATTGGACGAAATGATGAATCCAGTTACAGGTACGACATATGCATGTTTCGAACCGGCACTAGACTACATCGTTACGAAAATCCCACGCTGGCCATTCGATAAATTTGAATCAGCAAAACGAAATCTTGGTACGCAAATGAAAGCAACGGGCGAAGTAATGGCGATTGGACGGACATTCGAGGAGTCAATTTTAAAAGCAGTTCGCTCACTTGAAACAGGTCAATTTAATTTGTCATTGAAAAATGGCGATACAATGACAGACGAATGGATTGAAAAACGTATCCGCCGTGCTGGCGATGAAAGACTATTCTTCATAGGTGAAGCATTGCGTAGAGGCGTGACAGTTGAAACACTTCATGAGTGGAGTATGATCGACGTCTTTTTCCTTAGAAAACTTGAAAAGATTGTTCAATATGAAAAAGTGCTAGAAGCAAGTCCGTATGATGCTTCAACATTATATACAGCAAAACGTCTAGGTTTCTCTGACGTAACAGTTGCAGAGCTATGGAAAACAGACGAGAAAACAATTTACGATTGGCGTAAAGAGCGCGGCATGGTTCCTGTTTATAAAAAAGTAGATACATGTGCCGGTGAATACGAATCAGATACACCATACTTTTACGGAACATATGAAGAGGAAAACGAATCGATTAAGACAGACAAAAAAAGCATTATCGTTTTAGGTTCGGGACCAATTCGAATCGGTCAAGGAGTGGAATTTGACTACGCAACCGTGCACTCTGTTTGGGCTATTCAACAATCCGGTTATGAAGCAATCATTATCAATAATAACCCGGAAACCGTTTCGACTGACTTCTCCATTTCCGATAAACTTTACTTTGAACCGCTAACACTTGAAGATGTTATGCATATCGTCGATCTTGAGCAACCTGAAGGTGTTGTTGTTCAATTCGGTGGTCAAACAGCTATTAATCTTGCGGCGGGTCTTGAAGCACGCGGCGTAAAAATCTTAGGAACGACTCTTGAAGACACGGACCGTGCAGAAAACCGTAATAAGTTCGAACGTGCACTGCGTGAAATCGACATTCCACAACCACTCGGAATGACAGCAGTAACGGTCCCAGAAGCTGTTACGATTGCAAATGAAATCGGCTACCCAGTGTTAGTAAGGCCTTCTTATGTACTTGGTGGACGTGCAATGGAAATCGTCTATAAAGAAGAAGAACTTGTCTATTACATGGAGCATGCGGTTGAAGCAAGTCCAGAACAACCGGTACTTGTAGATAGGTATTTGACAGGTACGGAAATTGAAGTGGATGCAATTAGTGATGGTGAAAACGTACTAATTCCAGGGATTATGGAGCATATAGAACGCGCCGGTGTTCACTCAGGTGACTCGATTGCCGTATTCCCACCACAAAACTTATCACAAGAACATATAAAAACAATTACGGATTACACAACTCGACTGGCGCGCGGACTTAATATTATCGGTCTACTTAATATTCAATATGTTATTTCGGAAGATGAAGTGTACGTCATTGAAGTCAACCCAAGATCGAGCCGGACGGTGCCATTCTTAAGTAAAATTACAAATATTCCAATGGCAAACATTGCAACGAAAGCAATCCTTGGCCAATCGCTTATAGACCAAGGATATAAAGGTGGACTTGCACAACCACCAACGGGTGTCTACGTGAAAGTACCTGTGTTTTCCTTCGCTAAGTTGCGCCGTGTAGATATTACACTCGGACCTGAAATGAAATCAACAGGAGAAGTTATGGGGAAAGACGTTACGCTTGAAAAAGCACTTTACAAAGGGCTTGTAGCGGCAGGAATGGAAATCAAAGAATACGGAACAGTACTTATGACCGTATCTGATAAAGATAAAGAAGAAATGATTGGAATTGCGAAGCGCTTCATAAATATCGGTTATCATATTATGGCAACAGAAGGAACAGCCAATGTTTTAGAAGATGCAGGAATCCGCGTTAAAACGGTCGGTAAAATTGGTTCCGACGGTCCTACACTTCTTGACGTTATTCAAAAAGGAGAAGCACAATTCATTATCAACACATTGACGGTTGGTAAACAACCAGCACGTGACGGATTTAGAATTCGTCGTGAATCGGTTGAAAATGGGGTACCATGTTTTACTTCTTTAGATACGGCCGTGGCTATGCTTAGCGTCATTGAATCGATGAAGTTTCAAACGGAGGCCATGTCCAAGCAGGAGGTAATTATATGATTATCCAAGATCGAATGACAGTTACGTCTCAAAAACAAGTTGCGCACAACATATTCGAAATGAAGTTGTCAGGTAAACTGGTCGGAGAGATTTCCTCTCCGGGGCAGTTTGTCCACATTCGAGTGAGCGACTCCTATGAATTACTGTTAAGACGCCCAATATCCATCGCATCAATCAACAAAGTAGAAAATGAAATGACAATTTTATATCGCGCGGAAGGTCAAGGAACGAATGAACTTTCAAAAAAGCGCGAAGGTGACGAAGTCGATGTCCTAGGTCCACTAGGCAACGGGTTTCCAGTTGCAGAAACAGCACCGGGTGAAACAGCTGTCCTTGTTGGAGGGGGCATCGGTGTGCCTCCTCTTTATGAATTGTCTAAGCAATTAACTGCAAAAGGCGTGAGATGTATTCATGTACTAGGTTTTCAGTCAGACAATGTCGTTTTTTACGAAGAAGAGTTTTCTACTCTCGGCGAAACGCATATTGTGACTGTTGACGGAACAAAAGGAGCTGCGGGATTTGTAACGACAGTCATGGAGAATCTAGGTAATGATTTTTCAACATACTATAGCTGTGGCCCGATGCCAATGCTTGAAGCGGTTCAAAATATGTACACAGGGAAGAAAGGCTTTCTGTCTTTCGAACAACGTATGGGATGCGGAATTGGTGCATGTTTCGCTTGTGTTTGTCAAACAACAGAAGGAAACGATAAAGCATACATAAAAGTATGCTCAGATGGTCCAGTCTTTCCTGCGGGGATGGTGTCAATATGAATAGATTATCAGTAGATTTACCAGGACTTCAATTGAAAAATCCAATTATGCCAGCATCCGGTTGTTTTGGCTTTGGCCAGGAATATGGCAATCTGTATGACTTGTCACTTCTCGGAGCGATTATGATTAAAGCGACAACACTTGAAACAAGACTAGGTAATCCAACGCCACGTGTTGCAGAAACGTCATCGGGCATGCTGAATGCAATTGGACTTCAAAATCCAGGACTTCAAGGTGTAATGGCAAATGAACTTCCATGGTTGGAAAAATTCGATGTGCCAATTATTGCAAACGTTGCTGGTACAGAAACGGCGGATTATGTAGAAGTTGCCAAAGTGATTTCTACAGCTCCTAACGTGACGGCATTGGAGCTCAATATTTCATGTCCAAACGTTAAAGAAGGTGGAATTACATTTGGTACAGATCCTAAAGTTGCAAGAGAACTGACTGCGGCTGTGAAGGCGGTATCGAAAGTGCCAGTGTACGTTAAACTTTCGCCAAACGTAACGGATATATCCGCAATTGCAAAAGCAGTTGAAGAAGGCGGAGCAGATGGTATCACGATGATTAATACGCTTCTTGGAATGCGTTTAGATGAAAAAACAGGGAAACCGATCATCGCGAATATTACAGGTGGATTATCTGGTCCAGCTATTAAACCTGTCGCACTTAAAATGGTGTACGAAGTAAGTCAAGCCGTCAACATTCCGATTATTGGAATGGGTGGTATTAAAGATACAATTGACGTAATCGATTTTTTATCGGCAGGTGCGAGCGCGGTTGCAATTGGAACAGCGAACTTTGTAAATCCGTTTATTTGTCCAGAAATCATTAAAGAATTACCGGCTAAATTGGACGAATTAGGTATTAATCAAATATCCGAACTAATAGGAAGGAGCCATCGCCTGTGAATACGTCACCAATCATTGCGCTCGATTTTGATTCGGCGGAAAAAACATTCGATTTTCTTCACTCATTTGATGGTGGTCTAAACGTGAAAGTAGGTATGCAACTTTATTATAAAGAGGGTCCTTCTATTGTTGCTCGGTTAAAAGACCAAGGATATGATGTGTTTCTCGACTTGAAATTGCATGATATTCCGAACACAGTGAAATCATCGATGGAAGTTCTTGCTGGAATGGGTGCAAATCTTGTAAACGTCCATGCGGCAGGTGGAAAAACGATGATGGAGGCAGCACTTGAAGGGCTTGATAAAGGAACCCCTATGGGTAAAAACCGGCCTTCACTCATCGCTGTGACACAGCTTACATCAACGGATGAACAACAAGTTCGAAAAGAGCAGTTGATTGAAGTGTCACTACAACAGTCTGTCCTTCATTACGGACAACTTTCAAAAGAGGCCGGGCTCGATGGTGTTGTTTGTTCTGTTCACGAAGCGGCAGTACTTACTGATGTTTGCGGCAAAGAATTTTTCAAAGTAACACCAGGCATTCGACTCGCTGATGGCGGTGCGCATGACCAAAAACGAATTGCAACACCGGAAGAGGCACGACTTGCGGGTTCTACACATATCGTCGTAGGACGAGCGATTACGGGTGCGAATGATCCACTGGCCGCTTATAACATTATCAATGCACAATGGAAAGGGGCGAAATGACGATGGGGAAAAAAGAAATTGCACAAATTTTATTAAATGTAGGCGCGGTTGAGCTCAATCCAAATGATCCATTCATTTGGGCATCGGGAATCGAATCACCGATTTACTGTGATAACCGGCTCGTAATGGCAGATCCAATTGGACGTAAAACAATTGCAGGAGGACTTGCACAATTAATCCGTGAAAATTATTCGGATACGACAGTCGTAGCGGGAACTGCAACAGCTGGCATTCCACATGCTGCATGGGTTGCGGATATTTTAGGATTGCCGATGGTGTACATCCGTTCAACTGCAAAAGGTCACGGACGAAGTCGTCAAATTGAAGGTAAAATAGCTAAAGGTGATAAAGCGATTATTATCGAAGATTTGATTTCAACAGGAGGAAGTAGTTTAAATGCAGCGAAAGCTCTTCGTTCCGAAGGTATTGAAGTAACTGGTGTTGTTTCGATATTTACATATGAGCTTAAAAAAGCCGATGAAACATTTGCAGCTGAAGGGTTAACGTATAACAGCTTGACAGATTTCGGTGCACTTGCTGAAGCAGCAAAAGATAGCGGATCAATTGAAGAAAAAGCAATCATCGATTTACTTGATTGGCACGGAAAACTCAAGGCGGGTCTTTTGACTAAATAAATATATATACCTATATATTCTGAACTAAAGATTCTAACCTGAAAAAGTCTAATGATGATCACTTTACGGAGCCGTTGATTTCCGTTGCGAGCGGACGCTTTCCGCGGGCAAGGACCGAGCCGCTTCCTTCGCTACGCTCCGTCCAGGGTCTCGGATCTCTTGCTTTCCCGCTGGAGTCGCCGCTCTCCACTACAATCAACTAGGTGTCACATTCTTTAGTTCAACCTATATATGTTGAACTAAAGAATTTGACTAACAACAAGGAGAGAGTGAACTTCCTCCCACTTCTGTCTTATTGCTCCGGTTACCCTGGCGGCCGCCTTCGCTAGAGGGGTGTTTAAATTAGGAAGACCTTATTTTAGCACACCCGAAAATCGTTGAATAAGGCGACACTCCAGCGGGAATAGCATTAGCCGAAGACCCCGCAAGCGTAGCGAGGAGGCTGGGGCAATGCCCGCGAAAAGGGAGCCGGTTCAACGATTTTTTTAGCGGAAATCCCTGTTTCAACATATACAAATAATGCGATTCCATAAGTCGATTAGACAAATGGAATCGCATATTTTATTTCCGTAATTTCCTGACGAGATCTTCATCTGGTGTGACGAATAGCGTTTTTTGTTCGAAATAGATAACAAATCCAGGTTTGGAGCCATTCGGCTTCTTAACATGTTTCACTTCCGTATAGTCGACCGGAACGGATGATGAACCTCGTGCTTTACTAAAATAAGCAGAGAGCATTGCAGCTTCTTGGATTGTTTCTTCATCTGCTTCTCCGTCATGAATGACGACATGCGAACCCGGGATGTCTTTCGTATGGAGCCAAATATCGTTCCTTGCGGCTACTTTAAACGTTAAATAGTCATTTTGTTTATTATTTTTTCCTACAGAGATTTTTATGCCCGAAGATGAGACATACTGCTCTGGAGCAGGTTTTTTAGGTCTTTTCTTTTTCTTGCCCCTTCTTGCTTTCATCAAGCCGAGTTCTGCAAGTTCCTCGCGAATTTCTTCGATGTCTTCCGGTGCAGCTTGAATTACTTGTTGCTTGATCATTTCAAAGTATTCGATATCTTCATCTGCTATTTTAAGTTGCTGCGCAATCATTATTAAAGCCGTTTTCGCTTTCGAATATCTTGAATAAAATCGCTGTGCATTTTCAATTGCATTTTTTCGAGGGTCAAGAGGGATTGTTTCAGTTGTTCCTTCTTCGTAATAGTTATTTACGATCGCCTCTGTTTGTCCTTTTTCAATCTGGTAACTATTTGCTGTTAAAAGCTCGCCGTATAATTGAAACGTATCGAGTTTTCCAGCATTCGATTTTTCTTTTATAAGTTTTTTTATTTTCAAGTTCAATTTGGCAATTTCATTGTCGAGCCATCGCTCCAAATCAAACGCTTGAGATTTGACTCGTTCTCTTTCGGCACGTTCAAAATACACTTTATCCAAAAGATTACTCAACGTACTAAACTCCGCTAGTTGTTTGTCGGCATGCGTTAATGCGGCTGCAGAAAATACTGTTTTTGCGTTGATTTCGGAAATGTTTGGATGATTGTCTATTCCTTGAAATGCGGATAAGAATGTTTTGTACACTTCATATGGCTCTTGTTGTTGATTGTTGTTTAGCCGAAATAGCAACTCCTCACCATTTATCGGAGAAAAGCCCGAAAGTATTTTAACGAAGTCGCGTCCGCTTTCAACCCCTTGAAGTAACGCTGTAAATTGTGCAGAGTCAACTAAAAAAGGATCTAACTTTTCTTGAGGGGGAGCGGGTATGTACGTTTGTCCCGGTAAAATTGTTCGGTAACTGTTTACAGAAGGAGGGAGATGCTTCTGGGCGTCGATAATTAGGTTGCGCGTCGGATCGACCAAAATGAAGTTACTATGACGACCCATTATTTCGACATGGATTCTACGCTCCATATCATCCCCGATTTCATTTTTTGCTCGTACATCAATTGTAATAATCCGGTCGGAACCGTACTGATTAATGGATGTAATTGTGCCACCTTCAAGTTGTTTTCGCAATACCATACAGAACAGTGGGGGTTCGGCAGGATTTGTAAGCGATTCGTCAGTCAGTTGAATCCTTGAATAAGATGGATGGATTGAAATAAGAAGTTTGTGATTTTGTCCGCCCGCTCGAATAAGAAACACGAGCTCTTGTGCATTCGGCTGATGAATACGTGAAATGCGTCCATTTTGGAGGACTTGCAGTTCTTGAACCATTGCCGTTGTAAATAAACCGTCAAATGCCATACTGATTCCTCTTTCAATTCGTTTAGTACCATTTTAGCACTCTGGGTGCTAGATATGCTATAATATGAACAAGTTGTTTTGATTTTAAAAATTGGTGCTCCTTAGGGTAATACCAGAATTGACTGTAAATTAGACTAGATAAGAAGAGGGATTGCATGCATAAAAAACGGGGACTGTTAATCGTTCTATCTGGCCCATCCGGTGTAGGTAAAGGAACGGTACGAAAAGAACTTTTCACACAGCCTGATACGAACTATGAATACTCTATTTCAATGACGACCAGAAGCGCACGTGACGGCGAAGTAGACGGAGTAGACTATTTTTTCAAATCGAGGGATGAATTTGAAAAGCTAATTGAAGAAGGAAAACTTCTTGAATACGCGGAATACGTCGGTAATTATTATGGAACACCGCTTGACTATGTCAATGAAACACTCGATGCTGGAAGAGATGTGTTTCTTGAAATTGAAGTTGTCGGTGCAGCGCAAGTGCGTGAAAAAGTTCCAGATGGTCTTTTTATCTTCCTTGCACCCCCAAGTTTGTCCGCACTTAAAGACAGGCTCGTCGGAAGAGGAACTGAACCGTCAGAAGTAATCGCTTCACGTATTATAAAAGCACGAGAAGAGCTTGAAATGATGAATTTATACGATTATGTTGTTGAAAATGACGAAGTTAAAAATGCTTGCGATAAAATCAATTCAATCGTTATTGCCGAACATTGTCGTAGAGAACGCGTCGAGAAAATTTACTTACATATGTTAGAGGGGGAAAAATAAATGTTACATCCATCCGTGGACTCATTGAAAGAAAAGATTGATTCGAAATACACGCTCGTTACGATTGCTTCAAAACGTGCCCGAGAAATACAGGAGCTTCATAATGAACTGCTTCCAACATACAAATCGAAAAAGAACGTAGGTAGGGCACTTGAAGAAGTCGCTGCAGGCGTTTTAACGAAAAGAACACAAGACCAATCGATTATTTACGAAGACGAAATTTAAAAAATATGTGCAACTCCCTTAGAATCGATTTTTCTTTGGGAGTTTGTCATTTTAGAAAGGAAGAGGGCAGTGTTAGTAAATAAAAAAATTCTTATTTGTGTAACGGGTGGAATTGCAGTATACAAATCAGTCGCGCTCGTCAGCAAGTTGGCACAAGCCGGCGCGGATGTGAAAGTTGTCATGACTAAATCAGCGATGGAGTTCGTCACACCGTTAACTTTTCAAGCAATGTCACGCAATGATGTATTCTTCGATACGTTTGACGAAAAAGATTCCTCTGTTATTGCACATATTGACTTAGCCGATTGGGCAGATCTTGTCGTTGTTGCACCAGCTACGGCAAATGTAATAGGAAAAGTAGCGAACGGGATATCCGATGATATGGTGTCAACTGTCCTCCTTGCAACGACAGCGGAAGTTTGGTTTGCACCTGCTATGAATGTCAATATGTATGGAAACAAGGCCGTGATTCGTAATATTTCAAGGCTGGCTGAAGACGGTTACCGATTTATCGAACCATCTGAAGGCTTTTTGGCATGTGGCTATGTAGGCAAAGGTCGTCTTGAAGAACCAGAAAAAGTTGTTGAGCTTATAAGCGAGCGGTTCGAACCGAAAAACTTACCACTTACTGGAAAAAAGGTTGTTATTACAGCTGGACCAACGAGGGAACGTATTGACCCAGTACGGTATGTGTCAAATTTCTCGAGTGGAAAAATGGGCTATGCAATGGCAGAAGCCGCCGTAACACTCGGCGCTGACACGACGTTAATATCCGGTCCTGTTAGTCTTCCGAAACCTGCCGGAGTAACGGTTATCGATGTAGAAAGTGCGGCTGAAATGTTTAATGCGGTATGCGAAAATTACGAGGATGCTTCAATTGTTATTAAATCAGCGGCAGTAGCGGACTATCGTCCAGCGGAAATCCATCCCCAGAAAATTAAAAAAGGTGAGGACCTTGCTGTTATTGAACTTGAACGCACAACGGACATTTTAAAAACGCTTGGTGAAAGAAAAGAAAAGCAACTTCTTGTAGGCTTCGCGGCGGAAACTGAGAATGTATTGAAAAACGGAATGACTAAACTGATAGGGAAAAACTTGGACTTCATCGTCGTTAATGATGTAACCGATCCAGATGGTGGATTTGGTAGCGAAACGAATGTTGTCACATTACTATCGAAAAGCGGTACAAACACGCCATATCCAGCAATGTCTAAAAAAGAATTAGCACATCTTTTATTAGAAAATATCATTAAAGAGGAAGGCTTTGGGGTCATTCATGATCGCTGAAGTTATTGTTGACGTGGCGGCTTATCCAATTGATCGGCCGTTCGATTACATTGTTCCGCAAGTGATAGAATCGATAATAGAACCGGGTGTCCGGGTAAAAGTACCATTCGGTCGAAGAAACGTACTAGGATATGTCACTCGTTTGAAAAATGAAAGTGAACTGGAAATTGATAAATTAAAAGAAATCGATGAACTAATCGATCTTGAGCCGGTCCTTTCAAAAGAGTTATTGGAACTGTCGAAGTGGCTTGCCGTGCAAACGTTGTCTTACGAAATAGATGCATTGCAAGTGATGTTGCCAGCTGCTATGCGTGCAAAATACGAGAAGTTTATTGTCGTCAATGAACCTGAACAAATAGAAAGTGAAGATTTTAGTCGTTTTATTGCGGGTCGAAAACGTGTGTCTATGAAAGAGGCAATTGAATTCGACTTTTTAAGAGTATTGAAAAAGTATGCAGCGGAAGGCATTATTACAGTAGATACGACAGTTGGGCAAAAAACGGCTGTAAAGAAAGAACGAATGATTCGAATTGGAAAAAAATCCGAACTTCAACGCATATTGGAATCTCTTCATGTAAATGCTAGAAAACAAACAGAACTTATTCAGTGGATGATTGAAAATGAAGGACAAACTTTGCGTGCGAAGCAACTTTTCGAGTTAACAAATATTCAACCGTCTGTTCTAAAAGCAGTCATCGAGCGGGGGGCTGCCATTGAAGAATACGTTGAAGTGTACCGCGAACCCGAAGCGCCGGGTATGAAGGATGTAGCCATTCCAGAACAGTTAACGGATGAGCAACAAGTGGCATTGGCTCAACTGTCAACTTCTATAAAGAGCGGCAAAGCAGAAACATTTCTTCTGCACGGCGTTACGGGAAGCGGAAAAACTGAAGTCTATTTGCGTTCGATTCAAGAAGTGTTAGCTAAAGGACAAGATGCAATTGTTCTCGTACCGGAAATCTCCTTAACGCCACAAATGACATCCCGCTTTAAAGCTCGTTTTGGACCACTCGTCGCTGTGATGCATAGTGCATTATCCGCGGGTGAGAAGTACGATGAATGGCGTAAAATTCACCGGGGCGAAGTGAAAGTTGTCGTTGGTGCAAGATCGGCTATTTTTGCTCCGTTTGAAAATGTTGGTATTATCATTCTCGACGAGGAGCATGAATCGACGTATAAACAAGAAGATACACCACGCTATCACGCAAGAGATGTGGCTATTAGACGCGCCGAGTATTATGGTTGTCCGGTCATACTTGGAAGTGCGACTCCGTCTTTGGAATCGTATGCTAGGGCTTCTAAAGGTGTGTACACCCTTTTAACATTAATGAAGCGTGCCAGAAATCAGCAACTTCCCGAAGTGAATATCGTGGATATGCGTGAAGAGCTTCGAACGGGAAATCGTTCGATGTTTTCAGTGCCACTAGCAGAAGCGATTCGTAAGCGCTTGGAGGCAAATGAGCAAATTGTTTTATTTTTAAACAAACGTGGTTTTTCTGCGTTCGTTTTATGCAGAGATTGCGGAACGGTTGTTGAGTGTCCGAACTGTGATATCTCGCTTACTTATCATCGTGCACATGAGCGACTGAAGTGTCATTATTGCGGTCATGAGGAAAACGTCCCTCTTGCTTGTCCAGAATGTACAAGTGAACATATTCGTTTTTTCGGAACAGGTACTCAAAAAGTGGAAGAGGAAATTGCGAAATTGTTTCCGGTAGCACGTGTCCTTCGAATGGATGTAGATACGACAAGGCAAAAAGGGTCCCATGAACGACTACTACGGCAGTTTAGTGAAGGAAAAGCGGATATATTACTCGGTACACAAATGATTGCAAAAGGATTGGATTTCCCCAATATTACACTTGTAGGTGTTCTTGCAGCGGATACAACATTGCATTTAGCCGATTTTCGTGCGGCCGAAAAAACGTTTCAACTGATGACACAAGTAAGTGGACGAGCAGGTAGGCATGATTTGCCCGGCGAAGTTTTCATACAAACCTATACCCCAGATCACTATGCAATCGAACTAGCTAAAGAGCAACATTACGAACCGTTTTATAAGCACGAAATGCTTGCACGAAGACAATTCGGTTATCCTCCCTTCTATTTTGTGACACTTGTTCAGTTTTCTCATGAAGATCTGTTAAAAGTGGCCGACTTCGCAGAAAAAGGAGCACGCTATTTAAAAGAAAACTTGTCGCAAGAAACCGTAATAATTGGGCCAACAGCAGCCGCGATTAGCCGTGTTAACAATAGATATCGGTACCAATGTCTGTTAAAATACAAAAAAGAACCGAAACTAACTGAAGCGTTGCAACAACTTATTAAATTATATAAAACAAATTGGATGAAATCGGGTCTTGTAATGACTGTTGATGTTGAACCGACATCCATTTATTGAAAAGAAAAGAGGAATTGAATTGGCAATAAAAGAAATAGTGAAGCATCCATCCCCAATATTAGATATGAAATGTAAAGAAGTAGTTAAATTCGATAAGAAACTGGCGAAGCTACTTGACGATATGCACGAGACAATGATTGCAGCCGATGGGGTAGGCTTAGCGGCACCTCAAGTAGGAGAACCCATTCAAGTAGCAATCGTTGATTTTGATGAAGGGCAAGATATTATTGAAATGATTAACCCCGTCGTCACTGCAATTGGTGGAGAAGAAATTGAAATTGAAGGTTGTCTTAGTTTCCCGGGACTTTACGGTGAAGTAAAGCGTCCATTTTACGTGAAAATCGAAGCACAAGAACGAAATGGGGCACTTTATGAACTTGAAGCGGAAGGATATGAGGCACGTGCGATCCTTCATGAAATTGATCATTTGAATGGTATTTTGTTTGAATCGAAAATTATTCGAGTCGTAGATCTTGAAGAGTTGGAACGGTTACAAGAAGAAGGAGAGGATGACCTATGAAATCCATTGTTTTCATGGGAACTCCCGATTTTTCTGCCCCAATTTTAGCGATGCTTCACGAAAAAGGGTACAACATAAAAGCTGTTGTGACACAACCAGATAGACCGGTTGGAAGGAAGCGCGTACTTACGCCACCACCTGTAAAAGTGGAAGCGTTGAAGCTTGGTTTACCGATAATTCAACCAGAAAAGTTAATCGGATCATCTGAACTTGAAGAAATTATTGCGCTTCAACCAGATCTTATTATTACAGCTGCATTTGGACAAATCTTGCCGAAAGAATTGCTGGATGCTCCAAAGCTTGGATGTATAAATGTCCATGCGTCTCTTCTTCCAAAATACCGCGGGGGAGCGCCGATTCACCAAGCAATTATTGATGGGGAAACAGAAACGGGCGTCACGATTATGTATATGGTGGAAAAACTAGATGCGGGTGATATTATTTCCCAAGCAACTGTTCCAATTTCAGATACAGAAAATACAGGAAATCTTTTTGAAACGTTGTCAGTAGTCGGTATGGATCTACTAGAAAAGACGTTGCCATCTATACTTGAAGGAACGAATGAACGAATCGTGCAAGATGAATCTTTAGTAACTTTCGCGCGTAACATATCACGTGAACAGGAAAAAATTGATTGGTCACAAGGCGGGAAAGCAATCTACGATAAAATTCGCGGGCTTCACCCATGGCCAGTCGCTTATTCGGTTTTTCAAGGTGAAAATGTGAAAGTATGGTGGGGCGAAAAAGTCCAAACAACTGAAAATGCTGCACCGGGTACAATTTTACATATTGATAAAGATCGAATTATTGTAAAAACAGGCGATAATATTGGACTTGCGATAACAGATTTACAACCAGCCGGAAGAAAACGATTGTCTGCCGAAGTATTTATTAGAGGTAATGGTGCACAGTGGAATGAAGGAGACATGTTCGAGTGAAGAGACCGCAAAAGAAAATATGGAACGGCAACGTACGCGATGCAGCACTGTCAATCTTAATGGAAATAAATAATAATCAGGCATACAGTAATTTATTACTCCATCGTACGATTGAAAAGTATGGAATTGAAGCGAAGGACCGTGGCCTTTTAACAGAGCTGACATATGGAACGCTTCAACAGCGAATGACACTCGATTATTATTTGGAGCCGTTTGTACGTGGAAAATTAGACGGTTGGGTTCGAGAATTACTTAGGTTGTCACTCTATCAAATCGTTTATTTAACGAAAATTCCTCCACACGCAGTTGTACATGAAGCAGTTGAAATCGCTAAAAGACGTGGCCATAAACGAATTGCCCCGACAGTAAATGGTATCCTTCGTTCGGTGTTGCGTAAAGGTGTCCGCTCGCTTGAAGAAATAGAAGATGAAGTGATTCGAATTTCGATTGAAACAAGTCACCCGGAATGGCTCATTGCAAGATGGATTGAGTTGTACGGTGTAGAAGAAGCGACAATTATGGCGCATGAAAATAACAATCCAGCGCATATGACGATGCGGGTAAACACGGCTAAAGCAACAATGAAAGAAGTTGTTGAATCCCTTGAATCGGAAGGTATCCAAATTAGAAACGGGGAAGTTGTCGAGGAGTGTATCATTTCGGGATCCGGAAACCCTTCAAAAACGACTGCTTATAAAAAAGGACTTGTTACGATTCAGGATGAAAGCTCAATGTTGCCAGTTGTTGCACTCGATGTCAAACCGGGTATGAAAGTACTTGATATGTGCGCCGCACCTGGTGGTAAAACGACTCATATTGCCGAGAAAATGAACGATGATGGCGAAGTTTTTGCACATGATCTTCACGAGCATAAATTAGCACTTATCGAAGCAAATGCGACAAGGCTCGGACTTTCATCGATTTCAACAAAAAGCGGGGACAGCCGGGAATTGGTTAAATTGTACGAAAGCTCGTCATTTGACCGAATTCTTGTTGATGCTCCTTGTAGTGGGCTTGGTGTAATTCGTAGAAAGCCTGAAATAAAATACGTTAAAACGGCAGCTGATTTTGATGGACTCGTAAAGATTCAATCAGAGCTTCTTGATACGGCAAAAGAACTCATCAAACCAGAAGGAGTAATTGTTTACAGTACGTGTACCGTGGAGTATGCAGAAAATCAAGGCGTCGTGTCTAGTTTTCTTGAGCGTCACACAGATATGGAAACAATTCCGTTACCCCATCTGACTGGAAATGAAAAATTACAGTTTGAAGGCAATTTACTACAAGTACTTCCACAACATTTTGGAAGCGATGGTTTCTTTGTAACTGCTTTCCGAAAAAAGTGAACAAAAGAATGTGAAGTGGAAACGGGGGATATATGTTGCAATTCGAAGTTCTATCGGACATCGGTAAAAAACGAACGATTAATGAAGATAGCGCAGCGGTCTATACGCATCCCGAAGGAATAATCCTTGCGATTATAGCGGATGGCATGGGTGGTCATCAAGGTGGCGGATTTGCAAGTTCTACTGCAGTTAAAGTAATCGGTGAACAATTCATGGAACTCGATAGTTCAGAGTTCACTACGGAGGAAAATTGGACTGAATGGTTGAAAGAAGCAATTTTTCATGTGAACCGGCTACTTTTTGAATATGCAAGTGAAAACGATGAATTAGAAGGAATGGGAACAACACTTGAAGTGGCGCTTGTAAGAGGTCGTTCATGTCTTATTTCCCATGTAGGTGACAGTCGGGTGTATGCGATCAATCAAGACGGCGTACACCAAATTACAAGGGACCACTCCTATGTGAATGTACTGCTGGACAGTGGAGAAATCACTGAAGAAGAAGCGGAAGTGCATCCACAGCGAAATTGGATTATGAAAGCAGTAGGATCTGAAAAACATATTTACCCCGATTTACATTCCATTGAACTTGATGACGACACATTTTTGCTTATTTGCACAGATGGGTTGAGCAATAAAGTAGATAGCGAATCGATGTTGAATATTATGTTGTCCGAAACTGGATTGCGGGAAAAAGTTGAAACGCTTGTAGAACTTGCAAATAGTCAGGGCGGAGAAGACAATATTTCAGTTATTGCATTAAAACCTTTTGATATGGAGGTGAATGCTCCATGATTGGAAGAAGAGTTGGTGGCCGCTATGAAATCATTAAATATATTGGCGGCGGCGGGATGTCAAAAGTATATCTTGCACATGATGTCATTTTGGATCGCAACGTTGCAATTAAAATACTGAATTATGATTTTTCAAACGAAGAAGATCTGAAGAAAAGATTTATGAGGGAAGCACTTTCAGCAACAAGTTTAACTCATCCACATATCGTCGATATATTTGATGTTGGTGAAGAGGGTGAGCTTCACTATTTAGTCATGGAATATGTGGAAGGCCAAACGCTAAAAGAATTCATCACTTCAAATGGGCCTTTGTCACCTGAAGCAGCTTTACCAATTATGCACCAACTTATTTCGGCTATTTCCAATGCCCATTATAACGGCATCGTTCATAGGGATATTAAGCCCCAAAACATATTGATGGATTCAGATGGGAATGTAAAGATAACGGATTTCGGTATTGCAATGGCGCTAAGTGCCACGGCACATACAAAAACGAACTCGATTTTAGGTACTGTTCACTATTTGTCACCCGAGCAAGCGCGCGGTGGCATGGCGACAAAAAAATCGGATATTTATTCGGTCGGAATTGTATTTTACGAACTACTTACGGGCAAATTGCCTTTTTCAGGTGAGTCAGCCGTTTCAATTGCATTGAAGCATTTACAAGAAGAAACGCCATCTGTTCGAGAATTATATCCATCGATTCCGCAAAGTGTGGAAAACGTCATTTTAAAAGCAACTACAAAAAATACTTCAAATCGATATCAATCGGCAGATGAAATGCAAGATGATTTAGCGACAGTACTGCTGCCACAACGTGCAAACGAAAAAAGGTTCGCAATTCCATACGATGATGATATGACACGTGCAATCCCTGTAATTACAGATGCAAATCGATTTGAAAACGTTACAGATACGAAAAAAGTCGAACCTGTACAACTGGAACCAACCTCGCCCGGAGTTATTAAAAAGAAGAAAAAATGGCCCATTGTTGTTTCAATTCTTTCCGGAATTCTCGTTATAGCACTTCTAATCCTTTTCCTTCCTGGAATGATTAGTCCCAAAAAAGTAGAGATAACAGATGTCATTGGGAAAGATGAAGTAGAAGCGACTAAACTGCTTGAGGAAGATGGGTTTGTTTTAGATAAAGTAATTGAGCAAACATCTGATGAATTCGAAATGGGCCAAGTTATTCAGACAAACCCAGAAGTCGGAAGAAGTCGGGATTTTGGATCACCTGTTTCACTGTACGTAAGTATCGGTAAAGAAACGGATGAACTTGAAGATTATACAGGTAGAAGTTTTACGCAAGTTGCAAGTTTGTTAGCAAACTATGTTAAATCAATTGAATCCGAGGAAGTGTTTTCGGATCAAGTTGCCGGGCTAATTATTAGTCAAGATCCAGCAGAAGGTACGGAAATTATTCCATCAGAAACAGTTCTCAAATTTAAAGTGAGTAAAGGTGAAGAAGTAGTTGTTCTCGAAGATCTTAGTGGATACGATAAAAAAGAATTGGCGGAGTATGAAAAAAGTTCGGGGCTAAAAGTAACTATTTCGAAAGAAATGTATTCCGGAAGCGTACCTGCCGGAAGGGTTATTTCCCAACAACCAGCGCCTGAAGCAGAAATTGCGAAAGGTGGAAGTGTTTCTGTCGTCTTATCGCAAGGTGTCGAGAAAAAACCTGTGAAGCATATTGTCTCTTCCGTATTGATAGAATATAAACCAGAATTGGCAGATGCTGTTGATGAGGGTGCTAGTGAAGAAGACGTTGAAAACCCTGAAGAAGAGGGAGAAACAGTACAGCCAAAAGAACCAGAACTAAAACCTCAACAAATTCGTATCTTTATACAAGATAGAAATCACTCCATGAACGATGTGTTCGAAGAGTTTATGATTACTACAAATCTGACAAAACGTATAACAATAGAGCTTGAAGAAGGGCAAAGTGGAGCGTACAGAATTATGCGTGACAATATGCAAATTGCGGAAGAAAAGTTCAATTATGCGGATGCCAACTAGAAAGAGGGATTGAATGCCAGAAGGACAAATAAGAAAAGCCATTAGTGGATTTTATTATGTTGAAGATGACGGGGAAATTATTAGATGTAAAGGGCGAGGCGTATTCAGAAAACGTGGAGTACATCCACTTGTTGGTGATGTTGTAACGTATGTGCCGGACGGGGAGAATGACGCGACGATTACAGTTGTCCATGAAAGAAAGAACGAGCTTATCCGACCTCCTATATCGAATGTAGACCAGGCATTGCTTGTGTTTTCAATCGTTGAACCGGCGTTTAGCCACCATCTTTTGGATCGATTTCTCGTAGTTATTGAATCCTTCGGGATAAAACCGGTTATTTGTTTAACAAAAAAAGATTTGGCAACCGATACAGAACTTATGAAAGTCGTTGAAATTGCTACGTATTATGAAGAAATTGGATATAAAGTAATTAATACGTTCATAGGTGATGAAGAGTTACCTGCTATTCTTGGTCCGATTATGAAAGAAAAGACCACTGTATTAGCTGGTCAATCCGGTGTCGGAAAATCGACCCTTTTAAACACGGTGCTCCCATCACTTGGACTAAAGACCGGGGAAATATCAACAGCACTTGGACGCGGAAAGCATACAACACGCCATGTGGAGTTACTTGAAGTGGCGGGTGGTCTTGTTGCGGATACGCCAGGTTTTAGTTCTTTGGAATTCGATCACATTGATAAAGAAGAACTAGCCGATTATTTTATTGAGATGAATGAAGCTTCATCCGGGTGTAAATTTCGTGGATGTCTCCACTTGAAAGAACCTAAATGTGCCGTGAAAGAAAAAGTGGAGGACGGGGAGATTTTACGTCATCGTTATACGAACTATTTGCACTTTTTGCAAGAAATTACTGAACGAAAGCCGAGGTATGAAAAAAATGATTAAAATAGCACCTTCAATATTAGCAGCGGATTTTTCAAAACTAGCAGAAGAAGTAAAAGAAGTGGAAGCAGCTGGGGCGGAACTGATTCACATCGATGTAATGGACGGCCACTTTGTACCGAATATTACAATGGGTGCGATTGTCGTAGAAGCACTTCGACCTATTACAAAATTGCCACTTGACGTTCACCTTATGATTGAGAATCCTGACATGTATATTGAGCAATTTGCAAATGCCGGAGCCGATTATATCACTGTTCACGTAGAAACTTGCAAGCATTTACATCGCACACTTCAGTTTATTCAATCCAAGGGTGTAAAATCGGGTGTAGTCCTTAATCCACATACACCAATTGAAACGATTATGCATGTACTTGATGAAATCGATCTTGTCTTGTTTATGACGGTCAATCCTGGTTTTGGAGGACAGAAGTTTATTCATTCGGTTATACCTAAAATAAAACAACTGTCAGAAATTATTCGTGAGCGTAATCTTCCGATTGAGATTGAAATCGACGGAGGAATAAATGAGGAAACAATCATTCCATGTGTAGAAGCGGGTGCAACTATTTTTGTTGCGGGATCGGCTATATACAATGAAGTTGACCGTGCAGCGGCTTTGCAGCGTATAAAAAAAGCTGGGGAAAGTGCACTTAGTAAATGAAAAATGTCATAATCTGTGCCGGTGGGCCGGCAGCGGAAATCGCCGAGCTTAAAAAGCTTCATACGAGTGAAACGATATTTATCGGCGCTGATAGAGGGGCATTGCATTTGTTGCAAATGGGGATTATCCCTCATGAAGCAGTAGGTGATTTCGATTCTGTTTCGGAAAATGAATATAAAACAATTATTGAAGCGGTTCGTATTGTTGATCGATTTCGTGCCGAAAAAAATGAAACGGATACGGAACTTGCCGTGGAGCGTGCAATGACCTATCATCCGGAAAAAATCATTTTGACGGGAGTAACGGGGGGGAGACTGGATCATGCCGAATCGGTCCTCCATCTTTTGTATCGGTTTCAAACGGAATTTCCACATATACAGTTCGCAATTCGCAATCCGTTAAATGAGTTAACGATGCTTAATCCCGGTATTCATGAATTGACACAAGAGAAGCAACTTCCATACGTATCTTTTTTTCCTTTTGGGGGATCGGTGAGGGGACTTTCGCTTGCCGGATTTAAGTATGAAATTTCAGAGGAATCTTTAGAAACAGGTATGACAAAGTTTACGAGCAACGAACTTGCTACGGGTGTTTGTACTATCTCTTTCCGTGAAGGCATATGCTTAATGGTAAGGAGTTCAGATGCTTGAAAGGAGTGGGGAGTTGCGAGTTTATACATTTACACTACCGAAATTCGTAAGCGGTTTTGTTCGAAAGTGTATATATGTGTTTCAAAAAGAAGACGAACCGAAGGCGAAGAAAAATAGTAAGAGTGCAAAAAGGAAGAAAGAAAAAACGCCAAGCTGAAGTTTCAGCTTGGCGTTTTATTTTTCGTCCATTAAACTCGTTGAACTTTACCTGATTTAAGAGCTCTTGCAGAAACCCAAACTCTTTTAGGTTTTCCGTTAACAAGAATACGGACTTTTTGAAGGTTCGCACCCCACGTACGTCTAGTCGAGTTCAAAGCGTGTGAACGAGCGTTTCCTGTACGGGCTTTGCGTCCTGTAATAACACATTCTTTAGCCATTTATGTTACCTCCTTGCGAATGAAGATTTAATAATACACTTTATAATTCGCATACTTTACTAATGTATCATATGAGATAATGTGTTGCAACCTTTTTCGAACAACCTTTCAAGGAGAAATGCTTTACAGGAATATATTAAAAGATATGCTTTCTTTTATTATGATAATGGATATAGTACAATAGGGTGAGTGAAAAACGATACGGAGGGATACGACCATGTCAATCGAAGTAAAGAATAAATACGGCAAGATCGATATCACGAACGATGTTATTGCCCAAGTAGTTGGGGAGGCGACAATCGAATGTTATGGTATTGTTGGTATGGCTTCTAGGCATCAGATCCGTGATGGGCTAACTGACATCCTCCGGAAAGAAAATTTTGCGCGAGGTGTTATCGTACGAAACATTGGCGAAGATACTCATATTGATATGTATGTCGTGATCGGGTATGGGACAAAAATTTCGGAAGTCGCTTATCAAGTACAATCAAAAGTAAAATATACATTAAAAAAGACAGTCGGTCTGTCTGTAAAATCGGTTAATATTTTTGTCCAGGGAGTCCGTGTGGCAAACCTGTAGAAGGAGGAAATAAACGTAATGAAGTCTATAGATGGTTTAAAGTTTGCAGAGATGGTGAAGCTTGGTTCTCATCATCTTTATCAGAATGCCGATTATGTCGATTCCTTGAACGTATTCCCTGTTCCAGATGGTGATACGGGAACGAATATGAATTTGTCGATGACATCAGGTGCGAAAGAAGTTGAAGCGCACGCACAAGCACATATTGGAAAAACCGCACAAGCGCTATCAAAAGGTTTACTAATGGGTGCACGAGGAAATTCAGGTGTTATTCTATCGCAATTATTCCGTGGATTTGGGAAAGCAATAGAAAACGAATCGTCAGTCGATGGTGTTACTTTTGCAGCGGCATTGAAGTATGGTGTGGAAACCGCATATAAAGCGGTTATGAAACCTGTTGAAGGAACGATCTTAACCGTCGCGAAAGATGCTGCAAATGTTGGTGTAGAAGTGGCGGCGACGACAACTGACTTTATCGAAGTATTGGAAGCGATTGTTGAAGAGTCAAAAGCTTCTTTAGAGCGGACACCCGACCTATTAGCAGTGCTAAAAGAAGTCGGAGTCGTTGACAGTGGCGGGCAAGGTCTTGTTTACGTGTATGAGGGCTTTTTGGCGTGTTTGAAAGGCGAAGAACTACCTGACAGGATAGATGCTCATTCAATGGACGATCTTGTAAATGCCGAACACCATAAAAGCATTCAAGGGTTCATGAATACCGCAGATATCATTTATGGATATTGTACGGAGTTTATGGTCAAATTTGAAGCTGGAAAACTCGAGAATAACCCGTATAACGAATCAGATTTCAGACAAGAATTAAGCCGATTTGGAGATTCACTTCTTGTTATTTCAGATGATGAAGTTGCGAAAGTACATATCCATTCGGAAGAACCGGGAGATGTTCTTACATTTAGTAAGAAATTTGGTTCGCTTATCGATATAAAAATTGAAAATATGCGTCAACAGCATCTTGATATTGTTGGTGAAAATCATAACGTACATACGCAAAAACAAAAACATCCATATGCAATTGTTACCGTTGCGATGGGTTCAGGGATTGCCGAACTATTAAAAAGTGTTGGAGCCTCCGTTGTCATTGAAGGCGGTCAAACGATGAATCCTTCAACAGAAGATATTGTTAAGGCGATTGAAAAGGTAGGCGCTGAGCGCGTTCTAATTTTACCAAACAACAAAAATATTATTATGGCTGCGGAACAAGCTGCAGAAATCATTGGTATTGAAGCGGCTGTCGTACCGACAAAAACCGTTCCAGAAGGTCTCGCTGCAATTCTTGCTTTTAATCCAGAAGCGAAAGTAAGCGCGAACGCTGAATCCATGAAAAAAGCAGCATCGTATGTCAAAACTGGACAAGTAACAAATGCCGTCAGAGATACTTCAATTGACGGAATAGAAATAAAGAAAAATGATTTTATGGGTATTTCGGAAGGTAAAATTGTAGCATCAGCCTCTTCTCTTGAGGAAGTAATGAAAACTATTTTATCGGCAATTATTGATGAAGATGCAGAAATTGTTACGATATTATACGGTGAAGATGTAACGAAAGAAGATGCTAGTAAATTTGAAAGTTATATTGAAGAAAACTTTCAGCATGTAGACATTGAATTTTATGATGGTAAGCAACCATTATATCCATATATCATTGCGGTTGAATAAGTAAAATATAAAAACAGTGCGAAGATCAATTTCGTACTGTTTTTTATATTTTACTTAGGCTCAAATATGAGTTTTTTGTGTCCAAGACGTTTTTCGTGTAAAATGAAACTATAGACGTTGAATTGATGAATATGTATAAAGTTTAGCGAAGGTGCCTTTCAAGAGGTAACCGAAGCGGGTTTATATAGGATTCTTTATTTCAACATATATATGTCCATTCTTAAGAAGGAGGGTAATATTATGAAATTTCGCTCAGTATTCGATATAATCGGTCCAGTTATGATTGGGCCTTCATCTTCACATACAGCAGGTGCTGCACGTATTGGATTAGTTGCCCGCAACCTGTTTGGAAGACAGCCAGAATGGGCTCGTATCCATCTGTACGGCTCTTTTGCGGAAACGTACAAAGGTCATAGTACGGATGTAGCAATTATAGGCGGATTACTCGGTTACGATACTTTTGATGAACGTATAAAAACTGCTTTTAGCGAAGCGGATAAAGTTGGAATGACTTATGAGTTTATTCCAGAAGAAGAAGAGGCGGATCACCCGAACACGGCCCGCGTGGTAATTGGAGATAGCCAAAGCGTTATGGAGTTAACAGGTATTTCTATCGGTGGAGGAAAAATGGAAGTTGTTGATTTGAATGGTTTTTCACTACGACTTTCAGGACACTACCCAGCACTTCTCGTCGTTCATGATGACAGGGCAGGTTTAATTGCAAGCGTTTCCAATGCATTGGCTAATCGGGACATTAATATTGCACATATGGAAGTTGGTCGAAAAGAAAAAGGTGAAATGGCTTTAATGGTCATTGAAGTAGATCAGCTAATAGATGAGTCACTTATCGAAGAACTTAAAGCTTTACCACATATTACTCAAGTTTCAACAGTAGCAGACTGAGGGGGAAAATCGATGAAAATTTTATTTAGTTCCGTAAAAGAGCTTGTGGCACTTGCTGAATCGCAAAGTAAACCAATTTCAGAAATTATGATAGAACAGGAAATGCTTGTTTCCAGACGTTCACGTGAAGAAATTATTGCTCAAATGGATAATAACTTAACGGTTATGGAAGAGGCTGTTGAAAAAGGATTAAAAGGTGTCCATTCTACATCTGGTTTGACAGGTGGAGACGCGGTTCTGATTCAAAAGTATATGGAAACAGGAAAATCACTTTCTGGCGACATCATTATGGACGCTGTTAGTAAAGCGGTCGCTACAAATGAAGTGAACGCTGCGATGGGAACAATTTGTGCAACACCGACAGCTGGAGCAGCTGGTATTGTACCAGGTACATTGTTTGCAGTGAAAAATAAATTAAATCCAACACGTGAGCAAATGATTAATTACTTATTTACAACAGGTGCATTTGGATTTGTCGTTGCAAATAATGCATCGATTTCAGGTGCAGCTGGAGGGTGTCAGGCAGAAACTGGTTCCGCGGGTTCGATGGCAGCGGCTGCGATTGTAGAGATGGCTGGTGGCACACCGCAACAAAGTGCGGAAGCGTTCTCGATTGTTATGAAAAATATGCTTGGTCTCGTCTGTGACCCAGTTGCTGGACTTGTTGAAGTTCCTTGTGTGAAACGGAATGCAATGGGGGCTGCCAAAGCACTAGTAGGTGCAGATATGGCTCTAGCAGGTGTTGTAAGCCGCATACCGACGGACGAAGTAATTGAAGCGATGTATAAAATCGGGTTATCAATGCCTTCTGCTTTACGAGAAACCGGAAAAGGTGGACTAGCTGCGACACCGACCGGAAAAGCACTCGAAGCTCAAATATTTGGTGGAGAAAAAGTAGATAGTGTCCACATCAATTCATGATCCAGTAACGTCTATAAAAGGGATTGGTAAGACAACGGGACAGCAGCTTGAAGCACTTGGTATCATCTCTGTCTATGATCTCGTTATGATGTTCCCATACCGTCATGAAGATTACAGGTTGAAAGACTTATTGGAAACACCACATAATGAGCAAGTTACGATTGAGGGAAAGGTCGAAAGTGAGCCTTCCATTCTTTTTTTGGGGAAGAATCGCTCCCGTTTACAAGTCCGTGTACTTACTGGACGACATCTTGTGAAGGCGGTTTTCTTTAACCAACATTACTTGAAAAACCGTCTAGCCCCGGGGATGATCGTAACGATTTCGGGAAAATGGGACCGTGGCAGGCAATTAATTAACGTTAGTAATTTTTCTGATGGCCCAAAAACGGATCAGGCGGATTTTGAGCCTGTTTATAGTTTGAAAACTGTTATGCACCAAAAGTCATTTCGCAGGCTTATGAGAAATGCTTTGGACTATGTGAATGGAGAGCATATCGAATCGCTTCCAGCCGACATCTTACAAGCGTACAGGCTTCCAACGATAGGTGCTGCTATGGAGATGGTCCACTTCCCGAAAAGCCCCGAAGACGTGAAACATGCAAGAAGACGATTTGTTTACGAAGAGCTTTTATTGTTCCAACTCAAGATGCAAGGGATGAAGAAAATTCGAAAAGAAGCCGAGAAAGGCATGGTTATTCATTATGATCTTGCAAAAGTGAAAAACTTTATCGCTTCTTTACCATTCGAATTAACAAGCGCCCAAAAACGTGTCGTCAATGAATTATGCGCGGAACTAAAAAGTCCAATGCGAATGAACCGACTTCTTCAAGGAGATGTTGGCTCAGGAAAAACGGTTGTTGCAGCGATTGCACTTTATGCATCGATTACGGCGGGCTTCCAAGGCGCGCTTATGGCACCAACAGAAATTCTTGCCGAGCAACATGCGGCATCACTGGCAGAGTGGCTCGAGCCTTTCGATGTAACAGTCGCTTTTCTTGCGGGATCCACGAAAGTAAAAGCGAGAAGAAACCTTCTTGAAAAGTTGGAATCGGGTGAAATCGATTTACTTATTGGAACGCACGCACTCATTCAGCCGGATGTCCTTTTTAAAAATCCGGGCCTTGTCATAACGGATGAACAACATAGATTCGGCGTTGAACAGCGCCGTATTTTGCGCGATAAAGGGCTCAATCCGAACGTGCTATTCATGACAGCAACTCCGATTCCACGAACGCTTGCGATTACCGCATTTGGCGAAATGGATGTATCGGTACTTGATGAATTACCCGCTGGAAGGAAAGAGATTGAAACGCATTGGATGAAAGAAGATTCCCTGCTTCCAATCTTGCAAAAAATGGAGAAGGAATTGAATAATGGACAACAAGCGTATGTTATTTGTCCATTAATTGAGGAATCCGACAAATTAGATGTGCAAAACGCGGTGGATGTACATAGCCAATTAACGGTTCATTTTAGCGGACGCCATACAGTTGGCCTAATGCATGGAAGGCTACATGCGGACGACAAAGAGGCTATCATGCGTGAATTTAGTGAAGGTACGATTGATGTTCTTGTGTCGACGACCGTTGTTGAAGTTGGCGTGAACGTTCCCAATGCTACATTCATGCTCATTTACGATGCGGGCCGGTTCGGACTCTCACAGCTTCATCAACTTAGAGGTAGAGTTGGTAGGGGCGCTAAGCAGTCTTATTGTATTCTACTTGCTGATCCGAAGACGGAAGAAGGAAAAGAACGAATGCAATCGATGACAGAAACGAATGACGGGTTTATACTTGCGGAAAAGGACCTTGAACTAAGAGGTGCTGGTGACTTTTTCGGAAAAAAACAAAGTGGAATGCCTGAATTCAAAATGGCAGATTTAGTTCATGATTACCGAGCTTTGGAAACAGCAAGGAAAGATGCGGAGAGGTTTCTCGAATCCAATAGCTTTTGGGAAGACGAAGAGTATGAAGTTCTTAGAAACCAACTCGAAGAATCTGGCGCACTAAGTAAAGACAGAATTGATTGATAGAATGGGGACCTGAAAAGCTAAACAGTGCTTTCCAGGTCTTTTTTATTTTTTCCGTGGGCTTATACAAAAAACTTCTACATTTCTTGCTTGCTTTCTTTTTTTTATCTTTATATACTGATGTTAGTACCAAGTGCTAATCTGGAAGGTGAAACTATTGCGTAAGCCTAAGAAAGAAAGACAGCGGTTGCTCGGTAAGTTGCTTGAAGAGAATCCGTTTCTCACAGATGAAGTGCTGTCGGGGCATTTTCAAGTGAGTGTCCAAACAATCCGATTGGACCGACTTGAATGTGGAATCCCGGAACTTCGCGAACGCTTAAAAAATGTTGCTTCCCGAACAATGACCGGCGAAGTAAAATCATTGCATACTGATGAAGTAATCGGCGACATCGTTGATATAAAATTAGATGACAGGGCATTGTCGATATTCGACGTAACTGAAGATCATGTATTTCAGCGAAATGGAATCGCACGTGGGCATCATCTTTTTGCTCAAGCAAATTCACTCGCCGTAGCCGTAATGGACGACGATCTGGCCTTAACCGTGAAGTCGACGATTCATTTTTTAATGCCGGTTAAAGCTGGAGATCGAGTAGTTGCACGTGCAAACGTAAAAAAGGCAAGTTTAATGGAGAAACGAACGCTTGTTGAAGTCACTTCAACGGTTGGTGACGAGACGGTATTTACAGGTGAGTTTTACATGTACCGAATGACGGATGAAAAGCAGGAGGAAGCCAAATGATTATAGCAGTCGACGGAATGGGCGGCGATCATGCACCGGGAGAAATCATCACGGGAGCCCTAAAGAGCCTTGCTGCATTCGATGATATACATATACATATTTATGGTGACGAAAAAGTAATGGAGCCTTTTTTGAAAGATCATCCACGTTTGAAAGTAATTCATTGTACGGAAAGAATCGAAGCAGACGATGAACCCGTGCGTGCGATACGTAGGAAAAAAGATGCTTCAATGGTCAGGATGGCACAAGCTGTTAAAGACAACGAAGCTGTGGCGTGTGTGTCAGCGGGAAATACAGGTGCACTTATGGCGGCAGGTTTGTTTATTGTAAACCGAATCGATGGAATTGAACGTCCAGCTCTTGCGCCGACATTACCTACGATTGACGGTAAAGGGTTTGTTATGCTTGACCTTGGTGCAAATTCAGATGCGAAACCATCACATCTTGCGCAATACGCAGTTATGGGTAGTATTTACGCGGAAAAAGTTCGTGGCATAGAACAACCACGGGTTGGTTTGTTGAATATTGGAACCGAAGAAGGTAAAGGAAATGAATTGACAAAAGCGGCTTATGGACTTCTTTCCGAGGAACCAATTAATTTTATCGGTAATGTCGAAGCGAGAGATCTACTCATGGGAATTGCCGATGTCGTCGTAACGGACGGTTTTACAGGGAATATGGTGTTAAAGACGCTTGAAGGAACAGCGCTCGGCTTTTTCTCCATGTTAAAAGAAGTATATAGTTCTTCCGTGAAATCGAAAATTTCTGCGGCACTTGTAAAAAATGATTTGCACGGACTTAAAAAGAAAATGGATTACACGGAGTATGGCGGTGCGGGATTATTTGGATTGAATTCTCCTGTTATAAAAGCGCATGGATCTTCAAATGCCAATGCGGTATTTAATGCCATTCGACAAGCACGTACAATGGTTACATATGATGTGTGCGGTACAATTCGTGAAACGATTAGAAAGGGGCAAGTAGAATGACGAAAGTTGCATTTATATTCCCGGGACAAGGCTCACAATCAGTTGGAATGGGAAAAGAACTTGTAGATATGGATGAACGGAGCATGCAATATTTTCAGGATGCGGATCGTGTTCTTGGATTTCAGCTAAGCTCATTAATTCTAGAAGGTCCACAAGAAGAATTGACAGTTACATATAATGCGCAACCATCACTCCTGACAGTTGGATCAATGATTGCGTCTAAGCTGATTGAAGGAGGAATTACTCCGGATTTTACAGCAGGTCATAGCTTAGGCGAATACACTGCACTCGTTGCTTCGGGTGTCATGTCATTTGAAGATGGCGTATCGGCTGTGCATAAGCGTGGTCTGTATATGAACGATGCGGTTCCGGCGGGAGAAGGTGCAATGGCTGCAATACTCGGCCTCGATGGCGAACAAGTCAAAACGGTAACGGACGCGATTACCGCGGATGGCCATTCAGTGCAACCCGCGAATTTAAATTGTCCTGGTCAAATTGTTATTTCCGGTACGAAAGAAGGCGTCGAAAAGGCCTGTATTCAATTGAAAGAAGTAGGTGCGCGACGCGCAATACCCCTTGACGTTAGTGGACCTTTTCATTCATCACTTATGAAACCGGCCGCAGAACAACTTCGAGCTGCCCTTGACGGCATTCAAATGGATGACGCTACAATTCCCGTCGTGGCAAACGTCAATGCTTCAGTTGTGAAAAATAGTGCGGACATCAAAGAGTTACTTGTTGAACAATTATATTCTCCCGTGTTATGGGAAGATTCCGTTCGTATGTTAATTGAACAAGGAGTTACACATTTTATCGAATGTGGTCCTGGAAAAGTGCTAAGCGGACTTGTTAGGAAAATCGACCGTGAAGCAAAAGTATTTCCAGTCTATGACAAATTGACGCTAGAAGAAGTTATTGAAGCTTCGAAAGGGTGGTCGTAATGAGTAGATTTGAAGGTAAATCAGCAATCGTCACAGGTGCATCCCGTGGGATTGGCCGCGAAATTGCATTGCAACTTGCAAAAGAAGGTGCGCGTGTTGCTGTCAATTATAGTGGTAGCAAAGATAAAGCGGACGAAGTGGTACAAATTATTACCGACGCTGGCGGGGAAGCGTTTGCTATTCAAGCGGATGTATCTAATCCCGATAGTGTGAAAAACATGGTGGATCAGACAATCGAATTATTTGGTTCGATTGATATACTAGTAAATAATGCGGGCATTACGAAAGATAATTTACTTATGCGGATGAAAGAAGACGAGTGGGACGATGTGATTAACATTAACCTTAAAGGAGTCTTTCTATGCACAAAAGGCGTGACGCGCCAGATGATGAGGCAACGTGCGGGGAAAATCGTCAACGTTGCGTCAATCGTTGGGGTTTCGGGTAATCCGGGACAAGCGAATTACGTTGCAGCTAAAGCGGGGGTCATTGGATTGACAAAGACAGTTGCCAAAGAGCTTGCGTCAAGACATATTAATGTAAATGCGGTTGCGCCCGGCTTTATCACTACAGATATGACCGATGCGATGAATGAAGATGTGAAAAATCAAATGCTCTCTGCTATTCCGCTTGGAAAATTGGGAAGTCCTGAAAACGTAGCGCGGACTGTGCTATTTCTGCTCTCGGAAGATGCCGCTTATATTACGGGACAAACAATTCATGTAGACGGCGGGATGGTCATGTAGTATTGTAATTAGCGTAAACCATCGAGGGGAGGTGACAAATTTGTCAACAGTACTTGAACGTGTAACAAAAGTAATCGTCGATCGCCTTGGTGTCGATGAAAGCGAAATTAAAATGGAAGCTTCTTTCCGTGATGATCTCGGCGCAGACTCACTAGACGTCGTAGAACTTGTAATGGAATTAGAAGATGAATTCGATATGGAAATTTCCGATGACGATGCAGAAAAGATTGCGACTGTCGGTGACACAGTTACTTATATCGAAACGAAAGTAAACTAAGTTATCTTTTGATTGAGACCCTTGCCTCCTTTCTTTACGAAAGAATGCAAGGCGTCTCTTTTCATTTTTGCACTAATCCATTTGAAAGGTTAAAATTAAAGGGATTATGTATTGAAAGGCAGGATTTCGATGAACAGTAAACGCAACATAGGAAAACAGACAAAAGCAACACTTCCGCAAGCAGCACGGAATCGATTTAGTGAACTGCAACAAAAGCTTCAAATAACATTTAACGATAATTCGTTGCTTTATAATGCATTCACTCATTCATCATATGTGAATGAGCACCGAAGAAAAAACTTTACGGATAACGAAAGACTCGAATTTTTAGGAGACGCAGTCCTTGAACTTGGCGTATCCCGATTCCTTTATTCTACGGAACCGGGAATGAGTGAAGGAGAACTTACAAAGCTTAGAGCAGCAATTGTTTGTGAACCTGCGCTCGTTAAATTTGCTGATGAACTCGATTTTGGTCATTATGTTTTGCTTGGAAAAGGGGAAGAGCAAACTGGTGGAAGGATGCGTCCAGCTCTTCTAGCCGACGTATTTGAGGCGTTCATAGGAGCCTTGTATATTGACCAAGGAATGGAAGTTGTCACAAAATTTCTGGAAAGTGTCGTTTTCCCGAAAATTACATCCGGTGCTTTTTCTCATGTGATGGATTATAAAAGTAGATTACAAGAAATTGTTCAACAAACAAATAGTGGGCAACTTCAATACGAAGTGATTGAAGAGAAAGGTCCCGCGCATGCTAAAGTATTCGTGACCGTTGTTCAACTTTCGGATGAACAGCTTGGAAAAGGAAGCGGGAAATCTAAAAAAGAAGCAGAGCAAGAAGCAGCTCGCCACGCAATCGGGGAACTGAAGAGGCAGCAAGCTGAAGGAGAGAATTAAAAGTGTTTCTTAAAAGGCTCGAAATTATTGGATTTAAATCTTTTGCTGAACGAATCGGGATTGACTTTGTCCCTGGTGTAACGGCTATTGTCGGTCCGAACGGAAGCGGAAAAAGTAATATTACCGATGCCATCCGATGGGTTCTTGGAGAGCAATCTGCCAAGTCACTGCGTGGCGCGAAGATGGAAGATGTCATCTTTTCGGGGAGCGATTCAAGAAAACCTCTTAATTTCGCAGAGGTTACTCTTATTCTTGACAATACAAAAGGTCTTTTTCCATTGGATTATACAGAAATCAGTGTAAGTAGACGTGTATTCCGCTCTGGGGAAAGTGCTTATTTATTAAATGGGCAACAATGTCGCTTAAAAGATATTACCGATGTTTTTATGGACTCAGGTCTCGGTAAAGAGGCATTCTCTATTATTTCACAAGGCCGGGTCGATGAAGTATTGAACAGTAAGCCGGAAGATAGACGAAGTATTTTTGACGAGGCCGCGGGTGTTTTGAAATACAGGACGAGGAAAAAGAAAGCTGAGCACAAGCTTTTTGAAACGGCTGATAATCTGGATCGTGTTCTTGATATATTGAAGGAACTGGAGACGCGGATTGGTCCGCTTCAAAAAAATGCCGAAGATGCTCAGAAACATGCTACTATTTCCGAGAAAATGTTTGAAACAGATATATTGTTACTCAATTACGACGCTAGACATTTTCGAGTTGAAATAGAATCGATGTTGGGTAAAGCTGAAAAGTTTCAAGAGGAAAAAGAAAAGCTTAAACTGTCTACAAAGGCAGCGGAAGAAAAGTCAAACCATTTAAAAGAGCAACTTGCGATTTTAGATACTAAATTAGATCATTTACAAAAACGACTTGTCGATGCGAGTTCCGAAATCGAAAAATGGGAAGGTCGACGCCTTCTTTCGGTTGAAAAACGGCGCAATGCAGACCAACAGATTGAACGAATACGTACCGAACTACTCGCTACGAAAAAAGAAAAAATAGACCTGTCCGAAAAGTTACAAATTGCATTGGAAAAGTTGGCTGTAACACAAACTGAATACAATCATGTAACGAGCCAAATGGACGGTATTTCGCAAACTTTAAAAAGGTCCGTTAAAGAAACAGAAAACGAAATAGAAGAGTTGAAGTCAACCTATATCGATCGATTAAACGAAGAGGCGACGATTAGGAATGATTTGAAACATATTGACGAGCGTCTTTTGGGCGAAAAATCTTCTACTGAAAAAATGTTTCAACATACATCCTTTTTAAAAAATCGGCGTAAACAACTGCTAGCTGAAAAAATAGAAAAGAAAAGTGACTTATCGCTATTAAAGAAAAGCATTAGTGATGGGGAGTCCAACTATAAAACAGCTGTCACGACTTTACGAAATGTTGAAGATGAACTTAGACAAAAACAAGAACTATTGCAAAAAGCATATAACAAACAACATGAAATGCAAGGGCGTATGCGTGCACTTGAAAGTATGGAAGCTGATTTTTCCGGTTTCTATTCGGGCGTAAAAGAAATTTTAATTGCTAAAAAGACAAAGCAACTTACGGGCATAAATGGGGCTGTAGCTGAACTTATTTCTGTCGGAAATAACTATGTGAAAGCCGTCGAAACAGCGCTTGGCGGTGCGATGCAAAATATCGTAACTTCATCGGAAGTAGAAGCGAGAAAGGCAATTTCTTATTTGAAAGCGAAAAACGCCGGGCGAGCTACATTTCTTCCTTTAGATGTTATGAAGTCAAGGAAAATCCAACCAGCCGTTTTGAAATTGGCAGAGGGCTATCCGGAATATATAGGAACTGCGGACAGCCTAGTGCAAGTAGAAGGCCCATATAAAATTATTACTGAAAATCTTCTAGGGAATGTAATCATCGCCTCTTCTTTGTCGGGCGCTTCTCAAATTGCAAGTGCCATTGGCTATCGTTACCGGGTTGTAACTACTGATGGGGATATCGTCAATGCTGGCGGTTCGCTTACTGGTGGTGGTGTTAAAGGACAAGCTTCCGTATTTACGCGAAAAGCCGAACTTGAAACATTGAAAGGTCAATATGCCCAATTGGCAACTTCGATTGAATCCGCGACAAAAACGATAGGCGATACAAGAATGACGGTTGGTAAGTTGATGGAGGAAACGGAGCAGGCACGTCTCCATTTCGAAAGACTTCAACTTAAAATTGCGGCCTCGGAATCAGGAATACGTGAAACCGACATTTCCATTCGTTCTGTTGAAGGGGAAATAGCGTCCGCGGAAATCGGAAGGCGTGGTTCTGAAAATACCGGTTCTGAATTGAAAACTCAGAAAAAAGAACTACAAAATCGTCATATTGTAATAAAAAATGAATTAGAGAAAATTAAAGAAGAAGTAGAAATGTTAGAACGTCTTGCCATCGACTGGCGCAATGAGGAGGCTTCACTCACTACTCGTCTTACGGCGTTTCGTGAACGTGCAGCAGTTCTACGGGAACAAAAAAACTATCAACAAATGTCTATCAATGATATGGAGCGAACGATATCATCTGCTGAGCGAAGAATTACTTCGCTAGATGAAGAACTAAACTATTTCAACGGCAATGAAGAAGGTGGAGAACTTACTTCCGAGGAGCTCGTTAAGCGTATAGAAAAAGAAGTTTCCGAAAAAGAGGCAATTGAATCCGCAATTGCAAAGGGGAAGAAAGAACGAGTGGGGCATGTATCATCCCTTGATAAGTTAGTCGTGTTGCTCGGAACAATCAGAGCGAATGCCGATCGAACAATCGCTGGATTAAATACAGTAACAGTTGATTTGTCGAGACTTGAAGTGAAATATGAAGCGATAACAAATCGGTTGCTAAACGAATATGGTTTATTCCCAGATTTCAACGCCCTTGATGAATTTGATGAGAAAAAAATGAGAAATACATTAACAGAGCTAAAGCGGGAAGTTTCCGCAATCGGGCCAGTTAATCCCGGGGCGATTATCGAATTCGAAGAAGTATCCAAGCGCCATGACTTTTTAACAATTCAACGAAACGATCTCATTGGTGCGAAGCAAACACTCCAAGAAGCGATGTCCGAAATGGATGCGGAAATGTCACTACGATTTTCCGCGACGTTTGACGCCGTACAAAATCGTTTTCGAACGGTGTTCAAAGAAATGTTTGGTGGAGGAGATGCGGATTTAGTTCTTACGAAACCTGATAATTTACTTGAAACTGGCGTTGATATTGTTGCACGTCCTCCGGGGAAAAAGTTGCAAAATCTGAGCCTGCTTTCCGGCGGTGAAAGAGCTTTAACCGCAATAGCACTTCTGTTTTCTATAATAGAAGTACGACCTGTTCCGTTTTGTATACTTGATGAAGTCGAAGCGGCACTCGACGAAGCAAATGTTATCCGGTACAGTAAATACTTAAATAAGTTTTCGGAAAACACACAGTTTATTGTAATTACACATAGAAAAGGAACAATGGAAGGTGCCGATGTTCTTTACGGCATAACGATGCAAGAATCAGGAGTTTCCAATTTAATTTCGGTAAAACTTTCCGATGTCCCAGAAGAAGCGATTATGTAAGAAAGAACGATTAATAAAAAACGAGGGACGAAATATAATCTCTCTTTAAGGAGCGAATAATAGTGTCTTTTTTTAGAAAAATCAAAGAAAAAATCACAGGTACAAATGAAGCGGTAACAGAAAAGTTTAAATTAGGATTAACGAAGACACGTGATCAGTTCACGTCGAAAATAAACGATCTTGTTGCACAATTTAGGGAAGTTGACGAAGAGTTTTTTGAAGAACTTGAGGAGCTATTGCTTCAAGCCGACGTCGGATTCGAAACGGTTATGGAACTTATCGATCAACTAAAACTGGAAGTACAAAGGAAAAATATTAAAGATACTGCTGGAATCCAATCCGTTATCTCTGAGAAGTTAGTTGGAATTTATGAAGCGGGCGAAAAACTGGACAGCGGCTTAAACATACAAGAAGGCGAGCTCTCGGTTATTTTAATGGTTGGTGTGAATGGTGTCGGGAAAACGACGACTATTGGAAAGTTAGCTGCTCGTCTGATGGCAGAGGGTAAAACGGTAATGCTAGCAGCGGGGGACACATTCAGAGCAGGTGCCATTGATCAGTTAGTTGTCTGGGGAGAACGTGCAGGCGTGGAAGTAATTAGGCAGTCGGAAGGTTCTGATCCCGCCGCGGTTATGTACGATGCAATCCATGCTGCTAAAAGTCGGAAAGTCGACGTACTTATTTGTGATACGGCAGGAAGACTACAAAATAAAGTGAACTTAATGAACGAACTTCAGAAAATTCATCGAGTGATTAGTAAAGAAGTAGAAGGTGCGCCTCACGAGGTTCTTCTTGCACTTGACGCAACTACAGGTCAGAACGCGCTTGTTCAGGCGCAAACATTTAAAGATGCAACAAACGTCACTGGAATTGTTTTAACGAAGCTAGACGGCACAGCAAAAGGCGGCATCGTTTTAGCGATTCGTAATAAGTTGAATATCCCGGTGAAATTTGTAGGTCTTGGTGAAGGTGTAGATGATCTACAACCCTTTGATCCCGAAAAATATGTCTACGGTTTATTTGCAGACGGTTTAGAACAAGAAGAAGCAAATAACTAATCGCAGCAAAACTCCCTTTTATATAATTATAGATAATGCACTACAGACAAGTAAAAGTACTTGACAGTTATAATGATTCATATTATGATTCGAAGGTAGAAGTAAGTTGAGGGGGGAAATAGATGGCCCTTATAAAAACAACCCGCATAAATTTCCTCTTTGATTTTTATCAATCGCTGTTGACTGATAAACAAAGAATGTATATGAATTTGTATTACTTAGAAGATCTTTCGCTTGGAGAAATTGCTGGAGAATTTGGTGTATCGCGTCAAGCGGTGTATGATAATGTTCGTAGAACTGAAGCGATGCTTGAAGATTATGAAGTGAAGTTGAACTTATTTGACAAGTTTCAAGAACGGAAGAAAATTGTTGAAAGTATGCAACAACTCATAACAGGCATGGATGACCAATCAGAAACGTTGCGAAACTTGTTGGTCACGTTAAAAGATTATGACTAGGAGGCGGCGTGCATGGCATTTGAAGGGTTAGCCGAGCGGCTGCAAGGAACGCTCCAGAAAATAAGGGGCAAGGGTAAGATAAACGAAGCAGACGTCAAAGAGATGATGCGTGAGGTGCGCTTTGCGCTTATCGAAGCAGACGTTAACTTGAAAGTCGTTAGAGAGTTTGTGAAAACGGTAAGTGAACGAGCGATTGGTCAGGAAGTTATGAAGAGTTTGACTCCTGGTCAACAAGTTGTAAAAATAGTTAAAGATGAACTGACAAACCTTATGGGTGGAGAACAAAATCCGATTCAGTTTGCAAGGAAATCTCCCACTGTCATTATGATGGTAGGTTTGCAAGGTGCGGGGAAGACAACAACTTCTGGTAAATTAGCATCGGTGCTTCGCAAACGTCACAATAAGAAGCCGCTTCTTGTTGCCGCTGACGTCTATAGACCTGCTGCAATTCAGCAACTAGAAACATTAGGGAAGCAATTGACGTTACCCGTATTTTCAATGGGGACCGATATTTCCCCAGTTGAGATTGTTAGACAAGCGCTTGTTGAGGCGGAGAAGGAACACCATGATGTTGTGATCGTCGACACGGCGGGAAGACTTCATGTCGATGAAAATTTAATGCAGGAATTGGCGGACATTCGTGATTTGACAACACCTGATGAGGTATTTTTAATTGTCGATGCGATGACTGGACAAGATGCTGTTAACGTTGCAAAAAACTTTAACGAAACTGTTGGGATAACGGGAGTTATTTTAACTAAGCTTGATGGTGATACGCGAGGAGGGGCAGCGCTATCGATCCGTGCGGTCACTGACAAACCGATTAAGTTTGTTGGTATGGGCGAGAAAATGGATGCGTTAGAACCGTTCCATCCAGAGCGAATGGCCTCAAGAATTCTTGGCATGGGCGATGTTATGTCGCTAATTGAGAAAGCGCAAGAAAACGTTGATGAAGATAAAGCGAAAGAACTTGAGGAAAAGTTCCGGACGCAAACATTTACACTCGACGATTTTCTTGAGCAATTGCAACAGGTGAAGAAAATGGGCCCGCTTGATGAGTTATTGAAAATGATGCCGGGTGCGGGGAAAATAAAAGGACTTGAAAATGCCCAAGTTGACGAAGGACAAATGGGCCGCGTTGAAGCAGTCATTCAGTCCATGACGCCGACTGAGCGTACGACACCTGAAATTATTAACGCGAACCGTCGAAGACGAATCGCAAAAGGCTCAGGCACGTCGATTCAAGAAGTAAACCGTTTGCTTAAGCAGTTTGAAGATATGAAAAAAATGGTTAAGCAAATGTCAGGTATGCAAGGAAAAGGAAAAAAGAAGAATAAAATGCCCAATTTCGACGCGTTTTTCAAGTGAAAAACAGGGCCGAAAAAAATTAAATTTAGGGTGTTAAGAAAAAACACTTTACAAACAAACAAAAGCTTGATAACATACTATCTTGTGTGAAACTATTCGGAGGTGCAATAATAATGGCAGTTAAAATTCGTCTTAAACGTATTGGAGCAAAGAAAACTCCTTTCTATCGTATTGTAGTAGCGGACTCACGTTCACCACGTGACGGACGTCAAATCGAAACAGTGGGAACTTACAACCCACTTACAAAACCAGCTGAACTAAAAATCGATGAAGAGCTAGCGCTTAAATGGCTTCAAAACGGTGCTCAACCATCTGACACAGTTCGCAACCTGTTTTCTGACCAAGGCATCATGGAAAAATTCCATAACGCTAAACACGGTAAATAATCAGGAGGGGTGTACATGAAGCAGCTGATTGAAACAATTGTTAAACCATTGGTCGATAATCCGGATGATGTCCGGGTTGTGATGGATGAACATGATAGCCGAGTTACTTACAAACTTTCCGTGAATGCCGAAGATATGGGCAAAGTAATTGGAAAGCAAGGACGTGTAGCAAAAGCATTACGTACTATTGTTTATTCAGCAGCGGGAAGTCACCACGGCAAAAAGGTATATGTCGATATAATAGATTGAGATGGAAAAGGAAGGAGCCCATGTTCCTTCCTTTTTTGTCTATATCTAAGCTTTTTAAAAAAGGATGGTGTTAAGTAATGCAATGGTTCAATGTTGGTAAAATTGTTAATACACATGGTATTCGCGGAGAAGTTCGGGTGAATTCATATACTGACTTTCCGGAAGAACGCTTTGCTGTTGGAAACAAGTTAGCTCTTTTTATGCCCGATAGTACGAAACCAATCACCTTAATTATAGCGAGCCAAAGACCACATAAAAACTTTAAACTTTTAACGTTCGAAAACCACCCGAATTTAAATGATGTTGAAAAATACAGAGATGGTATGTTGAAAATTTCGGAAAATGATCTTGGCGATCTTGACGAAGGTGAATTTTATTACCACGAGATTCTAGGATGCGCTGTTGTTACGACTGAGGGCGTAAACTTGGGTAAAGTTACCGATATTTTAGAAACGGGCGCTAATGACGTTTGGACAGTAACTCCGGAAAAAGGTAAACCGCAGTACATCCCTTATATAGATGACGTCGTAAAAGAAATCGATATAGAAAACAAGAAGATTACGATTGAAACAATGGAGGGGCTTCTTTCGTGATGAAAGTCGATGTCCTTTCTTTGTTTCCAGAAATGTTTGAAGGTGTGCTTCATTCTTCGATTATGAAGAAAGCACAATCGACTGATGCGGTAACTTTCAAAGTTACTAACTTTCGAGATTATTCTACGGACAAGCACAAAAAAGTAGACGACTATCCTTACGGGGGTGGAGCGGGAATGGTTCTTAAACCAGAGCCACTCTTTGCTGCTGTAGAAGCGATTACAGCTACTACAAAAACAACACCTCGAGTTATCCTTATGTGCCCTCAAGGGGAGCGATTCACTCAGCAGAAGGCCGAAGAGCTGGCTTCTGAAGAGCACCTCGTTTTCATTTGCGGACATTATGAAGGGTATGACGAACGAATCCGTGACTTTCTAGTAACGGATGAATTATCGTTGGGGGATTTTGTTCTAACGGGTGGAGAAATTGCCGCAATGGCTGTCATCGATAGTGTCGTCAGGCTGTTGCCAAATGTACTAGGTAATGCGGAATCTCCAATATTGGATTCATTTTCAACGGGACTCCTTGAACATCCTCAATATACTCGACCCGCCAATTTTAAAGGGATGGAAGTGCCCCCTGTTTTGTTATCGGGAAATCATGGGTTAGTAGATCAGTGGCGCGAAGAGCAATCACTTCTTAGAACGTTCGACAGAAGAGAGGATCTACTCGAAACCGCCCCTTTGACTGACCATCAACGCAAATTATTAAAGAAATTAAAACAAGAAAAAAAGTAAAGGTGCGTGTTGCATGCTTTGCCTGTTTGTGATAACATCTTGTATGTACTTCTATATAGAAGTACATACTTACTGGTGTTCCGCTGCAAGGTAAACTGTGTATGAGCATCTGTGGATAAGGGAGAGGAATATAAATGCAAAACATTATTTCAGAAATTACACAAGATCAGATTCGTACTGATCACCCAAACTTCCGTGCGGGAGATACTGTAACTCTACACGTAAAAGTAGTAGAGGGTACGCGTGAACGTATCCAACTATTTGAAGGTGTTGTTATCAAGCGCCGTGGTGGAGGAATCAGTGAAACATTCACTGTTCGTAAAATTTCTAACGGAGTAGGCGTGGAACGTACGTTTCCTTTGCATACACCAAAAATCGTAAAAATTGACGTTATACGTCGCGGTAAAGTACGTCGTGCGAAATTGTACTACCTTCGTTCACTACGTGGAAAAGCTGCACGTATCAAAGAGATTCGATACTAAAAAAGATTTAGGAGGCCATCAACACGGCCTCCTTTCTTTTTGCCTCAAAATTGAATAGACTGTACAATGAGGAAAGAATAATGCGGGGGGGCTTTGGTAATGAAAGAAAAGAAAACTAAAAATGAAACATGGGAATGGATTAAAGCACTTCTAATCGCTTTTGGACTCGCCGCGATTATTCGAGTTTTTCTATTTACACCAATTGTCGTCGATGGGATTTCTATGATGCCAACGCTTTCAGATGGGGATCGAATGGTTGTCAATAAAATTGGTTATACAATTGGAAAACCGAATCGTTTTGACATTGTTGTCTTTCATGCACCAGAGAAAAAAGACTATATTAAACGAATTATTGGTCTTCCGGGTGACGAAGTGGAATACATTGACGACGTATTATACGTGAATGGAAAAGCCTTTGACGAGCCATATCTTGACCAGTACAAAGCTGAAATTCCTGATAGTCCGCTAACTGAAGACTTTAAACTGGAAGATAAAATCCAAAGTAAAACGATCCCTGAAGGGCATGTGTTTGTGCTTGGAGATAATCGAAGAAAAAGTAAAGATTCAAGACATATCGGAGTCATATCGATCGACGAGATAATTGGCAATACAAAAATTGTCTTCTGGCCGATAAAAGATTTTGGTATCGTTAACTGACGAAAAGAGATGATTCTATGACAATCCAATGGTTTCCTGGACATATGGCAAAAGCACGCAGAGAAGTTACTGAAAAGCTAAAACTCGTAGATATCGTTTTTGAATTGGTGGATGCAAGACTTCCCCTATCTTCAAGAAATCCGATGATTGACGAAGTAATACATCAAAAGCCAAGACTTCTTATATTGAATAAAGCAGATCTTGCTGATGACATGGAAACAAAAAAATGGTTGCGATACTTCGAAGAACAGGGAAGTCGAGCGGTTGCCATTAATTCCTTTGAAGGAAAAGGGATGCAAACGATACTGAAAGCGGCAAAAGAAATACTAGAGCCGAAATTGGCGCGAATGCGCTCAAGAGGAATTCGACCTGGAGCTATCCGGGCAATGATTGTCGGCATTCCAAATGTGGGGAAATCAACACTTATTAACCGACTTGCGAAGAAGAATATTGCGAAAACTGGTAATATGCCAGGTGTTACGAAAGCCCAGCAATGGATAAAGTATGAAAAAGAACTAGAACTGCTCGATACGCCGGGAATTCTTTGGCCGAAATTTGAAGACAAAGAAGCAGGCTATAAGCTAGCGCTAACAGGAGCGATTAAAGATACGATTCTCGTTATGGAGGATCTTGCAGTGTATGGTCTTCGTTTTCTTGAGGAGCATTACCCGAACCGGTTGACCGAAAGGTATGACCTGACAACAGTAGGTGATGACATCATGGACGTCTTTAATAAGATCGGTGCACGTCGTGCTGTGTATACAACCGGCGGTGAGGTCGATTACGACAAAGTGGCTGAATTAGTCGTTCGGGATATTCGGAGTGAACTTCTAGGGAAAGTGACATTTGACTTCGTTGGGGAGTAAAAATTAGTTGACAGACCGATATGATATGGAAGATTCTCCATAGCAATCGGTCTTTTGCATTCCAAGTTTCAATAAAAGTATTATATATGTTGAATTAAAGTTTCTAACCTGAAAGAGTCCAATGATGAACTTTACCAAGCCGTTGATTTCCGTTCCGAGCGGACGCTTTCCGCGGGCGGTCCAATAAGTGCGGAAAGCTATAGAACGAAAGGTGATTAAGTTGAAAACGATAAAAGAAATCGAAGGAAAATTAAAAGTTACTGATGAGCTAGCACCTTGGATGGATGAATTAGCCGGGGATTCAAGGGCCGGGGTAAAGGCGGCTCTTGCGAAGTGGCAGCGCCGATACGCTAAAAGAGAACTTGTGAAAAAAGAGCATGCGTCTAAAGTGGCGTTTGACAGGTCCTATGCGCGGTTTGACGGTGCGCTTATTGCAGGTGTTGACGAAGCGGGGCGGGGTCCTCTAGCGGGGCCTGTAGTGTCTGCAGTCGTTATTTTACCAGAAGACGTCCCGGAACTTATAGGGTTAGATGATTCTAAAGCGATTTCAAAAATAAATCGGGAAAACCTCGCTGAAAAAATCCGTAACGTCGCCATTGACTATTCAATTCATATTCAACCCGCTACAAAAATAGATGAGTTGAATATTTACGTAGCTACTAGAGACTCGATGGAATCGGCGGTGAAAAGCCTTTCCGTGCAACCTGATTTTGTTATTGTAGATGCAATGGCTCTTACGATTAACTGTCCGACTGCATCTGTTATTAAAGGCGATGCGAAAAGTTTAGCGGTCGCGGCGGCGTCCATTCTTGCTAAAACTACAAGGGATGCGATTATGGAGGAAATACATAATGAGTACCCGACATATAATTTCGCGAAAAATGCTGGGTATGGTACATCTGAGCATTTGGAGGCCTTAACATTACTTGGCCCTTGCAAACATCATAGAAATAGTTTTGAGCCAGTAAAATCAATGATTAATAGGATAAATAAGTAAATTAAATAACGATTTATCGTTCAAAGCAAATTTGTTACATATAAAATTCGACATTTAGTGCCCAACTGTGGACATTGTTTGACATGTTTACTACAATAGATAAGGCACTAAATAAATTGAGTTACAAGTTCGATTGGAGGATGTAAGATGAATATCCATGAGTATCAAGGTAAACAGCTATTAAGAGATTATGGTGTAGCTGTTTCTAACGGAATAGTCGCGTTTTCTCCTGAAGAGGCAGTTAAAGCGGCAAAACAACTCACAGCAGGTGTATATGTTGTGAAAGCACAAATCCACGCGGGTGGACGAGGGAAAGCCGGCGGAGTTAAGATTGCAAAAACTTTTGACGAAGTGCAAGCTTATGCAAAAGAATTGCTTGGTAAGATTTTAGTAACAGAACAAACAGGTCCAGAAGGTAAAGAAGTTAAACGTCTTCTTATTGAAGAAGGGTCAAATATCGAAAAAGAATACTATATCGGTCTTGTTCTTGATAGCGCGACAAGTCGTGTAACGCTTATGGGTTCTGAAGAAGGCGGAGTAGACATCGAAGCAGTTGCAGATGCTACGCCAGAAAAAATATTTAAAGAAGTTATTGACCCAGTAGTAGGACTTACTGGTTTCCAAGCACGTCGTATGGCATTCAATATGAATATTCCTACGAAACTTGTAAACAAAGCAGTTAAGTTCATGGCTGGTCTTTATCAAGTATTTATCGAAAAAGACGCGTCAACTGTTGAGATTAACCCACTTGCTGTTACAGCAGAAGGCGACATTTTAGCACTAGATGCGAAATTTAACTTTGACGAAAGCGCACTTTATCGTCATAAAGACATCGTAGAACTTCGTGATTTCGACGAGGAAGATTCGAAAGAAATCGAAGCTTCTAAATATGACCTTAGCTATATTTCTCTAGATGGAAATATCGGTTGTATGGTAAACGGTGCAGGACTTGCGATGGCTACGATGGATACAATCAATTACTACGGCGGATCACCCGCAAACTTCCTTGACGTTGGGGGCGGTGCGACTGCTGAAAAAGTTACAGAAGCGTTCAAAATCATCCTTTCCGACGAAGCTGTTAAAGGAATCTTTGTTAACATTTTCGGTGGTATCATGAAGTGTGACGTTATCGCAGAAGGTGTTATTACAGCTGCGAAAGAAGTCGGTCTCCAAGTACCACTTGTTGTACGTCTAGAAGGTACAAACGTCGACAAAGGTAAAGCTCTATTGAACGAATCAGGACTTAACATCATCGCTGCTGGTTCAATGGCAGACGGTGCACAAAAGATTGTTGAGCTTGTAGGCTAAGAAAGGCAGGGACAAACGATGAGTATTTATATTAATAAAGATACAAAAGTAATCGTACAAGGAATCACAGGTTCCACAGCACTTTTCCACACGAAGGAAATGCTTGAATACGGAACAAAAATTGTCGGCGGTGTCACTCCAGGTAAAGGTGGAACAGAAGCTGAAGGCGTACCTGTATTTAACACGGTTCAAGAAGCTGTGAAAGCAACAGGCGCTAACGTTTCAGTTATTTATGTACCAGCACCATTCGCAGCAGATGCGATTATGGAAGCGGTTGACGCAGATCTAGATATGGCAATCTGTATTACAGAGCATATTCCGATTCTTGATATGGTTAAAGTTAAACGTTATATGCAAGGCAAAAAGACTCGTCTTGTTGGGCCAAACTGCCCGGGCGTTATTACGTCTGACGAATGTAAAATTGGTATTATGCCGGGTTACATCCATACAAAAGGTCACGTAGGCGTAGTTTCACGCTCTGGGACATTGACGTATGAAGCAGTTCACCAATTATCACAAGCAGGAATCGGTCAAACGACTGCTGTTGGTATCGGTGGAGACCCTGTTAACGGGACAAACTTCATTGATGTTCTTAAAGAATTCAACGAAGATCCTGAAACATATGCGGTTGTTATGATTGGTGAGATCGGTGGAACAGCAGAAGAAGAAGCTGCCCAGTGGATCAAAGAAAACATGACAAAACCTGTAGTTGGTTTCATCGGTGGCCAAACGGCTCCTGAAGGAAAACGTATGGGTCACGCGGGTGCAATCATTTCTGGTGGTAAAGGAACTGCAGCAGATAAAATTAAAGCTCTTAACGAAGCTGGCGTCGAAACTGCTGATACTCCATCAGTTATCGGAGAAACATTAATTAAAGTTATTAAAGAAAAAGGTCTATACGAACAGTGTAAAACACATTAATATAGAAGATGCAGCGTGTCTATTCGATGCGCTGCATTTTTTTAATATAATTTAATGCAAGGAGGAATTCAGTGAAACTAACAGATGTGGAAAGACGATTGTTGGCTCTTCATTATTTATTTCCAGTCCCTGTAAATAGGTTGAAAATACTTTACGAGATGGACCCCGATCTAGTAAACTTTCATACCTATTCGGCTGACAAGCTTGCCAAAGTATTACGAATTACGGTTCAAAAAGCGATTCAGTTAAAAGAAAACTTACAAAAAAGCGTAACAACCCCTTATGAAAAATTGTATGAACGGTATGATATAACCCCAATTCCGTTTACAAATCCCTTATATCCTAAACAACTTTTACTGTTAATTGATCCCCCCACGGTCCTTTATACAAAAGGTGATTCGAGTTTACTATCCCAAAACTTTCAAGTAGCAATCATCGGTTCACGTAAGGCGACTGTGTATTCGCAACAGGCGATGAAATTCGTTGTCCCGCCTCTTGTGGAGAATAATATAATCATTGTATCCGGGCTAGCTAAAGGGGCCGATACGATGGCACACAAGGCCGCAATCGCCTACGGAGGCAAGACAATTGCTGTTTTAGGGCATGGATTTTTTCATCTTTATCCGAAGGAAAACAAAGATCTTGCCGAAGAAATGGCCGAAAATCAATTACTTATTACAGAGTATCCGCCTTATTTAAAGCCGGAACGATGGACATTTCCAATGCGAAACCGTATCATTAGTGGTTTGTCCGATGCAGTCGTTGTAACAGAATCTGCAGACAAAAGTGGTACGATGAGTACAGTCGAGCATGCGCTAGATCATGGCAAGGACATTTACGCGGTTCCGGGACTTGTCACATCCCTTCTTTCGGCAGGACCACATAAGCTCATAGATGAAGGGGCACAGCCGTTATGGAGCGGTTTTCAGATTATCGAAGCACTATCTTCACGCGAACCGAATTAAAGGAAGATTGCTGAAAAGTTTGCTTTTTTTTAGAATCTAGTATACATTTTGCAACAGATATTCTTTTTAGGAATAAATATGGAACCTCTCTGAGGAGGCACAAGTAAATGGCTGATTTTTTGGTAATTGTAGAGTCCCCAGCGAAAGCGAAAACAATTGAACGCTACCTAGGGAAAAAATATATCGTACGGGCTTCACTTGGACACTTAAGGGATCTTCCCCGCAGTCAAATGGGTGTAGACACCGAAAATGATTATGAACCTAAATATATTACGATTCGTGGTAAAGGCCCGATTCTTCAAGAATTAAAGAAAGAAGCAAAAAAAGTAAAGAAAATTTATCTCGCAGCTGACCCCGACAGAGAAGGGGAAGCGATTGCTTGGCATTTGGCGAATCAGCTTGGCGTTGATGTAGAATCGGATTGTCGCGTTGTATTTAACGAAATAACAAAAGAAGCAATTAAAGACTCATTTAAAAATCCACGTCCAATTGATATGGATCTTGTAGATTCACAACAAGCAAGACGAATTCTTGACCGACTTGTTGGCTATAACATCAGTCCAATTCTATGGAAGAAAGTTAAAAAAGGTCTTTCAGCTGGACGAGTCCAATCTGTCGCGCTACGTCTAATTATTGACAGGGAAAATGAAATCAATGCATTTGTACCTGAAGAGTATTGGAGCATTGCCGCTAAAGTGACTAAAGGGAAATCTGAATTTGACACAACTTTCTACGGTGTAGGTAAGAAGAAGGTTAAGTTGACGGATAAAGTGCAAGTAGATGAAATTCTTGGTCGATTAGAAGGAGACACTTTCGAAATTGACAAAGTGGTAAAGAAAGAGCGGAAGCGTAATCCCGCGCTCCCTTTTACTACGTCATCTTTACAACAAGAAGCAGCGCGAAAACTAAATTTCCGCGCTCGAAAAACGATGATGATTGCCCAGCAATTATATGAAGGTATTAATATTGGAAAAGAAGGAAACGTCGGTCTGATCACCTATATGCGAACAGATTCCACAAGAACTTCGGATACGGCAAATGAAGAGGCGGCATCGTTTATAGAAACTACTTATGGAAAAGAGTTTCAAACGGAAGGGAAACCGGCGGCTAAAGGTACTGGGAAAGCCGCAAAAACACAAGATGCGCATGAAGCGGTTCGTCCAACATCTGTTATGCGTTTACCGGCTGCGATGAAAACGGTATTATCACGTGATCAACTAAGGTTATATAAACTAATTTGGGAGCGGTTCGTCGCAAGTCGGATGGCCCCGGCTGTTCTTGATACGGTTTCTGCGGATCTAGTTAACAATGACGTTCGATTTAGAGCGAATGGTTCACAAGTGAAATTTCATGGATTTATGAAAGTGTATGTAGAAGGTAATGACGATAAAGAAGAAGAGAAAGAAAAAGATCGCATCCTTCCACCTTTAGAAGAAGGTGAACAAGTACATTATAAAAATATTGATCCAAAGCAGCATTTTACACAGCCACCTCCAAGATTTACGGAAGCGCGCCTTGTTAAAACGCTAGAAGAACTCGGTATAGGTCGTCCTTCTACATTTGCACCGACACTTGATACGATTCAAAAGCGGGGATATGTCACGCTAGATGCGAAAAGGTTCATGCCGACAGAGCTCGGTGGAATCGTTCATCAAGCAGTGGATGAATTTTTCCCGAAAATTATTGATGTCGAGTTTACTGCACAAATGGAAAAAGAGTTGGATGATGTAGAAGAAGGTAATAAAAAGTGGAAAAAAGTAATCGATGATTTTTATATAGACTTTGAAAAAACAGTTGAATACGCAGACACTGAAATGGAAAAGATAGAAATCAAAGATGAACCCGCTGGTGAAGATTGTGAAAAATGTGGATTACCGATGGTGTTTAAACTTGGTCGGTACGGTAAGTTTATGGCTTGTTCTGGTTTTCCGGATTGCCGTAATACAAAAGCAATCATTAAGCCGATTGGTGTTAAATGTCCTACATGTAAAGAAGGGGAAGTCGTTGAACGTAAAAGTAAGACGAAGCGAATTTTTTACGGTTGTGACCAATACCCAGAATGTGAATATGTTTCTTGGGATAAGCCCGTGGCAAGACCTTGTCCGAAATGTAACAATCCACTTGTTGAGAAAAAATCGAAAAAAGGTGTACACGTTCAATGTACAGAATGTGATTATAAAGAAGACGTACAATAATATCGGAAAAGGTGCTTAACATAGAAGAGCAGCACTTGCTTTGAACATTATTGACGTGCATAGCATAGATTGAAAAGGGGTGGCGTGTGCCGCCTCTTTTTTTACGAGATTCATCTTTTAACAGTATTTAGGCTTTGGAATCTATCCGCTTTTTTATAAAGTCGTGTTTCTAATTATTAAGTGACAAATAAGTGACATTTTTTTATGTTTTCATAGAAGTACGGACAACTTAGATGACTCGTAGTTGCCGTAGCACAAACAATTGCGGTATAGTAAGTAGCGGATGGTTTATGAATTTTGAATTCCGGGAATAATCAGCTTTGCCAAGCTATCATTATCCAGAAAATATCCACTAGATTTTAGAGGCTTTTCATTATGGAGGTGAAACATGCAGTGATAGAACCTTCAATTGTCCGTGATGAGTATATTACTTATGTTCGTCTTGAAAGAAACTTCTCACCATTAACAGTTTCAGAGTATGAAAAAGATGTAGACGGATTTCTTTCGTTTTTATCAGCTGAAGGAATTCAAGATTTGAATGATGTTACTTATCCAGAAGCAAGAATTTATGTAACTGGTTTATATGACTTTGGTTTATCTAGAGCAACTATTTCCAGAAAAATATCCTCTGTCCGTTCTTTTTTCAAATTTGCAAGTTCGAGATATGACATTAACGATAATGCATTTAGGTCACTTCATCATCCAAAGAAAGAAAAGAGGCTTCCAGACTTTTTTTACGAAAAAGAAATGGAGTTATTATTTACTTCTTGTGCGGGTGATGATAAAAAATCACTACGGGATCGTGCGATACTTGAAATGCTTTACGCAACGGGCATCCGTGTCAGTGAACTTACATCGATTAAGATGGGCGATATCGACGATACGTTGGGTATTGTTCTTGTTATGGGGAAAGGTAGAAAAGAACGTTATGTTCCTTTCGGTAGTTTTGCCCAAGATGCGCTTGATTTGTATAGAGAGAATAGTCGTCCGGCACTAGTAAAAAAGAAAGAGCATGACCAATTGTTTGTTAGTCTACGCGGAGATCCGATAACTGATCGCGGTGTGCGATATGTTCTTAGCGCCATGGTAGAACAGGCATCACTTCATTCAAAAGTCTATCCACATATGATTCGTCATTCATTTGCCACGCATTTACTTGCAAGTGGAGCTGATATAAGAACTGTTCAAGAACTACTTGGACATTCAAATCTATCTTCTACCCAAGTATATACACATATAACGAAAGAACATTTAAGAAAAACGTATATGAACACACATCCAAGAGCATAGGGAGAGTGATTTTTTTGGAATTCCATGCAACGACAATTTTTGCAATTCGGCATAACGGCGCTTGCGCGATGTCTGGTGATGGTCAAGTGACTGTTGGAAATTCGGTTGTCATGAAACGCACTGCAAAGAAAGTTCGCAGATTATTTAATGGGAAGGTGCTAGCAGGTTTTGCTGGCTCCGTCGCAGATGCTTTTACGCTTTACGAGTTGTTTGAAGTAAAGTTAAATGAGTATAACGGTAATCTTCAACGGGCGGCTGTGGAACTTGCAAAAGAATGGCGAGGGGACAGAATACTACGCAAACTCGAGGCAATGCTACTCGTTATGGACAATGAAACGCTACTTCTCGTTTCGGGAACGGGTGAAGTAATTGAACCTGACGACGGTATACTTGCTATCGGATCTGGTGGACATTATGCCCTTGCTGCTGGGCGAGCGTTAAAAAAATACAGTGGCGATACACTAACGGCCACTGAAATTGCTCAAGCAGCCCTTGAAACTGCTTCTGAAATATGCGTATTTACAAATGATCAGATTATAGTGGAGGTACTATGATGACAAAAAGAGTGGAATTGACTCCAAAGGAACTTACTGCGCATCTGGACCGTTATATTATTGGTCAAGAAAATGCAAAGCGAGCAGTTGCGGTGGCAATCCGAAACAGATATAGAAGAAGTCTTCTTTCGGATGAGGAGAAAAACGAAATTATTCCGAAAAACATTCTAATGATTGGTCCGACTGGTGTTGGGAAGACTGAAATTGCTAGGAGAATCGCTAAGCTTGTCAATGCCCCGTTTCTTAAGGTTGAGGCAACTAAATTTACAGAGGTGGGCTATGTCGGTCGCGATGTTGAATCTATGGTGAGAGATTTAGTCGAGGCTGGTATACGAATTGTCAAGGAAGAAAAACGTGAATCAGTTAAAGAACAAGCAACGAAACTTGCGAATGAACGACTGATTGAACTACTCGTACCTGAAAAAAAGAAAAGTAGTGGGATGCAAAATCCTTTCGAAATGTTGTTTGGACAAAAGGCGGAAGAGGAAGAAACGGATCACGTAGCAGAAGCAGCAGTGAAACAAAAGCGTTCTGATATAGCGAAGAAACTTCAGTTGGGTGAACTTGAAGAAGAAACGATTGCCGTAGAAGTAACCGCGCAATCGGCATCTCTATACGATGCGTTTCAAGGCTCGGGCATGGAGCAAATGGGTGCCAACATGCAAGATGCGTTATCTTCGCTTATGCCTAAAAAAACAACGAAACGTAAACTAAAAATAAAAGATGCACGTCCCATTCTTGAAAGTGAAGAAGCGGATAAGTTGATTGATCACGATGAAATCGCAAGACGTGCTGTTGAATTAACCGAGCAGTCGGGAATTATATTCCTTGACGAGATGGATAAAATAGCTAGTCGCGGTGGAAGTGGTTCTTCAGCGGATGTTTCACGGGAAGGTGTTCAACGTGATATTTTACCGATCGTTGAAGGGTCGGCTGTATCTACTAAATACGGTACGGTAAATACAGACTTTATCTTATTTATTGCAGCGGGTGCATTTCATACGGCGAAACCATCGGACATCATTCCAGAACTTCAAGGTCGATTCCCGATTCGTGTTGAACTCGATAAACTGTCCAAAGATGATTTTGAACGAATTTTAAAAGAACCTGACTTTTCTTTAATTCGGCAATATGAAAAATTGCTCAATACAGAAGGTGTCGTAATTGATTTTACGGAAGAGGCGGTCAGCAGAATCGCAGAAATTGCCTTCGAAGTAAACGATAATACTGAAAATATTGGTGCAAGGCGTCTTCATACAATTTTGGAGAAACTTTTGGAAGAGTTATCATATGAAGCCGCGGATATCGGGCCTACAACGATTAAAATAACGCCGAGTTATGTCGACGAAAAACTACAAGAAATTGCAAAAAACAAAGATCTGTCACAATTTATCCTATAACTGAAGCACTTTAGTTTATTTAATTATTGAAAACCTTTAGAATATTCGTATAAGTAAATCGCAACTAATTTGAGGAGGAAACGAACATAATGACTTTATTATCAAGAACGCGTCAAATCAATGCAATGCTACAACAATCAGCAGGGAAACAAGTGAATTTCAAGGAGATGGCTGAAAAACTTAGTTCAGTTATCGAATGTAACTCATTTATCGTAAGTCGCAAAGGAAAACTTCTAGGTGTTGAAATTCACCAACAGATTGAAAACGAACGCATGAAAAAAATGTTTGAAGAACGTCAATTCCCTGAAGACTACACAAGAAGGTTGTTCGATGTGAACGAAACATCACCGAACATAGATATTGATAGTATCCATTCGGCATTCCCTGAGGAGAACAAAGAGCTGTTCAAAAATGGCTTAACGACAATTGTTCCGATTTTGGGTGGAGGCGAACGCCTTGGTACACTTATTTTGGCAAGACTGCAAGATGAGTTCCGAGACGATGATTTAATTCTTGCTGAATACGGTGCAACAGTTGTTGGAATGGAAATTTTACGTGAGAAATCTGAAGTAATCGAAATTGAAGCACGAAGCAAAGCAGTCGTACAAATGGCTATCAATTCACTTTCTTATAGTGAACACGAAGCAATCGAACATATCTTTAAAGAGCTTGATGGTAACGAAGGCCTACTAGTTGCTTCTAAAATTGCTGACCGCGTAGGTATTACTCGTTCGGTAATTGTTAACGCATTGCGTAAACTTGAAAGTGCCGGCGTAATCGAATCTCGTTCACTTGGAATGAAAGGTACTTATATCAAAGTGCTAAACGACAAATTCCTTGAAGAGTTAGAAAAACAAAGATCTTAATAACAAGATGAAAAACACTTCTTCTTTCATGGGGAAGTGTTTTTGTTTTACTATATAAACATTGGTGTCGCCTTATTCAACGATTTTCGGGTGTGCTGAAATAAGGCGTTCCCATTTAAATACCAAGCGTTTTTTAGCCGGATATGTTATTTCAACAAATATAGGTTGAATAATTATTAAGATTTACATAAAATTAGTTGCAAAGAAAAACACCTTATGATATATTATCTAGTGGTATTACTACACACGTGCATGGACGAAGGAAACGGTGCCGAAAGGTCGTTCCATCGGATGATTTGCGCGGAGGAATCAAACCAAAACAGGAGGAATATAAAATGGCAGTAGTCTCAATGAAACAATTACTAGAAGCAGGTGTTCACTTCGGACACCAAACACGTCGCTGGAACCCGAAAATGAAGAAGTTTATTTTCGTAGAGCGTAACGGTATTTACATCATCGATCTTCAAAAAACGGTTAAACTTCTTGAAGAAGCATATGCATTTATGCGTCAAGTTGGAGAAGACGGCGGTAAAGTTCTATTCGTCGGTACGAAAAAACAAGCACAAGATGCAATCAAAGAAGAAGCGGAACGTGCTGGCATGTACTACATTAACCAACGTTGGCTTGGTGGTACACTTACAAACTTCGGTACAATCCAAAAACGCGTTGCACGTATGAAGCAAATTGAGCGTATGGAAGAAGACGGAACGTTCGAAGTGTTACCTAAAAAAGAAGTTGGCCAATTGAATAAAGAGCACGAAAGATTAGTTAAATTCCTAGGCGGAATCCGGGACATGAAATCACTTCCAGACGTAATGTACGTCGTTGACCCACGCAAAGAGCGTATCGCGGTCGCTGAAGCAATTAAATTACACATTCCTATTGTAGGAATTGTAGACACAAACTGTGATCCGGACGAAATCGATTACATCATTCCTGCGAATGATGACGCAATCCGTGCAGTACGTTTACTAACAAGTAAAATGGCTGACGCTTTGCTTGAAGCAAGACAAGGCGAAGAAGACGAAGTTGCAGCAGAAGAAGTTGCGGCAGAGTAAGACTTAAATATAAGATTGAAAAGGGGGTTGGGAAAAGCCGAGAAATTCTAAGAAATGCAAACTCCTAAATTCATTCACGTTTTAATACGTGTTGGTCGAGGAAGTAAGCTGACAACGGAATTCGACAGCTTTTTCTACCAGTCTTTTCGGACAATCTTTGTAAAATAAAAGACGATAAGTGGCCATATACCCTTATCGTCTTTTTCTAGGAATTTACGACATAAACTGGAGGAATGGAAAATGACAGTAAAAGTTACAGCACAAATGGTAAAAGAATTACGTGAAAAAACAGGTGCAGGTATGATGGATTGCAAAAAAGCACTAACAGAAGTTAACGGAGATATGGAAGCTGCAATCGATTTCCTACGTGAAAAAGGATTGTCAAGCTCAGCTAGTAAAGCAGATCGTATTGCTGCAGACGGTACAACATCTGTCTACATCAATGGCAACGAAGCAATTCTTCTTGAAGTGAACGCTGAAACAGATTTCGTTGCGAAAAACGAAGGTTTCCAAACGCTTGTAAAAGAACTTGCTGAACACTTACTTGCTACAAAACCAGCAACAATTGAAGAAGCAAACGAGTCGAAATTGGATAACGGTTTAACTGTTGCAGATCACATTTCAAACGCAGTTGCTAAAATCGGTGAAAAGATTACTCTTCGCCGCTACGAAATTCGCACAAAAACGGATAACGACGCTTTCGGTCCATATCTTCATATGGGTGGCCGTATCGGTGTACTCGTTGTTCTTGAAGGTAGCACGGATGAACAAGCTGCGAAAGACATTGCAATGCACGTTGCAGCATTGAATCCAAAATACGTTTCACGTGATCAAGTTTCTGAAGAAGAAGTTGAGCGTGAGAAAAAAGTCCTTACAGAACAAGCACTTAATGAAGGAAAACCTGAAAATATCGTAGCGAAAATGGTTGAAGGCCGTATCGGTAAATATTTCGAAGATATTTGTGTTCTTGACCAAGCATTCGTTAAAAACTCCGATCAAAAAGTTGGGGAATTCGTAAAAACAACTGGTGGAACTTTGAAAGAATTCATTCGCTATGCTGTTGGTGAAGGAATCGAAAAACGCGAAGAAAACTTTGCGGACGAAGTAGCAAGCCAATTAAAAGGAAACTAATTTTCGAACAATAACTAATTAGGGAACACACAACTAAGTGGTGTTCCCTATTTTTCGAGAAATCTCAATAGACGGAGGATACAAATGAGCATCCCTAAATATAAACGAATCGTTTTAAAGTTAAGTGGAGAAGCACTTGCCGGTGAACAAGGTTTTGGGTTATCTCCTGATATAATCAAGACGGTCGCCTTACAAGTAAAAGAAGTTGTTGCACTTGGTGTAGAAGTTGCTGTTGTTGTCGGTGGCGGGAACATTTGGCGTGGCAAAGTAGGTAGTGAAATGGGTATGGACCGCGCGACAGCAGATTATATGGGTATGCTCGCGACCGTTATGAATTCTCTAGCCCTTCAAGATTCCCTCGAAAAACTAGATGTTGAAACTCGCGTATCTTCATCTATCGAAATGAGACAGGTTGCGGAACCATACATAAGACGTAAAGCAATACGCCACCTTGAGAAGAAGCGCGTCGTCATATTCGCAGCCGGTACAGGGAATCCGTATTTTTCAACAGATACAACGGCGGCGCTTAGAGCTGCAGAAATTGAAGCAGATGTAATTCTTATGGCGAAAAATAACGTTGACGGAGTATATTCCGCAGATCCAATGAAAGATCCAAGCGCAGTCAAATATACAGAGTTGTCGTTTCTGGATGTAATCAGTCAAGGACTTGAAGTGATGGATTCAACGGCATCAACTCTTTGTATGGACAATGACATCCCTCTCGTAGTATTCTCAATTATGGAAAATGGAAATATAAAAAGAGCCGTACTCGGTGAAGCGATCGGGACGGTCGTCAGGAGGAATTTGTAATGGCAAAAGAAGTTTTAACCCAAGCGAATGATAATATGGAAAAAGCACTCGGTGGTTATACACGTGCACTCGCAACAATTCGTGCAGGACGTGCGAGCGCTTCAATGTTAGAAAGAATTACAATTGATTATTACGGATCACCTACACCTATTAATCAGGTGGCGGGCGTTTCAGTACCCGAAGCTCGTCTTCTAGTCATTCAACCATATGATAAGACGATATTGGGAGATATTGAAAAAGCAATCATGAAATCAGACATTGGTATCACGCCTTCAAATGATGGCGCTGTTATTCGTCTTGCCGTACCGGCATTGACTGAAGAACGTCGAAAAGAACTAGTTAAATCGGTGAAAAAAGAAGCGGAAGAAGCGAAAGTTGCAATCCGTAATGTACGTCGTGAGGCGAACGAAGAGGCTAAAAAACTTGAGAAGAATAGTGAAATTACGGAAGATGGTCTACATCGTAGCGGTGAAGATGTTCAGAAACTAACTGATTCTTATATTAAGAAAATCGATGATATTGCAAATGATAAAGAAAATGAAATCATGGAAATCTGATAGAAGAACTTTCTATATTTCGAGACGTCCTTATTTCAGGGCGTCTTTTTTATTTTTCCAGACCTTGGCGGTAGGGGATGCCTTCGCTAAATTGGTGTTCATATTCATAAGTTCAATCTATATAGTATGAAATTCAATGAGGTATTTGTTACGATAAGATTATGGTTGCTCTGAAAAGTAACTGAGTGGAGGAAATGACATGCTAGGAAAACTAATTCGAAAGAAACCTGTGAGTTCTGCGGTATCATTATCGGACCAAATTACGGACATGAAAAGCAGACAAATCCCTGCTCACGTTGCGATTATCATGGATGGTAATGGAAGATGGGCAAAACGTCGTAATTTACCAAGAATTGCTGGACATCACGAAGGTATGAAAACAGTCCGCAAAATTACCCGAATCTCAAACGATTTAGGTGTAAAAGTGCTAACGCTTTATGCGTTCTCGACAGAAAATTGGAAACGACCAAAAATTGAAATAGATTTTCTTATGAAACTACCTGGAGAATTTCTAAGTACGTATCTCCCTGAACTAATCGAGCAAAATGTAAAAGTTGAAATGATTGGAAACTTTGATGTATTACCAGAACATACAAAATCCGCAATCCATAAAGCTATGAAAGAAACGGCTAATAACGATGGAATGACCCTTAACTTTGCGATGAATTACGGTTCTAGACTTGAACTTGTGGAAGCTGTGAAGGAAATAGCACAACTTGCGCAAGAAGGTGTATTATCTGTTGAAAACATCGATGAAACGGTCATTAATTCCCATCTTATGACAGCGCATTTGCCAGAACCAGATTTACTAATTCGAACGAGTGGTGAAGTAAGACTATCTAATTTTATGTTATGGCAGCTTGCCTATACCGAGTTTTCGTTTACAGATGTGTTATGGCCGGACTTCGATGAGCAGTGTATGCTTAACGCAATGAAGGAGTTTCAGTCACGTAGCCGACGCTTTGGTAGTGTGGAAGGAGAGAACAACGCTTGAAAGAAAGAATTTTAACGGCGGCAGTTGCATTGGCACTATTCGTTCCGCTTATACTAGTCGGAGGAACGCCGTTTACTGTTGCAATTTATATAATGGCTACCATTGGTTTATATGAAATATTGCGGATGAAAGACCTCCATCTATTCTCTCTCCCCGGATTATTCACGTGGATTGTTCTAATTGTCATGCTTATGCCGACAAATTGGAGTAACACGATTTATGAAGCGATTGGTTATACAAAATTTGAACTAATGTTTGCTGCGATATTGATGCTTTTGGCGTATACGGTCCTTGTTAAAAATCGTTTTACATTTGATCATGTTGCATTTTCTATTCTCGGTGCGTTATATATCGGGATTGGATTTTATTATTTAATAGAAACGAGAAATTTCGGTATTGAATATGTCGCTTATGCATTCATTGTCATTTGGATGACAGACACGGGAGCATATTTCACCGGTAGAAAGATAGGAAAGAGGAAACTATGGCCGGAAATTTCACCAAATAAAACAATTGAGGGTGCTGTAGGAGGAATTGTCTGGGCAATTGTCTTCGCTTGTATTTTTCAATACTTTCTTCCAGTCGCCAATTCTTATCTAATACTTATAGTTGTAACAATTATCGCGTCAATCGTTGGGCAAATGGGCGATCTCGTCGAATCAGCAATTAAAAGGCATTATGATGTGAAGGATTCAGGTAAACTTCTGCCGGGGCATGGTGGAATTCTGGATAGATTTGACAGTCTTCTTTTCGTTTTGCCATTGCTTCATTTACTTCATTTTGTAGCATAACGGAGAGGGTGTTATTTTGAAAAAGAAAATAAGTTTGTTAGGCGCTACGGGCTCCATTGGAACACAAACAATTGATATTATCCAATCGAATCCAGATAAATTCCAACTCGTATCTTTTTCCGCGGGAAAGAATATTGATAAAGTAAGGGAAATTGCTAGCACTTTAAAACCAAAAGTCGTTTCGGTTATTTTACGTGAGGATGCTGCAAAACTGCAGTCCGAATTCCCAGCCATTAAATTCATTTACGGGCATGAAGGACTTATTGAAATTGCAGCACATACAGGTGCGGATGTGGTAGTGAATGCTGTTATTGGTAGTGTTGGTCTTAGGCCAACACTCGAAGCAATCCGTTCAGGTATTACAATAGCAATTGCTAACAAAGAAACGCTTGTCGCGGCTGGGGATATTGTTATTGAAGAAGCGCGTAAATATAACGTTCCTTTACTCCCGGTTGACAGTGAACACTCTGCATTATTCCAAGCGTTGAACGGAGAAAATCCAAAACGCGTATCCAAGTTAATTTTAACGGCATCGGGTGGCAGCTTTAGAGATTTGTCGCGTGAGGAACTTGCTAATGTTACAGTAGCGCAAGCACTTGCACATCCAAACTGGTCAATGGGTAACAAACTAACTATTGATTCGGCAACTATGATGAATAAAGGGCTCGAAGTAATTGAAGCGCATCATCTTTTCGGGATGCCTTACGATGATATCGATGTCTTACTCCATAGAGAGAGCATAATTCATTCAATGGTGGAATTTGAAGATACGAGTGTAATGGCTCAACTAGGTTCTCCCGACATGAGAGTGCCGATCCAATATGCACTTACATATCCCGATCGTATTCCTATGAAAAATGCGAACAGGCTTCGTCTTGAAGAAATAGGACAGTTACATTTTGAAAAAGTCGACTTTGTTCGTTTTAAGGCGTTAGAACTTGCCTATGCAGCCGGAAGGGAAGGCGGAACATTACCAACCGTGATGAATGCCGCAAATGAAATAGCAGTCGGTTTGTTCATGCAAGGGAAAATACCATTTCTTCAAATTGAAGAATTTGTAGAACGTGTAATGAATAATCATGAAACAATTTCAACACCAAACTTTGAGGCGATATTGGAAGCAGATTCAAGAGCTCGAAAAATGGTGTACGCTATGGTAGAATGAATTATTGATTAATTGCGGCTAGATTGAGCCGTTAATGAGTTAAATCCGGCCTTGGGGCCAGTGAGGTGGTTTTATCTTGGAAACCGTATTAGCATTTGTTATTATATTCGGTTCTCTTGTCTTTTTTCATGAATTAGGGCATTTCCTTTTTGCGAAAAGAGCGGGAATTATGGTGCGTGAATTTGCAATTGGATTTGGACCGAAGATTATCGGGATTACTAAAGGTGAAACACTATATACTCTTCGTCTTTTGCCGCTTGGCGGTTATGTTCGAATGGCGGGCGAAGATTTTGATACTGTTGAACTCCAACCGGGATATCGTGTAGGACTTTACCTAGGTACATCAGGTGAAGTTGAGAAAGTCTATTTGAATCGCAACGTTTCAAATCCAGAGGTTATGTTTATAGAAACTGAGTCGTCGGATTTTGAAAAAGAGTTATTCATCGAAGGGTACAATGATGACGGTGAACTTGTTCGCTTTAATGTATCTAGACAAGCGGTCGTAGTAGAAAAAGGGCAAGAAACGATTATCGCTCCATATGACAGGCAGTTTGAATCGAAGTCCGTCGGTAAACGTACAATGACGATTTTCGCGGGTCCTTTGTTTAACTTCATTCTTGCGTTTTTCATATTCATTGCGATTGGGCTTCTTCAAGGAGTACCGACAAACGAGCCAATTATTTCTGAAGTAGTAAGTGAAGGCCCTGCTTTTGCCGCGGGGATGAAACAAGATGATTATGTAAAAGAAGTAAATGGTGTGGGCATTCAGACGTGGACGGAATTTGCGGGTATTATCCAAGAAAATCCAGGCGTTCCATTGGAATTTGAAGTAGAACGTGGCGGCGAACTAGTTAGGATTGAAGTCGTCCCAGACACGCTTGAAGAAGCCGGAAGAAAGTTTGGCCAAATTGGTGTACGTTATACGAGTCCGGTTGAAAAAGGTCCGTTAAAAGCCATTGCATTCGGTGCTGAACAGACTGTAGTTTGGTTTGGAAGGATATTTGAATTACTTGGCATGCTCGTTACCGGGAAATTTACAATCGATGCTTTATCGGGACCGGTAGGAATCTATAAAGCAACCGAGGAAGTTGCCCAATATGGTATATTCAATTTAATGAATTGGGCAGCAATATTAAGCATTAACCTCGGCATTATGAACTTGTTGCCTCTTCCCGCGCTTGATGGTGGAAGATTATTGTTTTTCTTGTTTGAAGCAATACGTGGCAAACCGATCGACAAGAGAAAAGAAGGAATGATCCATTTTGTCGGGATTGCGCTTCTTATGCTTCTTATGCTTGTCGTCACTTGGAACGACATACAACGGTTTTTCTTCTAGTCAAGAAACGAACGAGAAGATTAGACGATTCGAATCTATATAATAACTGACATGGGGTGGAAAGAAATATGAAACAATCACTAACATTTATACCTACAATGCGAGAAGTACCTTCCGATGCAGAAATCAGATCACATCAGCTTCTGCTTCGCGCAGGGTTTATTCGTCAAAATACAAGCGGAGTTTATTCATATCTTCCACTAGGAAAAAAAGTACTCGACAACATCGAGGGTATTATTAAAGAAGAAATGGAAGCAATTGATGCATTTGAGGTATTTATGCCTGCATTGCAACAAGCGGAGCTTTGGAAGGAAACCGAAAGATGGTTTTCTTACGGACCCGAACTCTTCCGTGTGAAAGATCGTCACGGAAGAGAATTTGCCCTTGGCGCGACACATGAAGAAGTGATTACATCTCTTCTACGTGACGAAGTGAAATCATATAAAAAGCTCCCTATGACTCTTTACCAAATCCAAACAAAGTTCAGGGATGAACAACGTCCTCGTTTCGGTCTATTACGTGGTCGCGAATTCATTATGAAAGATGCATACTCTTTCCACGCAACAGAAGAAAGTCTTGACGAAAAGTATATGGAAATGAAACAAGCATATACAAATATCTTTACAAGGCTAGGACTTGACTTCCGTTCAGTTATTGCAGATGGCGGTACAATTGGTGGTACAGACACTCATGAATTTATGGCGCTGTCCGAAATTGGGGAAGACACAATCGCTTATAGTGATACATCGTCCTATGCTGCTAACATTGAAATGGCCGAAGTAAATGCAAACTACGAAAAGTCCGATGAACCATTAAAAGAAATGGAAAAAGTCGCTACACCTGATCAAAAGACAATCGAAGAAGTAGCAACATTTTTAAATGTTGAAGCAGTAGATTGCATAAAAACACTTATTTTCCAGGTAGATGAAAAACTAGTTGCAGTCCTTTGCCGAGGCGACCATGAAATCAATGACATTAAACTAAAAAATGCACTCGATGCAACGACTGTAGAATTTGCATATGAAGGAGATGTCTTACAATTACTTTCTTGTGAAGTGGGTTCAATAGGTCCTGTACAGCTTCCATTGGACTTGCAAGTAATTGCTGACCACTCGGTAGCTTCTGTTGTTAACGGCGTCTGTGGTGCGAATGAGGATGGATATCATCTAACGAACGTCAATCCTGAGCGGGATTTTGCGGTTGACCAGTATGCCGATCTTCGTTTTATTCAAGAAGGCGATCTTACACCAGATGGTGAAGGAACTGTTAAATTTGCAAGAGGGATTGAAGTAGGACATATCTTTAAACTTGGAACAACATATAGCGAACCGATGCAGGGCACATTCCTCGATGAAAACGGTAGGTCAAAGCCGTATTTGATGGGTTGTTACGGAATTGGTGTATCGCGTATTATGGCGGCTGTCGCAGAACAGTTTAACGATGAAAGCGGCTTGAAATGGCCGAAAAACCTTGCGCCTTTCAATATTCATTTAGTTGCTGTGAATATGAAAGATGAAAAACAAAAAGAACTTGCGGATGAATTGTATAAACTTTTAAAATCGTATCGATTCGAAGTGCTTTACGATGATCGGGCAGAACGGGCAGGAGTTAAATTTGCGGATTCAGATTTAATTGGTTTACCAATAAGAATAACAATCGGTAAAAAAGCTTCGGAAGGAATCGTTGAAGTGAAATTCCGCGAATCAGGCGAGTCAACTGAATGGCCGAAAGAAGAAATTACTGAAAAATTACAAGCATTTTTCGGAGCTGAATAACAAGAAGAAAGGAAGGAAGGAAGGCCGATTATCGGTACTTCTTTTCTTTTTCTTTATTGAGAAAGGTGGATACTCTTGGATCAGATGAATGACGGGAAGATGAAATTGCACTTATTGCTTCAGCAAATTGATTTGACGGAAGATCAATTTGTTCGTTTTTTTGAAGGTGCTTCTTTAGAAAGAGTAAGCATACATCGGAAATCACGCGTATGGCAATTTAATTTGAAGCTAACAAAATTACTTCCAATAGAAATCTACAAAACATTTACACAGCGGGTAAACGAGGCATTTGCAGCAATTGCAACCATTCGTTTAGAAATAGTCTGTGAGGATACAGTAGCAGATGCAGAAAGTTATGGGCAATATTGGCCAATTGTCATCGAGGAAATTAGTGGTATGTCACCTCCGATTCGTGAATTGCTTACGAATCAGCAACCGATGATGACCGGTGGAAAAATGGTCTTACTTTGCACAAATGATATAGAGCTTCAAACGATGAAAGGAAAATATGGGAACCTCATATCAGACGTGTATACATCGTTTGGATTTTCAAAACCGTTTGTTGAATTTACGTTAACCGAAGAAAATAGCGGTGCAGAAGAAGCACGTATGGCATTCTTGGCACAACGACTCGTTGAAGAAGAAGAATACGCTAAAAAGGCATTGGCAGATATGAAAAAACGAGAAACAGATCGGAAAGAAAGCAACATCCCTTCCGGACCATTTCAATTGGGCACACCTATTAAAAACGATGAACCAATCATGGAAATCCGCGATATTCAAGATGAAGAGCGCCGGGTAACGATTGAAGGCTTTGTATTTGCAGCGGAAGTGAGAGAATTGCGTAGCGGTCGATCCATTCTGACGATTAAAGTAACGGATTACACGGATTCAATTCTTGTGAAAATGTTCTCACGTGATAACGAAGATGCGGAACTTATGAAGACGTTGAAAAAAGGGGCTTGGGTCCGAGCGCGCGGAGGCATTCAAAACGATACGTTTGTACGTGATTTAACGATGATGGCACAGGATATTATGGAAGTTGCGCCTATTATCAGGCAAGACAAAGCGCCTGAAGATAGAAAACGGATTGAACTTCATGCACATACGACGATGAGTCAAATGGATGCTGTTGTTTCTGCATCTGCACTTGTTGAACAAGCCGCTAAATGGGGTCACCCCGCGATTGCAATAACAGACCATGCAAACGTTCAAGCATTTCCCGATGCGTACTCGACAGGGAAAAAGCTTGGTGTAAAAGTTATTTTTGGCATGGAGGCAAACCTTGTCGATGACGGTGTGCCGATTGCTTACAATGAACAGCACCGAAAACTCGAAGACGATACATATGTCGTATTTGACGTAGAAACGACGGGGCTCTCAGCTGTTTACAATACGATTATTGAACTCGCCGCAGTGAAGATAAAAGATGGTGAAGTAATTGATACGTTCGAACGATTTTCAAATCCGGGGTATCCAATATCCGCACTTATTACTAAGTTGACTGGCATTACAGATGGGACGGTAAAGGATGCACCACCAGTGGCGGAAGTTGTAAAAGATTTTAGCGACTGGATTGGTGATTCAATCCTTGTTGCCCATAACGCATCTTTTGACATGGGTTTCTTATACGAAGCACTTAAGCAAGCAAATTTACCAGTTGCAGCTTATCCGGTTATCGATACGTTGGAACTTGCCCGTTTACTACATCCGGAAATGGGAAATCATCGACTGAATACATTAGCCAAGAAATATAATATTGATCTTACCCAACATCACCGCGCCATTTATGATGCGGAAGCAACGGGTCATCTATTTTTACGTTTGCTAAGTGAAGCAGAAGAAAAAGGAATCATTTATTTAGATGATTTCAATAAACATATTGGCGGAGGGGACACGTACAAAAGGGCAAGACCTACACATTGTACACTTCTTGCAACGGATAATGAAGGATTGAAAAATTTATTTAAGCTTGTTTCTTATTCTCATATGAATTATTTTTACAGAGTTCCACGTATCCCGAGGTCCTTGCTTACTAAATATCGAAAAGGATTACTTGTCGGTTCTGGATGTGACAATGGGGAAGTATTTAATGGACTGATGCAAAAATCGCCCGAGGAAGTTGAAGCAATCGCGAAGTTTTACGATTATATTGAAATTCATCCGAAATCAGTTTATGGACATCTTATCGAAATGGAATTGATTCGTGATGAATGGAGTATGGAAGACATCATGAGAAAGGTCTTGAAACTGGGGAAAAAAGTAGGTATCCCGGTTTGTGCAACAGGGAACGTCCATTATATAGATAAAAACGATGCGAAATTCCGTAAAGTGCTTGTTCGTTCGCAAGGTGGAGCGAATCCGCTGAACAGACATGCTTTACCTGAGGTGCATTTCCGCACAACAGACGAAATGCTTGAAGAGTTCTCATTCCTTGGGGAAGATGTCGCGGAAGAGATTGTCATCGATAATCCACGTGCAATATTAGAACGAATTGGTGACGTGAAACCGATAAAAGATGATTTATATACACCTAAAATTGAAGGTGCGGAAGAGGAAGTAAAAGAATTAACGTATTCGATGGCACACCAATTGTACGGTGAGGAACTACCAGAAATCGTTACCGCACGTATTGAAAAAGAACTGACGTCCATTATTGGGAACGGTTTTTCGGTTGTTTACCTTATTTCCCATAAGCTCGTCAAACGTTCTCTCGATGACGGTTATCTAGTTGGTTCCAGGGGATCTGTTGGCTCCTCATTCGTTGCAACGATGATGGAAATTACGGAAGTAAATCCATTACCACCGCATTATATTTGTCCGTCTTGTAAGGCTGTAGAGTTTTTCACGGATGGATCTGTTAGTTCAGGCTACGACCTTCCAGACAAACAGTGCCCTGCTTGCGGAGAAACATTCAAAAAAGAAGGCCAAGATATTCCCTTCGAAACGTTCCTAGGCTTCGAAGGAGATAAGGTTCCTGATATCGATCTCAATTTCAGCGGAGATTATCAGGCGAAAGCGCATAATTATACGAAAGATCTTTTTGGTGAGGAGTTTGTTTACAGAGCGGGAACGATTGGTACGGTTGCTGAAAGAACGGCCTATGGATATGTGCGGGGATATATGAATGATAACGGATTGACTTTGCGTGGTGCGGAAATCGACCGACTTGTTCTAGGATGTTCCGGCGTGAAACGAAATACCGGGCAACACCCCGGCGGAATTATTGTTGTTCCGGATACAATGGATATATTCGACTTTACGCCCATTCAGTTTCCTGCGAACGATTTGAACTCGGTTTGGATGACGACTCATTTTGACTTCCATTCCATTGAAAATAACTTATTGAAGCTAGATATTCTCGGTCACGATGACCCGACGATGATTAAAATGCTTGAGGACTTATCAGGTATTGATGCGCTGACGATTCCACCGGATGACAAAGGAGTTATGGAATTGTTTAGTGGTACAACTTCGCTTGGCGTGACTCCCGAACAAATAGGCTGTAAAACAGGTACGTTAGGTGTTCCAGAGTTCGGTACACGGTTCGTACGTCAAATGTTGGAAGAGACGAAACCATCCACGTTTTCGGAGCTCATTCAGATTTCAGGACTGTCCCATGGGACGGACGTTTGGCTTGGTAATGCACAGGAATTAATTAAGAATAAAACATGTGAACTATCCGATGTAATCGGTTGTCGTGATGACATAATGGTTTATCTAATCTATCAAGGGTTAAAACCTTCCATGGCATTTAGCATCATGGAATCTGTCCGACGTGGTCGTGGACTGTCACCCGAGTTTGAAGCAGAAATGAAAGCTGAAGGTGTGCCGAATTGGTATATCGAATCTTGTAAGAAGATTAAGTACATGTTCCCGAAGGCGCATGCTGCTGCTTATGTATTAATGGCATTACGTATCGCATATTTTAAAGTGCATCATCCAATTCTTTATTATTCGGCTTACTTTTCGATTCGTGCTTCGGACTTCGATCTTCTTGCGATGACTCAAGGTTCTGCAACGATTCGCGCGCAGATTAACGAAATCAATGCAAAAGGATTGGAAGCTTCACCGAAGGAAAAGAACTTGCTTACAGTTCTTGAAATCTCGTTGGAAATGTGTGAGCGTGGATTTACATTTGCCAAGCCAGACCTTTACAAATCCGATGCAACGACATTTATTATTGAAGGGAACTCACTTATTCCACCATTCAATTCAATTCCATCACTTGGCACAAACGTTGCGAATTCTATTGTTGAAGCACGGAAAGACGGAGAGTTTTTGTCTAAAGAGGATTTCCAACAACGTGGACGTGTTTCGAAGACTGTTGTTGAGTATATGGATACGCTTGGATGTCTCGAAGGTATGCCCGACGCAAACCAACTTTCACTTTTTTAAGGATGTGTTCAATAGTACTTCTAGCGCATTGTTTGCAACGAAGTTTAGCGTATGTTATGATGGGAACAACTTTTGTAATAGTCTTGCGCAGAGAGAGTGGGATTTCCCGCTCTTTTCTGTTGTTCTGTAGTGTTTTTAACTTCGTTTAACCTTTTGCTAATTGGAGTTAAAGCCAAGGCCGATGCCCAGATTTTTTGAAGAATTAATCGTGCAAGCTAGAAAAAATCGAGGCGCAATTACGCCAAGGCGCATTTGAATGTGATTTTGGGAGGGATAAGATGAGTAATGTTACGGAAGTCGTTGAAGAGCTCGTCAGTCCGATTGTTAACGATTTGGAACTGCTGCTAGTCGATGTTGAGTTTGTAAAAGAAGGCAGTGATTGGTTTCTTCGTGTTTATATCGATACACCAAAAGGGGATATCGATATCGACCAATGTGCTCTTGTAAGTGAAAAACTAAGTGAAGAACTGGACCGTGTGGATCCAATCACACAAAACTATTTTCTTGAAGTATCTTCACCTGGCGCAGAAAGACCGCTTAAAAATGAAGTTGACTTTCAAAATGCGATTGGTCAATACGTCTTTATTAAAACGTATGCGCCAATTGACGGTATGAAAGAATTCGAAGGGTATTTGATTACCTATGGTCCGGACGGGGCAGAAGTTGAAGTGCGTATTAAAACAAGAAAAATTACTGTCTTAATAGACAAAGAGAAGATTGCACTTGCACGTTTGGCAATTGATTTTTCTGCATAATTGAATATAGGAGTGATTAAACATGAGTAGTGATCTACTCGATGCACTAATAGCCCTTGAAAAGCAAAAAGGCATTTCTAGAGAAGTGTTAACCGATGCAATTGAAGCGGCGTTAGTGACAGCGTATAAACGGAATTTTAACCAAGCACAAAACGTTCGAGTTGACTTGAATTTGGATAAAGGATCCATGAAAGTCTATTCACGTAAAGATGTCGTTGAAGAAGTAGAAGACGATCGTCTACAAATATCACTTGAAAATGCACACGTTATTAATCCGGCATATGAGTTGGCTGATATCGTTGAAGAAGAAGTAACACCTAGAGATTTCGGTCGAATCGCAGCACAAACTGCAAAACAAGTTGTTACACAACGAGTACGCGAAGCTGAACGTGGCATGATTTACGAAGAATACGTCGATAGAGAAGATGATATTGTCAATGGTATCGTCGAGCGCTTGGATGCACGTAACTTATATGTAGGTCTTGGAAAAGTCGAAGCGGTTCTACCAGTTGGCGAACAAATTCAGACTGAAACTTTCAAACCACATGATCGCATCAAAGTATATATTACGAAAGTTGAACGCACATCGCGAGGACCACAAGTGTTTGTTTCGAGAACACATCCCGGTCTTCTTCGCAGATTGTTTGAAATGGAAGTTCCTGAAATCTTTGAAGGCATCGTTGAAATTAAAACGATTGCTCGTGAAGCTGGAGACCGTTCGAAAATTTCAGTTTACACGAATAACGAAGATGTCGACCCGATTGGTTCATGTGTTGGAGCAAGAGGTGCACGCGTCCAATCGATTTCTGACGAACTAAATGGTGAAAAAGTGGACATCGTTGAATGGTCTGAAGACCCAATGGAATTTGTTGCAAATGCACTTAGCCCATCGAAAGTTCTTGATGTTCAGGTGAGTGAAGATGAACGGTCGACAACAGTTGTTGTACCCGATTATCAACTATCACTTGCAATCGGAAAGCGTGGACAAAACGCAAGACTTGCTGCCAAATTAACGGGTTGGAAAATCGACATTAAAAGTGAAACAGATGCGCGCGAACTTGGCATTTATCCTCCAGCCTATCAAGAGTCGGCAAACGATTCGCTAGTCGAAGAGGATTTACACTATGAAGAAGTCGAAACTTTAACTGGTTCTGAAAACGAACCGATTGACTTGTATTCTGACGACGAAGTCTAAGGTGTGAAAGGATGAGCATACATGACAAAGATGAAGAAAGTTCCGTTACGTAAATGCGCTGCTACGGGTGAAATGTTTCCGAAAAAAGAAATGATTCGTATCGTTCGGCCGAAAGACGGAGAAATTTCAGTCGATCTCACTGGAAAGAAATCTGGCCGTGGGACGTATGTGTCCAAATCCGAGGAGGCGGTCGAAACTGCACGTCGAAATCGTTCAATTGAAAGTCAGCTTGGAACGGCTGTACCTGATCAGGTATATGAAGATCTTCTTCACGCGGTTCGACGGGAAGCCCTAAAATGAAAAATTCTAAGCAAATATTGCAGTTGCTTGGGATGGCGACACGTGCACGAATGATTGTAACTGGTGAAGAACTAACGATACGTGAAGTTCGTAATGGCAACGCGCATCTAGTTGTAGTAGCAGAGGATGCATCTGCCAATACATTGAAAAAAATTAATGATAAATGTACTTTTTTTAACGTTGAGAAGCATGTTTTTGGAAGCCGAGATGATTTAGGGCATGCCATTGGAAAAGAATCGCGAGTGGTACTTGCGGTCACGGACGCCGGGTTTTCCGGTAAATTGTCCGAGCTCCTCAACGAATATAACCGGGGGTGAGCTAATGACGAAAATACGTGTACATGAATACGCGAAAAAAGTGAATCGATCAACTAAAGAAGTAATCGAAGAGCTTGGGAAGTTTAATGTTGAAGTGGCGAATCATATGTCAACGATAGATACAGAAGCAATTTCAAAGCTTGATAAATCATTTGCTAGTAATAAAGGTGCGCAAGTAGCGCCGAAAGCGAATACAGGAAAAAGCGCTCCAAAAAGCACTAGACCAGCGCAAAGCAGCCAAAACCGTCCTGCACAATCTAAACCAGCTACAACTGGACAGCGTCCTGCACAGTCAACGCAAGGCACTACGCAACGTCCAGCTCAAGCAACGGGAGGGGCACCAACTACTCAAGGTCGCCCAGCAGCACGTCCACAAGGCGGAGGCCCGAATCGTCGCGGTGGTCGTCCACCCGCACGAGGCATTAACCAAGGTAGAAGAAGATACCGTCCGGCTGCAGTTCCAAAAGTAGAAGGACCACTACCGGAAAAAATTACATTCTATGAATCGCTTTCTGTAGCGGAACTAGGGAAAAAACTAGGTCGCGAGCCTTCAGGAATTATTAAAAAGTTATTTATGCTTGGTGTTATGGCAACAATAAACCAAGAACTCGATAAAGATGCAATCGAACTAATCTGTGCGGAATACGGTGTTGAAGTCGAAGAAGAAATTCGCATCGACAGAACAGATCTTGAAACGTATTTCGGAGAAAATGAAGAAGAGTCAGAAGCTGGAAAAATTGAACGTCCACCTGTCGTTACAATTATGGGGCACGTTGACCACGGTAAAACGACTCTTCTTGACTCAATTCGAAATACGAAAGTAACACAAGGTGAAGCAGGCGGTATTACACAACATATTGGTGCGTACCAAATCGAAGAGAACGGCAAAAAGATTACGTTCCTAGATACACCAGGTCACGCGGCATTCACAACGATGCGTGCACGAGGTGCAAGTATTACAGACATTACAATCCTTGTTGTTGCAGCGGATGATGGTGTTATGCCACAAACAATTGAAGCGATTAGCCATGCGAAAGCAGCGGAAGTTCCAATTATTGTAGCTGTCAACAAAATGGATAAGCCTTCAGCAAATCCAGACCGTGTCATGCAAGAACTTACGGAACATGGGCTGGTAGCAGAAGCATGGGGCGGCGACGCAATTTTCGTTCCGATTTCTGCATTGAAAGGTGAAGGTATTAAAGAGTTGCTTGAAATGGTTCTACTTGTAGCTGAAGTAGCAGAGTTGAAAGCTAACCCAGACATCCTTGCACGTGGTTCAGTTATTGAAGCACAGCTTGACAAAGGTCGCGGTTCTGCTGCAACACTTCTTGTACAAGACGGTACGCTTAAAGTAGGCGATCCAATTGTTGTTGGTAATACATTTGGCCGTGTTCGTGCAATGATTAGCGATATCGGACGTCGTGTGAAAGAAGCCGGTCCATCTACTCCTGTAGAAATTACTGGACTAAGTGATGTACCACAAGCTGGGGATCGTTTTGTTGTCTTTAAAGATGAGAAAACAGCGCGTCAAATCGGTGAATCTAGAGCTGGAGAAGCCATTCAAGAACAACGTGGGGAGAAAACAAGAGTTACACTAGATAACTTGTTTGAACAAATGAGCCAAGGCGAAATGAAAGAATTGAAACTCATTGTTAAAGCGGACGTACAAGGTACGGTTGAAGCAATGGCGGCATCTCTTATGAAGATTGAAGTTGAAGGTGTCAACGTTAAGATTATTCATACGGGTGCTGGTGCGATTAACGAATCGGATATCTCGCTTGCGGCTGCATCGAACGCGATTGTCATCGGATTTAACGTTCGTCCAGATGTCAATGCAAGACGCGCAGCAGAAGAAGAAGGCGTCGATATTAGACAACACCGCGTTATTTATAAAGTGATCGAAGAAATTGAATCAGCGATGAAAGGCATGCTTGATCCTGAATTCGAAGAAAAAGTGATTGGGCAAGTCGAAGTGCGCGAGACGTTTAAAGTTTCGAAAATCGGTACTATTGCCGGAAGTTATGTAACTGAAGGTAAAATTACTCGTGATTCAGGCGTTCGTGTAATTCGCGATCATATCGTTATTTTCGAAGGCGAACTTGATACGTTGAAACGATTCAAAGACGACGCAAAAGAAGTTGCAAGAGGTTATGAGTGTGGAATCACAATCAAAAACTTCAATGACATCCAAGAAGGCGATGTTATAGAAGCATATATCATGGAAGAAGTTAAAAGAGTATGATTGTTTACGCGGAATGTACATTTTTCATTCCGATGGTCGCTTCATTAAAAGAGAAACGTTCGGTTTTGAAACGAATGACAGATCGAACAAAAAACTCTTATAATGTCTCGATTGCTGAAATCGATCATCAGGATCTTTGGCAGCGTACGACAATTGCACTCGTAGCAACAGCCTCATCAAAAGATGCGGCTGAACGAGAAGTAAGACGTGCAATCCGATTTCTAGAATCCAATCCAGAATGGGAAATGTCCGATCTTACGCTTGATTATTACTGATACGGAATCGGGGTGACCATCCATGTCAAAACGCGTAAATCGTGTTGCAGAACAAATGAAAAAAGAACTAGGAGATATCATCCTTCAAAAGGTGAAAGACCCTAGAATCGGCTTTGTCACTGTGACAGACGTCGAAGTGACTGGCGACCTTCAAGAGGCTACAATCTATATTTCTGTTCTTGGAAGTGATAGAGAGAAAGAAGATACACTTAAAGGGCTGTCGAAAGCTAAAGGATTTATCCGAACAGAAATTGGGCAACGAATAAGACTTCGTAAAACGCCCGAGATTGAATTCAAATTTGACGAATCCGTAGCATACGGAAGTCGAATTGAATCTTTACTTACTCAAGTAAAAAATGAGCATAAAGAATAAAACAATATGGGAAGTCGGTGTCCGAAAGGACTTTCCGACTTCCTTTGTTTACATATAAAAGGAGTTTTCAAATGGATGGAATACTTCCCCTATGGAAAGAAAAAGGAATGACATCACATGACTGCGTATTCAAGTTGCGCAAAATTCTAGGAACGAAAAAAGTAGGTCATACAGGCACACTTGATCCGAGCGTAGAAGGTGTTTTGCCAATATGTATCGGACAGGCAACAAAAGTGGCAGAGTATATTACAAATCAAGGGAAAGAATATGTAGCCGTTATTTCAATTGGCACGGCGACAGAAACCGAAGATGCTGACGGTGCAATCGTTGAATCGGATTTGTCCGAAAAACGGTTCGATTGTTCACAAATCGAAAAAGTACTAAAACAATTAACAGGTGAAATCACACAAATACCACCGATGTATTCAGCGGTAAAAGTGAATGGTCGTAAATTGTACGAGTATGCTAGGAAAGGTCAAACAGTGGAAAGACCTGAACGAACGGTCAGTATCCATGAACTTGAATTGCTTAATCCTGAAGAAGTGTATGAAGGAACTGAAATTACATTTCAACTCCGTATTGCTTGTGGCAAAGGAACGTATATCCGTACGCTTGCCGTGCAAATTGGGGAGTTACTTGGATTTCCTGCACATATGGCTTCACTTGTTCGTACAGCTTCAGGAACATACAGACAACCCGACTGCCGTACGCTTGCAGAAGTTAAGGACTTAAAAGAGAATGGAATGATTTCAACAATTTTACATCCGCTAGAAGATGCGCTTACTGAGTTCCCAACCGTTGAAATTGAGGAAGAGATGTATGCTAAAATAGAAAATGGACAAGTGTTACCCGAACATCCAATTCTTCATGATGAAGAATCAGTTGTATTTACAAGGGAAAGCAAAGCAATTGCAATTTACAGGAGACATCCTTCAAAGCCTAACCTCATGAAGCCCGAGAAGATGTTTCCTTTGAACATGGTAAGGGGGAACTGAGTTGGAAATTTACAAATTGCATTATCCAGAAAATGTTGAAGTGGATACGGATGAACAGTATTCACTTGCAATCGGTTTTTTTGACGGATTACATAAAGGTCATTATGCCGTCATTTCTGAAGCAAAAAGAAAAGCGGAAGAACTGGGAATACGTTCCGCAGTCATGACGTTTGACCCGCATCCATCCCATCTTTTTGGCGACGGAAAAAACAAAGTAGGTTATATTACGCAGTACCCCGAAAAAGTTAGGTTACTTCGTTCAATGGGCATTGATACGCTGTTCGTCGTTACATTTGACTGGTCGCTTGCGTCACTTACACCTGAGCAATTTGTTGATGTGTTCATGAAAGGACTTAACGTCAAACATGTTACTGCTGGATTTGATTTTTCGTTTGGTTCAAAAGGATCAGGTACAATGAAAGATATGGCTTCCTTGGCAGAAGGCCTTTATGGAACAACAATTGTTGAAAAAGTAATCGATGAGGATGAGAAGGTTTCATCGACTCGCATTCGAAAATTGCTTTCGGAAGGCAATGTAGAGGAAACTGCATTGCTACTAAACAGGCCATTCCGAACAATTGGAACGGTCGTGCACGGAGAGAAAAGAGGGCGACTTCTTGGGTTTCCAACGGCCAATATTTTACCGGATACGAATACAATCTTACCTGCCAACGGCGTATACGCGGTCCGTTTTATCGTGGAAGACAAGATATATGACGGTGTGTGCAGTGTCGGTGTAAAACCTACATTCCATAGTGAAGGGGCAATTCAGGCAGTTGTCGAAGTCAATGTCATTGATTTTGATGGTGACTTATACGATAAAGAGGCGGCTGTTGAATGGATTGGGCATATACGGACGGAAGAAAAGTTCGATTCTGTGGAAGCACTCATTGAACAAATGGTAAAAGACAAAAATAGCGCAAAAGAGATGCTGGCAGTACATCACTGATTGTTGCAATTCAAAAATGGGCATGGTATTATAAAAAAGTGCCGATGTGCACGAACCATTCCTTGGCAAGACGAGTCACCAACGTTTGCTCGGGAATAGGGGATATTTTGAAATAGGAGGTGAAAAGGATGGCTATTACACAAGAACGCAAACACGAATTGATCAACGAATTCAAAGTTCACGAAACCGATACTGGATCAGCAGATATTCAGATCGCTATCCTTACTGAAGAGATCAATAACCTGAACACTCATCTATCGACTCATAAGAAAGACCACCACTCACGTCGTGGACTTTTGAAAATGATCGGAACACGCCGTAGACTTCTTAGATACTTGCGTGAAAATGAAGTTCAACGTTACCGTGATCTTATTACTAAACTAGGCTTACGCCGTTAATAAGATGACATTTGAAAGCGGGCCTTGCCCGCTTTTTCTTTTTGAAATGAAATACTTCGCATCAATAAGCTATTTTTGATACACTATTATTAATACATATAACGTATACAGTCCAGGCTGGAATATGGAGAGGGGTTCAATAATGACAGAGCAAAAAAAGACTTACACACTCGATTGGGCAGGTAGGCAGTTAATTGTCGAAACTGGTCAATTTGCGAAGCAAGCAAACGGTGCTGTGCTCGTACGATACGGTGATTCAACTGTACTTTCAACTGCAACAGCTTCAAAAAATTCAAGAGGTCTCGACTTTTTCCCTTTAACAGTGAATTATGAAGAGCGTCTTTACGCAGTAGGTAAAATTCCCGGAGGTTTCATTAAACGTGAGGGACGTCCATCTGAAAAAGCAGTGTTGACAAGTCGTCTAATTGACCGTCCGATTCGTCCTTTATTTGCGGATGGATTCCGTAATGATGTACAAGTCATTTCACTCGTATTATCAATGGACCAAGACAGCTCATCTGAAATGGCTGCTATGATTGGATCTTCTTTAGCGCTATCGGTTTCAGATATTCCGTTTGAAGGGCCGATTGCAGGTGTTCAAATTGGTCAAGTTGACGGTGAATTTGTTATTAACCCGACACAAGCACAAATGGCGAAAAGTGATTTAGATCTTATTGTTGCGGGAACAAAAGACGCAATTAATATGGTTGAAGCGGGAGCATCTGAAGTAACTGAAGATGTTATTTTAGAAGCAATTATGTTTGGTCATAACGAAATTATTCGTCTTGTCGAGTTCCAAGAAAAAATTGTTGCAGAAATCGGTAAAGAAAAGATGGATATCGCACTTTTCGTACCAGATGAAGCATTAGTAGCTGAGATTAAAGAAAGCTCAGAAACGAAGCTTATCGATGCAATCCAAACGAAAGAAAAACTAGCACGCGAAGAAGCAATCAATGCTGTGAAAAATGAAGTGATTGAGCATTACACAGAAAACGAAGCAGATGAAGTTACTATGAAGCAAGTTAAAACGATTTTGGGTAATATGGTGAAAGAGGAAGTACGTCGCCTTATTTCAGACGAAAAAGTTCGTCCAGATGGCCGTAGCCCAGAAGAAATTCGTCCACTTGAATCACATGTAAGCCTCTTACCGAGAGCGCATGGTTCAGGTCTATTTACACGCGGCCAAACACAAACACTTAGCGTTTGTACTTTAGGTGCGCTTGGCGAAGCGCAAATAATCGACGGTCTTGGATTGGAGGAATCACGCCGATTTATGCACCATTATAACTTCCCGAATTTCAGCGTAGGAGAAACAGGTCCTATTCGTGGACCAGGTCGACGCGAAATTGGTCACGGTGCACTAGGAGAGCGCGCACTTGTAGCAGTTCTTCCAGATGAAACAGAATTCCCATACACGATTCGTCTAGTAGCAGAAGTACTTGAATCGAATGGTTCGTCTTCACAAGCATCTATTTGTTCATCGACGATGGCAATGTTGGATGCTGGTGTTCCATTAAAAGCACCAGTAGCAGGTATTGCAATGGGACTTGTGAAAAAAGGCGAAAACTACTCAATCTTGTCAGATATCCAAGGAATGGAAGACGCGCTTGGCGACATGGACTTTAAAGTAGCAGGTACTGCAAAAGGGATTACAGCACTTCAAATGGATATTAAAGTTGATGGCCTATCACGTCAAATCCTTGAAGAATCACTTGCGCAAGCGAAAATCGGACGTATGCATATTCTTGAGCATATGAATTCGGTAATCGAAGGACCACGCGAAAAACTATCTGAATACGCACCGAAAATTATTATGATTACGATTAATCCAGACAAAATCCGCGATGTTATCGGACCTGGTGGAAAAGTAATTAACAAAATCATTGAAGAAACAAATGTTAAAATCGACACAGAGCAAGATGGTACGATTTACATTTCTTCACCTAATAATGCGATGAATGAAAAAGCGAAAAGCATGATTGAAAACATTGTTCGCGAAGCAAAAGTCGGCGAATATTACATGGCGAAAGTAAAACGAATTGAGAAATTCGGTGCATTCCTTGAAATTTTCCCAGGAAAAGATGGATTGCTTCATATTTCTGAAATTGCAGAAGAACGTACAAAAGCAGTTGAGGACGTTATGAAAATGGACGACGAACTATTCGTCAAAGTAATTGAAATCGACAATCAAGGCCGTGTGAACCTTTCAAGAAAAGTAGTTCTAATTGAAGAGAAAAAAGCGGCGGAACAAGAAGGAAAATAAAAATGTATGAACAAAACCAAAAGCCTCTTCTTCACTTTATGTGAAAAAAGGGGCTTTTTGTTCTTTGAAGGGGAATAGTGAGATGATACAGAGACAGATATGTGGAAATGGCGTCAGAATTGTTCATGAAAAGATGCCTTATGTTCGTTCAGTAGCGATTGGAATATGGATTGAAGCAGGCTCGTCTAATGAGCAGGAATCGGAAAGTGGAATCGCTCATTTTATTGAACATATGCTTTTTAAAGGGACCAAAACGAGAAGTGCCCGTACAATTGCGGAGGAGTTCGATCGTATCGGTGGGGATATGAACGCATTTACATCGAAAGAGACGACGTGCTTTTATGCGACTGTGTTAAACAACCATGCACAAAAAGCATTTACAATACTAGGAGATATGTTTTTCAACTCCGTATTTGATGAAGAAGAAATTAGTAAAGAAAGATCTGTTGTTCTTGACGAAATTGCTTCAGTAGAAGACACACCGGACGATGATGTGGAAGAAAGACTTTGGGCGTTAATGTATCCCAGGCATCCGATAGGTAGGCCCGTGTTAGGAAAAGAAGAAACAATTGAGACATTCACTAAAGAGACAATACGTACATTTATGAATCGTATGTACCGACCTGAAAATATCGTCATATCAATTGCTGGAAATTATGACGACGACCTAATTCGTCTTATTGAAGAGGTATTCGGTTCATTCAAATCTGGGGAAAAAGAGAAAGAACCCATTTTAGAAATACCTGAATTTCATCCAGGTGTATCCATAAAAGAAAAGGATATTGAGCAGGCTCATGTATGTATAGGTTTTCCAGGACTAGCTCTTCAAGATAAACGGTTGTATGATATGGCTGTGTTGGACAGCGTATTAGGTGGGGCGATGTCCTCTCGATTATTTCAAGAGATTCGGGAAGAACGGGGTCTTGCATACTCGGTTTATTCATCTTATTCATCCTATAAAAGTTCGGGGGCATTTGTGATTTACGGTGGAACGGCTCCCGAGAAAACGGAGGAATTATACGGTACAATTAACGCTATAATTGATTCGGTACAGAAAAAGGGACTAACCAAAAACGAAATTTATAATGCCAAAGAGCAGTTAAAAGGTGGTTTTCTACTTGGACTTGAAAGTTCAGAATCGAGAATGCATCGCAATGGAAGTAATGAATTAACGTTAAATAAACATCAAACAATCGACGAAGTAGTTTCCCTTATTGACCAAGTGAATTTGGTGGAAACCCATCAATTGGCGGTTGAAGTTTTTAATAATAAACCAGCGATTTCCGTTATCGCACCAGAAGCTGTCTGCAAACACATTAAGTTCTAACTGTGTTTGTAGTCAGTTTTTCTATTTCTATTCATATAATGAGGAAAAGAGATGAAAGGGGAATGGCAATGCTACTTTCAGAACTTGCTCAAAAGGAGCTCATTCAAGTGGAGGATGGAATTCGATACGGCTTGCTCGCAGATACGGATCTTATTTTCAATGGAAAAACTGGGGACATCATTGGTTTTGAAATTAAGAAGAAGTTTGGCCGATTTTCATTTAAGAACCGTCAGGAGCAGTCAGATGAATTTATACCTTGGGAAGAAATTGTGCTAATCGGCGAACATCGAATTTTGTTTGGAAAGACTGGAACAATGGATGAGGTAGATGCAGATGAACGATAATCGATGGGTTTTTATCGGGGCGGATAAAAGAATATCTGCGTGTAGCGAAAATATGGCTGCGCGTGGTTATGAATGTAACTATTTCTATGGAGATTCTTATACAGAAGAGTTGAAGGAAATGATTAAAAGGTTCTCTCCTAAACATCTTGTATTTCCTATCCTTCAGTTGAAAAATACGCTCCCACTCGAACTATTGGAAGAGGGAATGCATGTCTACGTCGGTGTCACGTCTAAAGAATGGCTAACTCCCTTTGAAGAATCCGGTGTTCATGTTCATCATTATTTACAAGACGAACAATTCATTTGGCGTAATGCAAGGTTAACGGCGGAAGCGTTTATAACCGAATATCATTTAAGTACAAAGGGTTTGATAGCGGGGAGACATTTCTACGTTGCGGGCTTTGGAAAAGTCGGTAAAATGGTTGCCGAAGTATTGTCGTCGCTCGGTGCAGAAATAACGATTGTCGCACGTTCGAATAGTCAACTTGGTGAGGCATCAGCGTATCGATACGACGCGTTAAGAATTACAGATACCTTTACACTAAAAGAGGGGTGTTTGGTCAATACAATCCCGGCAAAGTGGCTTTCACAGCCAAGTGATTCACGACTCCGCATCTTCGATTTAGCATCAGCTCCTGGTTGCCTAAGGGATAACCCAGCGACTGAATACTATACAATACTCCCTGGACTTCCGGGGAAACATTTTCCGGTTGACGCGGCTGCTGCATTGGCAGACGCGCTCGATCGAATCTATCGAAGATGAAAGGGGAAGTTCATGCTACAAGGAAAGCGAATAGGTCTTGGCATTACGGCCTCCCATTGCACATATGAGGAGATTATCCCAGTTATAAACTCACTGAAAAAAGCTGGTGCTACCGTTGTACCTGTTATCACCCATTCTGTTTTAACCGCTGCTACGAGATTTGGAACGGGAGAAGAGTGGATTAGTAGAATTGAAGAAGCAACAGGCGAAAAAGTGATTTCAACGATTGTCGGTGCAGAGCCATTCGGTCCCAAAACACCTGTTGATATTATGATTATTGCGCCGATGACGGGGAACTCACTTAGCCGGTTTGCAAATGCGGCGACGGACTCACCCGTCTTAATGGGGGCAAAAGCAACTTTGCGTAACGGGAGCCCGGTCCTGCTTGGAATCTCGACAAACGACGCACTAGGTTTAAATGGAGCGAATATCATAAAGTTATTGAACATGAAAAATGTTTTCTTTATACCATTTGGACAGGATGACCCATTCAAGAAACCAAACTCGCTTATATCGGACTTTTCGTTAATGGTACCCGCTGCGGCGGCTGCACTTGAGAAAAAACAACTTCAACCACTTTTGATTATTCACGACAAAAAGTGAACATTTAGATACAATGTACGTGTCCATATGATATAATTTTCCCAATACTACTGCTTAAGTGCTGAAAGGGAGATTTATATGAATACTGTTAATGTTGCAATTGTTGGTGCGACGGGGGCTGTTGGAACAAAAATTTTAGAAAAGCTACTTGAACGTAAATTCCCGGCGAAGTCTATTAAACTACTTGCTTCAAAAAGATCTGAAGGAATTGAAATTTCAGCGCATGGTCAGAAGTTTATAGTCGAAGAAACCGTTCCAGAATCATTTGATGGTATTGATATTGCATTTTTTAGCGCAGGAGGAAACATTTCAAAAATGTTTGCAAGTGAAGCCGTAGCTAGAGGTGCAGTTGTTATTGATAATACAAGTGCTTTCCGTATGGTAGAAGACATTCCTCTCGTTGTGCCAGAAGTCAATCCCAAATCACTAGCCAATCATAAAGGGATTATTGCAAATCCAAACTGTTCGACAATTCAAATGGTTACAGCGCTTGAACCAATCCGAGAAAAATTGGGGTTGAAAAGGGTTATCGTTTCAACATACCAAGCGGTTTCGGGAGCGGGAGTAGAAGCAATTGAGGAGCTTGAAAATCAAAGCAATCAGTTCGAAACTCGTGCAACGAATGAAGCTGCGCTGTTGCCAACGGGCGCGGGAGAACGTTTCTATCCAATCGCATTCAATGCAATCCCACAAATTGACGCATTCGATTCTTCTGGGTACACACTCGAAGAGCTAAAAATGATAAATGAAACAAAGAAAATATTTGAAAATAAAGATTTACATGTTTCTGCAACTTGCGTTCGCATCCCTGTTGTTTCAGGTCATTCCGAGTCAATTTATTTTGAAATTGACACAGAAGGAACGACAGTTGAAGATTTGAAAAAATTATTGGAAAATGCACCAGGGATTGTCCTTCAAGATGATCCGGCACAGCAATCTTATCCAATGCCGTTGTTTGCAGAGGGAGTAGATGATGTATTTGTCGGTCGGATTCGAAAAGATCCTGATCATCCTACTGGTTTCCATATGTGGGTCGTAACAGATAATTTACTAAAAGGCGCGGCGCTGAATTCAGTGCAAATTGCAGAACACCTAATTTAATTCAGCGGAGGTTCAACCTCCCGCTGAATTAAATTAATGCCTTCGGCGCGATTGATTTTATTAATGAGGAGCGATAAGAATGGAACTTGGACGTGTTTCTACAGCGATGGTGACTCCTTTTTCATCTACGGGTGCTATCGACTATGATAAAACAGAAAAACTAATCGAACATTTAATTGCAAATGGGACGGATTCGTTAATAGTTAGCGGAACGACTGGAGAATCTCCTACGTTAACAGCAGAAGAGACAGCGCCGCTTCTTTCATTTACGGTTGAAACAGTGAACAAGCGTATTCCAGTTATTGCTGGAACAGGTACGAATTCAACCGCAGAATCCGTATTACTTACACAATCGGCTGTAAAAATGGGTGTCGATGGAATAATGCTCGTGACGCCTTATTACAATAAACCTGATCAGAAAGGGATGTACGCGCATTTTTCCCATATAGCAGGAGAAACTTCTTTACCTGTACTTCTGTATAATATTCCAGGTCGTTCAATCGTCAATATGCTTCCAGAAACAACTATTGAGCTATCAAAAATCAAGAATATTCGTGCTGTGAAAGAAGCGAGCGGAGATCTTGAGCAGATGGCAGCTATCATATCAGGAACAGATGAAGGTTTTGCTGTCTATAGTGGGGATGATTCGTTGACGCTTCCGCTACTTTCAATTGGGGGTAACGGAATCATATCAGTTGCGGCACATGCCGTAGGAAACGACATACAGAAAATGATCGCCTCTTTTAAAGAAGGTAGAAACGCCGAGGCGGCAGCTATGCATCGTGCGCTTGTTCCGTTGTTCCAAGCTATGTTTGCCGCGCCGAATCCAGTTCCTGTAAAGTATGCTTTGAATAAAATCGGTGTTGATGTAGGCGGTGTAAGACTGCCATTAGTTGCATATGAAAATCAGAATACTGATTTCGATAAAGTATGGAAAACATACGAAGAAAACCGTCATATTTTTGGTTAAAAAAAGCCGGAATCGATTTCCGGCTTTTTTTGTTTGTACAGGAAGGTTTTGTCCCGTATAATGAAACATAGTCGTTAGGAACGGGAATTGGAAATAGGAGGAAACAATGTGTCAAAAACTAAAAATGAATTAATTCGAATTATCCCTCTCGGTGGAGTAGGGGAAATAGGTAAAGCGATGTACGTAGTTGAAATTGATGAAGAATTATTTATTGTAGATAGTGGACTGATGTTCCCGGAAGGGGAAATGCTTGGAATTGATATTGTTATTCCAGACATTTCTTACATCGAAGAAAATAAAGAGCGTGTAAAAGGGATTTTCTTAACGCATGGTCATGAAGATGCGATTGGTTCGATTGCTTACTTGTTACAAAAAGTACAAGCACCCGTATACGGATCCAAGCTAACAATTGCGCTAGCAAAAGAACATTTAAAAGAAATGCCAGCACCACCAGGGATCAAGTTTTTTGAAGTGACAAACAAAAGTCGGATGAATTTTGAACGGACACATGTAACTTTTTTCAACACGACGCATAGTATCCCCGATTCGCTTGGAATTGTTTTTAATACGAGTGAGGGTGCCATTGTTCACACAGGAGAATTTAAGTTTGACCAAGCAGCTAAAGGTAAGTATCGTCCAGATATTGCGAAAATGGCTGCACTTGGTGAGCAAGGTGTCTTTATCTTAATGTCAGATTCATCTGAAGCAGAACGACCTGGCTACACGACGTCGGAATCAGTCATCGAAACGCATTTGTCGAAAACGTTCCACAGTGCAGAAGGTAGAATTCTTGTTGCTCTTTATGCGTCAAACTTCATACGAATTCAGCAAGTTTTTGATACCGCTGTTGAATCAGGTAAAAAAGTAGCGGTCGTTGGAAAAAGTTTAGAAAGTTATTTTGAAGTAGGTATGAGACTGGGGTATTTAACAATTGAAGATGACATTGTTATTCCAGTCCAAGATATTGATAAATATGACGACGAAAAAGTTGTTATTATTGTGACAGGTAACAAAGGGGAGCCACTAGATGCGCTCGCTAAAATTGTTCGCAAGCACCATAATGATATTCGTATTAAAGAAACGGACACGGTACTAATAACATTTACACCATCACCTGGTATGGAAGTTGAAATGAACCAAACGATGAACGATCTTGCACAAGCTGGGGCATCTGTCCTTACTTCAAGCAGAAAAGTTCACGTTTCGGGTCATGGTAGCCAGGAAGACTTGAAGCTTATGCTGAACTTAATGCAACCTAAATATTTTATACCTATTCAAGGTGAATACCGTATGCTGATTGCCCATTCGAAACTCGCGCAGCAAACTGGCGTTCCGAAAACAAGTGTCTTCATCGCAGATAAAGGCGATATTGTTGAATATAATAAAAACAAAATGCGCATGAGCGGGCGGGTTCAAGCGGGTAATATTCTTATCGATGGAATTGGTGTTGGCGACGTTGGCAACATTGTGCTACGTGACCGAAAGCTTCTATCCCAAGATGGTATATTCACTGTTGTTGTTACATTGAATCGCAAACAGAAACGCATCGCTTCGGGACCTGAAATTGTTTCAAGGGGATTTGTTTATGTTCGTGAATCGGAAGAACTTTTAGAAGAGTCTACGAAGCTCGTTCGAAAAATTGTTGAAAAGCATGTGAATAAAAAATCATTTGATTGGACAAACATAAAGCAAGAGATTCGCGACACGCTAAGCTCATACTTGTACCAACAAACGAAAAGAAGACCGATGATTATCCCAATTATTATGGAATATTGATAATAGTACCGCTTCGAAGGATTTCCTTGCCAATTGAACGGCGGGAAATCCTTTTTTCATAAAAATACATCGAAAGGAGGACGCACATGGCTAAGAAAAGAAAAACAGGGAATAGGAAACCAAACGCTAGAAAAAAGAAAGATTCGGGACTGCATCCTTTATTGTATGAAGTCATTGGCCTAGTAATGATTAGCTTGGCCGTTATTATGATATTTGAATTTGGCCCGGTGGGAAGAGGACTTACGTCGTTATCTATGTTCGTTTTCGGTAACTGGTATGGTGCAATGCCATTATTACTAATCGTTCAAGCTCTTATTTTTATGATTAATAGAACAGTTGGTGGATTGAATAATAGGATTGTCATTGGAAGTTTATTTGTCCTAGCAAGTATTATTCTTTTGAGTCACGTTCAACTATTTAAGGAGCTCTATGCGAGTCGAACTTTACTATCTGACTCCGTACTTAAAGAAACATGGAAAGTTCTCGTAACAAATGACGGGATTACTACAAGGAGCGGAGCGCTTGGTGGTGGAATGGCTGGTGCATTCCTTTTTGCACTGTTCTTTTCTTTATTTGAGTCTGCGGGCGCAACGGTTGCGGGGATCTTGTTATTTTCGGTAGGGCTTATCCTTTTGACGGGAAAAGCAATTGTTCCTTACGCGGCAGAAAAATTACCCCCACTACTTGCAACGATAAAGGGGAACATTTCCAATAGTGTACGTCAAGAAAAGAAACCGGTTAAAAAGAAAGTTGAAAAAACAAAGGCTAACGGTTCAAAGAACAAAGTTAAAGCAGAAAATGAAACTGTTGCCCCGGAACCGACACATCAAACAATTGAAATAGAAGAAATACCGGCGCAACCAATTATTTCAGCCTTTAGTGAACGAATCGAAAAAATAAGTCCTGATGAACAACGCGCCGCTGAAGTACAACAAGAGAGTGTTGTGGAAGTTGTGAATTACACTGGCGTAACAGGCGAAGAAGAGAATGAATCCTATATTTTACCACCGGCAACTTTGCTAAAAGAAACACCTTACAACGATCAATCGGCAGAGTATGACTCCATTCAGGCAAACGCTCAAAAGCTTGAACGGACCTTTTTAAGTTTTGGTGTAAAAGCACGTGTTACACAAGTCCATTTAGGACCCGCTGTGACGAAATATGAAGTATTACCTGACACAGGTGTCAAAGTAAGTCGAATTGTCAGTTTGGCGGATGATATCGCACTCGCACTCGCAGCAAGCGATATTCGAATCGAAGCACCAATTCCCGGGAAATCAGCAGTTGGAATCGAAGTTCCAAATAGCGATATTGCGGTTGTTAGTTTGCGTGAAGTAATTGAAGCAAAGGAAAACAACCGTCCAGATTCAAAATTAATGATTTCCCTTGGCCGCGATGTAACTGGACAGGCTATGTTGGCGGAACTCAATAAAATGCCACATGTTCTCATTGCCGGTTCAACGGGTAGCGGGAAAAGTGTATGCATAAATGGAATTATTATTAGTATTTTAATGCGTACAAAACCTCATGAAGTAAAAATGATGATGATTGACCCGAAAATGGTGGAACTGAATGTGTACAACGGGGTCCCACATCTTCTTGCGCCGGTTGTGACGGATCCGCGAAAAGCATCACAAGCGTTAAAAAAAGTTGTATCTGAAATGGAACGACGCTACGAATTATTTTCACACACAGGTACGCGCAATATAGAAGGGTATAACGATCATATTGATATTTGGAACGAAGAAAATGAAGAGAAACATCCACGGATGCCGTATATCGTCGTTATTGTCGATGAATTGGCGGATTTAATGATGGTTGCCTCAAGTGATGTGGAAGATTCCATAACTCGTCTTGCACAGATGGCACGTGCCGCGGGAATCCATCTTATAATAGCAACCCAGCGCCCTAGTGTCGATGTAATCACGGGCGTTATTAAGGCCAATATTCCATCGCGTATTGCATTTGCTGTTTCATCTGCGATTGATTCGCGGACAATTCTTGACAGTGGCGGCGCAGAAAAACTTTTAGGAAGGGGCGATATGCTATTCCTACCAGCTGGTGTTTCTAAACCTGTTCGTATACAAGGTGCGTTTGTATCCGACAGCGAAGTTGAAGCAATTGTCGATTTTGTTATTGAGCAGCAAAAAGCTCAATATCAAGAAGAAATGATTCCGACTGATATTGTGGAAGTAGCTCCTCATGAGGAGACGGACGAATTATATGACGATGCCGTGCAACTTGTCACCGAACTACAAACGGCTTCCGTATCGATGCTGCAACGTCGTTTTAGAGTGGGCTATTCCAGGGCTGCACGAATTGTCGATCAAATGGAGTTGCGGGGTGTGGTTGGACCGCCAGAAGGGAGCAAACCGCGGCAAGTATTAATAGCGAAGGATGAAGTAGATATGCTTTCCTAAAACGTGAAATAAAAATATATAAAGACTTTGTTTATTTTATAAGCCGAAAGTGATATAGTATGGTTAATTAGTAACGTTGTAAAACATCAGAGGTCTGACCTCGGTGAAGGCGGTGATGGATGCAATGATGATAAAGTCGGATCAAAGACACCTTTATTTACAAGTAATTGAACGATTGAAGAAAGACATTGAAACGGGTGTATTTAAAGTGAACGAACGGTTTCCTTCTGAATTTGAACTCGCAAGGGAATTGGGTGTAAGTCGTGCGACACTAAGAGAGGCACTTCGTTTGCTTGAAGAGGAAAAAGTTATTGTTCGAAAACATGGCGTGGGAACGTTTGTTAATCCTAAGCCGTTATTTACATCCGGTATCGAACAATTATCGAGCGTATCTACAATGATTCGTAAAGCAGGTATGGAACCCGGTACAATATTTATGGACGTTTCTGAATCGGATCCGAGTGAAGAAGATATTGCTAAGTTTGATTGCAATAATGAAGACAAGCTTGTTACAATAAAAAGGGTACGCACAGCGGATGGAGATCCAGTCGTTTATTGCATAGACAATGTTTTGTCGAAAAATTTACCTCTAGGAACTGAAGAACTGTTAAACGTATCTATATTCGACGCAATTGAAAAGTCTGGAGAGATTCGAATCGATCAAGCGGTGGCCCATATTGAGCCTGTTGGCTATGACGATGAAGCGTCTTCCATTTTAAGGTGCGGAATTGACGTCCCGCTACTAGTCCTTTTTCAAAAGCATTATAGTGAAGAGGGCGAAATGGTTCTGTATTCGAAAAACTATTTTCGGGCAGACAAATTTAGTTTCCATGTTGTAAGAAAACGGGTATAAGACGCATATGCGTCCTACTATAAAAAAAAAATAGGAGGAGTTACTATTGAGTAAACGCAAATTTGGTCTTGCATTATCAATGCTTCTAGCTGCCGGTACAATTCTTGGTGCATGCGGAACGGATAAAGAAAAAGACGCAAAGAAAGACGGTACAACCGCTCCATCTGAATCAACTGAAAAAGCATTTTCGGTTGCGATGATAACAGATACGGGCGGTGTTGACGATAAATCGTTCAACCAATCGGCTTGGAAAGGGATTGTAGACTACGGGGAAAAAAATAATCTTAAAAAAGGCGATGGCGGGTACGATTACTTACAGTCGACTGATGCATCTGAATATGAGGCGAATTTGAACAGACTTGTACGTCGCGATTTTGACCTAGTTTATGGTGTTGGATTCCTACTGAAAGATGCACTTGAAACAATTGCATCACAACATAAAGATAATATGTTTGGGCTTGTAGATGAAGAATCCGATGTTGCAAACATAGCAAGCATTATGTTTAAAGAGCAAGAAGGTGCTTTTCTTGCAGGTGCTGTAGCCGCACTAATGACGAAATCAGATAAGGTTGGTTTTGTAGGTGGCATGGAATTTCCGGTTATTGAACGCTTCCATGCAGGCTTCGTGGCAGGGGCAAAAACTGTTAACCCTGACATTGTAGTAGATGTACAGTATACGGGTGACTTCGATAAAGCTGAACTTGGTAAAGCAGCGGCAAATCGTATGTATACTTCTGGCGTAGATATTATTTTCCACGCCGCGGGTGGCGCGGGTAACGGTGTTTTTGCAGAAGCAAAAGAACGTAAAGCAGTAGATCCTGACGCATATGTTTGGGTAATCGGTGTTGACTCCGACCAATATGAAGAAGGTAAAGTTGGTGATGCCAACATTACATTAACTTCAATGCTTAAGCGTGTTGACTTAGCTGTTATGAAAACTGCGGAACTTGCTGCTAAGGGCGAATTTCCAGGCGGCGAAATAACGAGATATGGTTTGGCCGATGGTGCGATTGCACTTGCTGATTCACGCGGTGCAATTCCACAAGAAGTTCTAGATAAAGTTGATGAGTTTGCAAAAGAGATTGCTGAAGGCAAAATTGAAGTGCCAGAAAAACCAACAAAATAATAATCATATATAGAATTGTGAAGGCTGGGGTGACCCGGCTTTCATAGTTTTATTTTACGAAGTACATTTAAAAATTAATACAAGAAAGATTTCCAAGAATGGAGCTTTTTCTTGTACTAATTTAAACTATAAATCCCAATTGCGAGGAAGTGGGCCCAGTGGAATACGTCATTGAGATGTTAAATATAAGAAAAGAATTCGGTAATTTTGTTGCAAATGATAATATTACTTTGCAATTAGAACAAGGTGAAATTCACGCACTGTTAGGAGAAAACGGTGCAGGGAAATCGACTTTGATGAATGTTCTTTTCGGGCTATATCAACCTGAAGGCGGAGAAATCCGGGTTCGTGGTCAAAAGGTTGACATAACCAATCCGAACGTTGCAAACAATCTTGGTATTGGAATGGTTCACCAGCATTTTATGCTTGTTGAGAATTTAACAGTAACTGAAAATATTATTTTAGGTAATGAACCGAAGAAAATGGGGATAATTAATATTCGCGAAGCGGCGAACAAGGTTGCAGCGATCTCAAAGCTATACGGTTTAAATGTCGATCCGTATGCAAAAATACAAGATATTTCAGTTGGTATGCAACAACGTGTTGAGATATTGAAAACGCTTTATCGGGGTGCGGATATTCTTATTTTTGATGAACCTACAGCCTCGTTAACACCACAGGAAATCAACGAATTGATTGCAATCATGAAGAAGTTGATTGAAGAGGGAAAATCAATCATTATAATCACACATAAACTTCAGGAGATAATGGATGTTTCAGATCGTGTTACTGTCATCAGAAAAGGTGAAGGCATTGGAACGGTTATTACGTCAGAAACAAATCCAGAAGAACTGGCAACACTTATGGTTGGTCGTCAAGTGTCATTTAAGACCGAGAAAGGCCCTTCGAATCCAACCGAAGAAGTATTGAAAGTTGAGAATCTTATCGTAGAAGATTCCCGCGGCGTTCAAAAAGTAAAAGGGTTAAATCTTTCGGTTCGAAGAGGGGAAATTGTTGGGATTGCAGGTATTGATGGAAACGGGCAATCTGAACTTATCGAGGCGATTACCGGACTCCAGAAAGTGAAAAGTGGTAAAATCACAATCAATTCGATAGATGTTACGGGCAAGAAACCGCGTCAGATCACCCAAGCAGGAATCGGTCATATTCCCCAGGATAGACATAAACATGGTCTTGTTCTTGATTTTACGGTTGGTTATAATGCAGTGCTTCAAACCTATTATCAGAAACCCATTTCGAATAAAGGGATTATGAATTACAAGCTTGTTTCTGAAAAAGCAAAAGAACTTATTGAAGCATACGATGTTCGATCACAAGGTGAGCATGCGTTAGCGCGCTCGTTGTCGGGTGGGAATCAGCAGAAACTTATTATTGGGCGCGAAGTGGACCGTGATCCAGATTTGCTCATTGCAGCATTACCGACACGTGGTTTGGACGTCGGAGCGATTGAATTTGTTCATAAAAGACTAATCGAGCAACGGGACCGAGGTAAAGCGGTTTTACTAATCTCATTTGAGCTCGATGAAGTAATGAATGTATCCGACCGAATTGCAGTTATATATGACGGCATAATTATTGACACAGTGAAACCTACGGAAACAACAGAACAGGAGCTTGGACTCCTTATGGCGGGACATTCAAAAGCAGAAATGATAATTGTTGGAGACGAAGTTGTTTTGGAAGAAGGTGACAGTGACAATGTCAAATAGAGTCGTCAATTTATTGGTGCCTGTCATATCTATTATACTTGGCTTACTCGTCGGAGCAGTTGTCATGTCAGTGAGCGGATATGATCCGGTTAAAGGATATATCGCATTGTATAATGGTATTTTCGGAGATGTATATGCAATGGGTGAAACGATTCGGCAAATTAGCCCATACATTTTAGCAGGGCTTGCAGTTGCATTCGCATTCCGTACCGGATTATTTAATATAGGTGTTGAGGGTCAACTTATTGTGGGCTGGTTTGCTGCTGCCTACGTAGGAACTGCATTTGATCTTCCGAAAATAATTCACTTGCCGTTCGCCCTTTTAGCTGCGGCTTTGGCAGGAGCTCTTTGGGGGTTTGTACCAGGAATTTTGAAAGCAAAATTTCGGGTTCACGAAGTTATTGTAACAATAATGATGAACTATATTGCACTTCATACAGTAAATGCACTTATAAAAACGGTGTCGGGTGGGGATTTTAAAACAGGTAAAGTTAAAGAAACAGCGTCCTTACGTTCTGAATTTTTATCTAATCTCACCGATTTTTCAACACTTCATTATGGGATCCTTGTTGCACTTGCAATGGTTGGTTTCATGTGGTTTATTCTTGAAAAAACGAAAACAGGTTATGAGCTTAAATCGGTAGGTTTTAACGATCATGCATCGCAATATGCAGGGATGAATGTTAATAAAAATATCGTTCTTTCAATGGTTATTTCCGGTGCGTTTGCAGGTCTTGGAGGTGCAATGGAAGCTCTTGGAACATTTGGTTTCATGGCAATCTCAGGCGGCTTTACGGGCATTGGATTCGATGGCATTGCAGTTGCGCTGTTAGGTGCTAATACACCACTCGGAGTTATTTTCGGTGCATCATTATTTGGTTCTTTAAAATACGGTGCGGGTAATATGCCGAATGAAGCAGACATTCCGCTAGAAATTGTTTCTATTATTATTGCGCTCATCATTTTCTTCGTAGCATCCGGATATATCATACGTGTCGTTCTTAACCGGATGAATAAGAAAAAGGAGGCGAAGTAAATTGGGCTTTCTAGATTTACTTTATTTTATCATACCAATAACAATTTCATATGCCGCGCCTCTAATTTTTACCGCTATCGGTGGGGTATTTTCCGAACGCTCTGGTGTTGTCAATATAGGCCTTGAAGGGCTTATGGTAATGGGTGCTTTTACAGGTATTATGTTCAACTTGTTTTATGCAGATACATTTGGCGCGTGGACACCATGGCTTGCGTTATTTGTAGCAATGATTGTTTCGGCAATATTTTCTATATTGCATGCGGTCGCATCGATTACATTTCGTGCCGATCAAGTTGTTTCAGGCGTAGCTATTAACATGCTTGGGATTGCTATCGCATTATTTACGGTGAAAATGGTTTTCGGTAAAGGACAAACGGATTTTATCCAACGTAGTATCCCGCGCTTTAATGTTCCGTTTTTACAAGACATTCCTTTTATTGGACCGATGTTTTTCAAAGGAATATACGGCTCTTCTATTTTAGCGATAGGTGTTGCGATTCTTGCTTGGTTCATTATTTATAAAATGCCATTTGGCCTTCGTCTTCGCTCGGTTGGTGAACATCCAATGGCTGCTGATACGATGGGGATTAACGTCACACGTATTCGGTACATTGCCGTTATCATTTCGGGTGGTCTTGCGGGTATTGGTGGTGCAATTTATTCTCAAACAATGACAAATGATTTTGGTCACGCAACAATTAATGGTCAAGGTTTTATGGCACTTGCCGCGATGATTTTCGGTAAGTGGCATCCAATAGGTGCGATGGGCGCGGCCTTGTTCTTTGGGTTTGCGCAAGCCCTTGCAATTAGTGCTCCGAGCATTGAATTTTTGAAAAATGTTCCGACGGTATATCTTCACATTTTACCTTATGTACTGACGATTCTTGCACTTGCTGGATTCATCGGTAGGGCGAATGCTCCAAAAGCAAATGGACAACCATATATTAAAGGCAATCGCTAATAATAAAAAGCTGCCATGTAAGTCGGTTACTTCTGACTTCGGGCAGTTTTTTTAGTGTATCGAATCGGCTTTTATTATCTTCTACTTATGATACAATTGATTATTTTCGTCGGATTATTTGCCTACTTCTACAATCGGAATGTATAGTGAAGTGAGGATTCCGCATATTAACAAAAACAGGGGTGTTAAAATGTTCAGAAAAACAAAAGTTCAAGAAGGCGTTACATTATACACTCGAAAGTCTGACCAATTTAAAACAGTTAACTTTTCGATTAAATGGAAAGGCAATCTTGACGAAAAGTCTGCTTCTGCCCGTTCAGTACTTGCCAACGTACTACAAGATTCCAATAGCTTGTACCGCACACAAAGCGAACTTGGTAACGCGTTAGATGAGCTGTATGGAACAGTGCTTTACACGGACGTTGGAAAACGTGGAAATACACATATCATGTCGCTAAGTGTGGAATGTGTAAATGATGAGTATTTACAAAGTGACGGTGTGCTTGAAGACGTCATTTCGTTAATTCAAACGGTGATTTTTGAACCGAACATGGTTGACGGAAATTTCGATTCCACGATCGTCAACCGAGAAAAAAGGTCTGTCGTTGAACGGATTCGTTCGCAATATGATGATAAGGCAAGATATGCGCAAAAAAGAATGCTTGAAATTTTAAGACCTAATAGTTCAACTTCTGCTTCTTCTTACGGTACGGAGGAAGACGTAAATAAGCTGACGCTCGAAGGGATTTTGTCGGCTTATCATCAAATGTTGAACGAAGATGAAATCGACATTTACGTTGTCGGGGATATCGATGAAGAGAATATTATTGCAAAGTTGCAAAGTGTGTTGCGTTTTGAGGGACGTCCCGTACGTCAACAAAATGTAACTGTTGAACAGTCGGTAAGTGAATCGACTGAAATTCAACATGTTCGTGAACAACAAGATATGAAGCAAGGAAAGCTTCATATGGGATTCAGTACCCCAGTCACATTCCATCATCCAGATTATCCTAAAATGCAAGTGACAAATGGCATTTTCGGTGGATTTGCGCATAGTAAATTATTTATGAATGTGCGTGAAAAAGAAAGCATGGCGTATTATTCATCTAGTTCGTATTCATCCCATTATGGTCTTGTTTATGTAATGGCAGGTATTGATGCAGAACTAGAAGACAAGGCTGTGAAATTGATTACTGAACAGCTAACGGCGTTGCAAAATGGAGAAATTACAGATCTTGAGCTCGAACAGACGACGGCATTATTGAAAAATGGAATTAAAAGTACATTCGATTCTGCAAAAGGGCAGATTGAAGTATTTGATCAGTTTAAAGAGCTTGATGAAAACTTCACCGCCGATCAACTCATTTCTACATGGGAATCGGTCACAAAAGAAGATGTTCAAAAGATGGCATCGGAAATCGACTTAGAGATTGTCTATTTGCTATCAGGGAAGGAGGCTGCCGACGTTGAAGAAAATTGAATTTGAAAGCTTGCAGGAAACATTGTATAACGAGAAACTTCCTAACGGGCTAGACGTCTATATATTACCGAAACGTGGTTACTCCAAAACGTTCGTTACTTTTACGACGAAATACGGATCGATTGACCGAACGTTTATACCAAATGGTAAAGAAGAAGCTGTTACTGTTCCAGACGGAATTGCGCATTTTCTTGAACATAAAATGTTTGAAAAAGAAGATGGCGATGTGTTCCAGAAATTTAGTGTTCAAGGAGCATCTGCGAACGCATTTACTTCATCTACAAGAACAGCTTATCTTTTCTCGGCAACCGATCAACTATATGAGAACACACAAACACTTCTTGATTTTGTTCAAGAACCTTACTTTACTGAACAAACTGTAGAAAAAGAAAAAGGCATTATTGCCCAAGAAATAACGATGTATGATGATCTGCCTGATTGGCGGTTATATTTTGGAGCAATTGAAAATATGTTCCATGAGCATCCAGTGAAGATTGATATCGCCGGAACGGTTGAATCGATTCAAGATATAACAGCAGATTATTTATATGAATGTTACGAAACGTTCTATCATCCGTCAAACATGGTGTTATTCGTCGTTGGCGCGGTAAATCCAGAAGAAATGATGGCCTTTATTAAAAAAGATCAAAACAGTAAAACGTTCAATGAACCAGCTGAAATTGTACGTGAATATCCTGAAGAACCAAATACGGCTGCAATAAGTGATCGTTCCATTACGATGGATGTCACGAAGCCAAAAATGAGTTTTGCAATGAAGTGTACGAATACGGATATTGAAGGAGAAGAGATGCTGATGCAAGAGTTGTCAGCGGGTCTCGTCCTCGATATTTTGTTTGGACGATCATCCAATTTTTACACGGCTGCATACAGAGATGGACTCATAGACGAATCTTATTCGTATGACTTCTCAATGGAAAAGGGTTATGGATTTGCAATGATTGTATCGGATACAGACAATCCAGAAGGCCTCGAAAAGTCAATAAGAAAGACGATTCAAGAAGCAACGGCAACTTGGCCAATTACAGATACAGATGTAGACCGAATGAGGAAGAAGAAGATTGGGCAATTCATGCGGTCATTAAATTCCCCTGAATTTATAGCCAATCAATTTACTCGTTACACTTTTAATCGCATGAATTTATTCGACGTTGTTTCGGTCCTTGAAAAAATGACGCTTGTGAACTTAAAGGATGCGTTTGAGACATTTAGCGACGACAGTGGACATACAGTATTCAAAGTAGTTCCAGCTAAACAAGAAGCATGACGCGTCGCGGTTACTGTGTTGTCCTCGGTGCTTCGGGTGGGATTGGGCAGGAAATCTGCCGGGATCTCGCCGCTGATGGGTGGTCGCTTTATATTCATTTCAATACCAACTTGGAACAAGCACTAAAGCTTCAAACGGAATTGCATTTGAATTATCCTAAATCGGATTTTAAAATGATTCACAGTGATTTGTCAAAAGTGGACGGTGCCGACATTCTGGCGAAAAGTGTGACTAATATAGGTGCCGTTGTCGTTGCGAATGGGCAAGAGATGTATAAATTATTGTCTGAGACAACAGCGGACGACATGGATGCCCTTTGGAAAAATCACGTGCAAAATCCAGCGCGGTTTATAGGACTTGTTTCGCCACAGCTTCGCACGTTTGAAAAGTCATATGTCGTCTTTATTGGTTCAATATGGGGGAATACGGGTGCAGCTGGGGAAGTGATGTATTCTGCCGTAAAAGGAGCGCAACATGCATTTGTAAAAGCGTATGCGAAAGAAGCTGCCTATTCTTGCATACGAGTAAATGCGGTTGCACCTGGCTGGATTGAAACGCGTATGAATGAAGACATTCCACTGGACGAAAAGCAAATGATTATCGACGAAATACCATTGATGTCACAAGGAAAACCGGAGGATGTAGCACATGCGGTAAGTTTTCTTCTTAGTGGCAAAGCAGATTATATAACAGGTGAAATACTGAAGGTAAATGGCGGTTGGTATATGTAGTGGGAAAAGGGTGAAGGGTTACCCTTTTTCTTTTTTCCTTTTCTTAATGCCTTTAATCGGCTATTATTAAGAGTAAGTTAATTTTAATTGTTTATACTGGAAGGGATGTGTCTCAAATGGGTGAATGGTATTGCGAATATGAAATCCAAGTAAACCGTCCCGGTCTTCTAGGTGATATTGCATCACTACTTGGGATGTTGCGAGTGAACATTGTAACGATTAATGGGGTTGATAGCGGACGTCGGGGAATGTTGCTTAAGACCGAAGACGATGACCAGATTGAACGTTTCGAACTGATTGCATCTACAATGGAAACAATTAAAGTGAAGAAAATTCGCGAGCCGAAATTAAGGGATATTCTTGCCGTGCGTCACGGGCGTTATATTCAACGGGATATAGACGACAAAAAAACATTCCGGTTTCTTCGAAATGAACTTGGAGTTCTAGTGGACTTTATGGCGGAACTGTTCAAACAAGACGGCCATAAATTGATTGGAATTAGGGGCATGCCTCGTGTTGGGAAAACGGAATCGATTGTCGCGGCTAGTGTTTGTGCAAATAAGAAATGGATATTTCTTTCATCGACAATGATTAAGCAAACTGTGAGGAACACTCTAGCAGGGGATGAGTTTTCTAAAAATAATATATTTATACTGGATGGTATTGTGTCACGAAAAGCATCGGATGAGCGACATTTACAGCTCGTTCGAGAAATGATGCGCATTCCTTCTATAAAAGTAGTTGAACATCCGGACATATTTGTCCAACATTCCGAGTATAATATTGAGGATTTTGATTACATTATTGAATTGCGAACGACTCCGGACGAAGAAATTACATATGAAGTTTTGGAACAAAATCATATGATGTCTGACCGGGGATCAGCGGGAGGATTCAACATATTTAATTTTTGATAGGTAGGTGTTTTTGGTGTCTGGATTAGGTGATCGTCTTAGAGAGGCGAGAACAGCAAAAGGTTTTACGTTAGACGATTTACAGTTAATAACTAAAATACAAAAAAGATATCTTTTAGGTATCGAAAATGAAGATTACAGCATAATGCCGGGGTCTTTCTATGTACGTGCTTTTATTAAGCAATATGCAGATGCGGTAGGGCTTAATGCGGACGAAATGCTTTTGTTATACAAGGACAGCGCACCGTCCGTAAAATCTGAAGAGGAACAAAATCGAAATCAGCATGCGACACCAACACTAAACAGAAGTAGTATGTCAAGAAGTAGGAATAATCGATTCAGCGAAATAATGCCTAAAATTACGGTTGCACTTTTTATTATTGTCATAATTGTAGTTGTTTATTTCTTGTATAAACATACTGAAACTACGAAGCCGATAGAAGACGTAGGAACACAAGATCCAATAACAATGCAAGATAGTAACAAAACGGATCCTGGAAAACCAGCTGTAAAAACGGATGGCGAAGATAAAAAAGACGACGAAAATGCAGAAAAGGACACCGTAGTTGCCAAGCAAACGCTTGAGCATGTACAAGTGGCTGGTGAAACGTCAACGTATTCTTTAACGGGAACAGATACGTTTTCACTTGAAATACGTACGAAGGGTGCTTCATGGATCAGTGTATTAGATAGTTCCAAAAAAGAACGGATGACTCCCGCTCGCGAAATGGCGGCTGGAGAAAAAGTAGTGTTAGAAGTAGCAGATTCAGAATCTGTTCGAATTCGTGTTGGTCAGACGCCATCGGCTGAAATATATGTAAATGGCGAGCTTCTTGAATATACATCAGATCGTGTTACACAAAATATACTTATTGAATATAAGAAAGAATAATAGTCATCTACGTAGATGACTATTTTCTTTGAAAGGAAAGTGCTTCCAAGTGAATTTACCAAATAAAATAACAGTATCACGTATACTGCTCATTCCAATTTTTATGTTATTTATGCTTGTCGATTTCGGTTTTGGACATGTAGTTGTTGCAGGAACAGAAATGGAGTTAGGTCATCTAATTGGGGGGCTTATATTCATATTCGCTTCATTAACTGATTGGCTAGATGGTTATATTGCAAGAAAGTATGATCTAGTAACGAATATGGGGAAATTTCTTGATCCGCTTGCGGACAAATTACTCGTTTCCGCTGCACTAATTATTTTGGTTGAACTCGGGACGGCACCTTCTTGGATAGTTATTGTAATTATTAGTCGTGAGTTCGCAGTGACAGGTCTACGACTTATTCTTGCTGGAGGCGGAGAAGTTGTAGCTGCTAACCAACTCGGTAAAATTAAAACTGCCGCACAGATTGTTGCCATTTCATCATTGCTTTTGAATAATATATTTTTCGAATCGATGGGTGTGCCTTTTGGCATGATTATGCTTTACATTGCGCTTATATTTACGGTTTGGTCGGGTGCAGATTACTTTTATAAAAACAGACGTATATTAGTCGAATCGATGTAAAAGGGGGGATTCGTTAGATGAGGGCGGAAATTATTGCAGTAGGTTCAGAATTGTTGCTTGGTCAAATTATGAATACGAACGCAAAGTTTATTTCTTCGCGTCTTGCAGAAGTTGGAATTGATGTTTATTATCATACAGTTGTTGGTGACAATCCGGCTCGGTTGGAAGAAGTTATTTCGATTGCAAAAAAACGTGCTAACATCCTTATTTTCACTGGCGGGTTAGGACCGACGAAAGACGATTTGACAAAAGAAACGATTGCTCGCCAAATTGGTTCAACACTTGTTAGTGACGACGAAGCGCTGCTTTATATTACTCAGTATTTCAAACGTACTGGGAGAGATATGACGGAGAACAACAAAAAACAAGCACTTGTTTTTGAAGGTGCAAAAGTACTGCCAAACCGAACGGGTATGGCTCCGGGTATGGCCGTCGAAAAAGAAGGTATACATTACATACTTTTACCAGGGCCGCCGCATGAGATGGAACCGATGTTTACGAATGAGGCAACTCCGTATTTATTCGAAGCTCTTGGCACACAGGAAGTAATTACGTCCCGCGTTCTGAAGTTTTACGGAATCGGTGAGGCAGAGCTTGAGTTCCGCATACAAGATTTATTGGAAAAACAGACGAATCCATCGATTGCACCTCTTGCAACTGCTGGAGCAGTTACGTTGAGAATTACTGCTAAAGCAAGTTCAGTGGAAGTAGCAAATCAACTGATTGATCCTGTGGAAAAAGAAATAAAATCACTCGTTGGTGAATTTATTTATGGAATGGATGAGGATACACTATCATCCAAGGCGGCTGACTTACTTCAACAAAATAATTTTACACTTGCCGCCGCCGAAAGTTTAACAGCTGGACTTTTTATGGCGGAGTTAGCAGATGAGCCTGGGATTAGTTCGTCTTTGTCAGGCGGAATCGTCGTCTACAATAATGACATGAAAGTTAGCCAACTTAGTGTTGATCCGGGCTTGCTTGCAGAGCATGGTGCTGTCAGTGCAGAGTGTGCGGAAGTATTAGCAGTGAACGTGAAGCATAAATTTGGTACAAGTATAGGGGTAGGAATAACGGGCGCAGCAGGTCCCGACCCGCACGACGGAGAGCCAGTCGGAACTGTGTGGATTAGTATTGCCATGCCAAACGCTAAACCGAAAACGCATAAATTGGCCCTTTCAGGATCGAGAAATACAAATCGGTTGCGTTCGGCTCGATTTGCACTTTATTACTTAATTAAGTATTTGACAGAAAATGAGTCGAAAAATTAACTTTCCACATGAATATGAGATAAAAGCTTAACTTCGACCTATATATTCAAATGAAAATGCAATTGTAAGAACTTAATCGAATAAGTGTTCGTTTTTTAGTTGAGTATTTCTCATTAAAAGAGTATAGTAGGGATAGTAAGAAAAACAGAACATTATTTTGAAGGAGGAAATAAATTTGAAGGATCGTAAAGCCGCACTCGATATGGCGTTGAAACAAATTGAAAAACAATTCGGCAAAGGGTCAATTATGAAGCTTGGAGAAAAGACTAATCGTGGTATTTCTACAACTTCAAGTGGCTCACTTGCACTTGATATAGCACTTGGCGTAGGTGGATATCCACGTGGCCGTGTAGTTGAAATCTATGGACCTGAAAGTTCGGGGAAAACGACAGTTTCACTTCACGCAATCGCGGCGGCGCAGGCGGCAGGTGGCCAAGCGGCGTTTATCGATGCTGAACATGCGCTCGACCCAGAGTATGCAAAAAGACTTGGTGTAAACATTGATGAACTTCTATTGTCACAACCTGATACAGGAGAGCAGGCACTTGAAATTTGTGAAGCGCTTGTTCGAAGTGGAGCAGTTGACATCGTTGTTATTGACTCCGTAGCTGCGCTCGTACCAAAAGCGGAAATTGAAGGAGAGATGGGTGCTTCCCACGTCGGTCTACAAGCTCGACTGATGTCACAAGCACTACGTAAATTGTCTGGTGCCATTAACAAGTCCCAAACAAATGCAATATTCATCAACCAAATTCGTGAAAAAGTTGGGGTTATGTTCGGAAGTCCAGAAGTAACTCCTGGTGGACGCGCGCTTAAATTCTACGCATCTGTCCGTATCGATGTCCGTCGAGGCGAAGCTATAAAAGACGGAAACGATATCGTTGGAAACAAAACTCGAATTCGAGTTGTGAAAAACAAAGTTGCACCTCCATTCCGTTTGGCCGAGGTCGATATTATGTATGGACTTGGGATTTCGAAAGAAGGGGAAATCGTCGATCTTGGTACGGATGCCGAAGTCGTCCAGCGCAGTGGATCATGGTATTCTTATGAGGGCGAACGCCTTGGACAAGGACGCGAAAATGCAAAACAATTTCTTATGGAGAACCCCGCCATTCGCGAGGAAATCGACAAAAAAATTAGAGCATCTTTCGGTCTTGATGGGGAACCCGTCGTAGTTGACGGCCACGATGTGGATGATGAAGAAGAACTTGCACTCCTTCTTGAGGAAGAAAAAAAATAAGTCACCCATATATGCTGAACATATGAATGTCCAAAACCATTCCAACTCCTAAAGCGGTTGGAATGGTTTTTTTGCTGTATATGCTGACCTTTTGAATGTGAATACCAATCTAGCGAAGGCATCGCTTAGCACTAAGCTTTCGCAGATGTCCGCTCAAATCGTTGTAATGCCCACTTTATCCATGATAATGTCCACTCAATCGGATGGGATGTACTCTCTTTTCGCAGATGTCCGCCTAAATCGCCGTAATGCTCGCTCTTCTCGCGGGTTTCCACTCTTTAAAACCCGGAGTCCGGATGTTTATTTTCTTGAATAGAGACCCGTGAATCCTTGACAGGTCATTTTTACACATATACAATTAGGTTGTATAATTGTACATCCATTATAATATGATTTTGGCAGTATGTTGAATGTTGATATACGGGCCGACTGAAAATGAAAAGAATAAAAGTAGGAGGTGACTTGGATGTTGGAAATAATCATCTCCGTTTTGCTCGGCTTCATCGTCGGTGCTTTTGTTATCTATTTTGTTAATAAGAAAGTGAACGATTCAAAAGTGACAGGTGCTAAACACTCGGCTGAAACAATCGTCGAAGAGGCGAAGCGAGAAGCGGAGTCTGTGAAAAGAGAGGCACTCCTGGAAGCGAAGGATGAAACTCACAAACTGAGAATTGAAGCGGAATCAGAGATCCGTGATAGGCGATCAGAACTGCAAAAACAGGAAAATCGCCATTTACAACGGGAAGAAAATCTTGACCGCAAAGAAAATGCTCTCAACAAAAGAGAAGCGGGTCTGGAGCGCAAAGATGAGGCGCTTACCGGAAGACAACAGCAGATTGAACAGATGGAACGCAAGGCGGAAGAGCTCGTTACCGTCCAACAGACGGAACTTGAAAGGATATCTTCACTCACTAGGGAAGAGGGAAAGCAACTCATCCTAAGCGAAGTGGAAAAAGAACTTGCAACAGATATCGCCGTCATGACGAAAGAATCAGAACTGCAAGCAAAAGAAGAGTCAGACAAAAAAGCGCGTGAAATACTTTCTATCGCACTGCAACGTTTTGCAGCAGATCATGTTGCTGAAACAACGGTGTCGGTAGTCAACTTACCGAATGATGAAATGAAAGGTCGAATTATCGGTCGTGAAGGTCGTAATATTCGTACACTTGAAACGTTAACGGGAATCGATTTAATTATTGATGATACACCGGAAGCAGTTATTTTGTCAGGATTTGATCCAATTCGCCGTGAAACTGCACGTCTTGCACTTGAAAAACTTGTACAAGATGGTCGTATTCACCCAGCGCGAATTGAAGAAATGGTCGATAAGTCAAGACGCGAAGTGGACGAGCTTATCCGTGAAACGGGTGAGCAGACAACATTCGATATTGGTATTCACAATCTACATCCGGATTTAATAAAAATTCTTGGAAGATTGCGTTTCCGTACGAGCTACGGACAAAACGTTCTGAAGCATTCAACGGAAGTTGCATACCTTACAGGGCTTTTGGCGGCAGAGCTTGGAGAAGACGTTACGCTTGCAAGACGCGCAGGACTTCTTCATGACATCGGAAAAGCAATCGATCATGAAGTTGAAGGTAGTCATGTCGAAATTGGTGTGGAATTAGCAACGAAGTACAAAGAACATCCGGTCGTCATTAATAGTATTGCATCTCACCACGGAGATACAGAACCGACATCGGTTATTGCGGTGCTTGTCGCAGCGGCGGATGCATTATCGGCAGCTAGACCAGGTGCTCGAAGCGAAACACTTGAAAACTATATTAGAAGACTTCAAAAGCTTGAAGAAATTTCGGAATCATACGAAGGCGTCGAGAAATCATTTGCAATTCAGGCGGGGCGCGAAGTGCGCATTATCGTTCGACCTGACCAAATTGATGATATAACGGCCCATCGTCTTGCACGGGACATTCGAAAAAGAATTGAAGAAGAACTGGATTACCCAGGTCACATAAAAGTTACAGTCATCCGTGAAACAAGGGCGGTTGAATACGCAAAATAAGAAAAAGGGCTTCCGGACTGAAGTACTCGGAAGCCCTTTTTCTATTATGGAGAGGGTTTTTTTATGAAAGTATTATTTATTGGTGATATTGTTGGTTCCCCGGGACGAGATATGATTTATCGTTATTTACCACGGTTAAAAAGAAAATACAATCCAGACGTTGTCATTGCAAATGGTGAAAATGCTGCTTCTGGACGAGGCATTACAAAAGCAATCTTCGATGACTTGTTACGGGCCGGAGTGGATGTCATTACAATGGGAAACCATACGTGGGATCAAAAAGAAATTTACGACTTCATCGATGAAACAGATTATCTTATTCGCCCTGCGAACTTTTCAGATGAAGCGCCAGGTAAAGGAATGACAACAATTTCGCGTAATGGTGTAACATTATCCGTTATTAATCTCCACGGAAGGACGTTCCTTCCACCACACGGGGATCCATTTGCCAAAGCAGAAGAACTAATCGCGGAAGCAAAAGAAATATCGCCGCTTATTTTTGTTGATTTTCATGCAGAAGCGACAAGTGAGAAGATAGCTATGGGGTGGCATTTGGACGGACGAGCTTCAGTGGTCGTAGGAACGCACACACATGTTCAGACGGCCGATGACCGTATTTTGCCAGGGGGAACTGCTTATTTAACAGATGCGGGTATGACGGGCCCTTACGATGAAATTTTAGGTATGAAAAAAGAAGACGTTCTTTATCGTTTTAAAACAAATATGCCCGTTCGTTTTGAAGTACCAAAACAAGGTCGCACACAATTGAATGGCTTATTTACTGAAATTGACGATCAAACAGGAAAAGCACTTTTCGTAGAACGTGTTTCTATCAATGACGATCGTCCGTTTCAAGGGTGACTTGCGTCTAAACCATTCTTCTCTCTCATAGGATAGTTTATGGACAGTTCCGTTCCATAGACATCGGAAAATAAGGGGGAAAAATGGTGAATCCATTGAAAGTATCATCACGCTCGAATCCTAACTCAGTTGCAGGGGCACTCGTCGCAGTTATTAGAGAGCAAGGATATGCTGAAATGCAAGCGGTAGGGGCTGGAGCGCTGAACCAGGCAGTAAAAGCGATTGCTATTGCACGGGGGTTTGTTGCACCGAGCGGAGCGGATCTTACATGTGCACCCGCATTCACAGATATAACAATTAACGGTGAGGGACGGACTGCATTAAAGTTATTAGTTGAGAAAAAAGAACGAAAGTAAAACGATCAATTGCATACTAACAAATAAAGGTCATGGGGGAAACTCCAATGGCCTTTATTTGTTAGGCGAAATTTGTGACAAACAACCGACAAAACAAGCCTCTTCTTGTACAGTTGACCTATAGTTAAGTATAATATGTTCATGTATGTTAGTATTCCCGAAAGAGTGTAGGAAAGGGGAACGTTGTAATGAATGAAGAACAACGCCTGAATTCCGGGCTTTTAAAACCAGGTCTATCTAAATCAGCAGAAGAAAAGGATTACAGTCATTATTTTGAAAGTGTCTATACGCCGCCTTCATTGAAAGATGCGAGAAAACGCGGTCAAGAAGAAATCAAGTATCATGATGATTTTAAAATTGATGAGCGGTTTATTGGCATGGGAAAAGGCCGAAAGTTTCTTATTCGGACATACGGTTGTCAAATGAACGAACATGACACAGAAGTGATGGCTGGTATTTTCATGGGTCTTGGCTATGAGCCGACGGACACAGTTGAAGATGCAAACATTATTCTGTTGAACACATGTGCAATTCGTGAAAACGCGGAAAACAAAGTGTTCGGTGAACTAGGTCATTTAAAACCGCTTAAACAAAGAAACCCAGATGTGTTAATCGGGGTTTGTGGTTGCATGTCGCAAGAGGAATCCGTAGTCAATAAAATCTTGAAGACATATGACCAAGTGGATATGATTTTCGGAACCCATAATATCCACAGACTTCCTCATATTTTACACGAGGCATATATGTCGAAAGAAATGGTTATAGAAGTTTGGTCCAATGAAGGCGATATTATTGAAAACCTTCCCAAAGTACGTCATGGTAATATTAAAGCATGGGTCAATATTATGTATGGTTGCGATAAGTTTTGTACATATTGTATCGTTCCTTATACACGGGGCAAGGAACGAAGCAGAAGACCAGCAGATATCATTCAAGAAATAAGGCAATTAGCTGCGCAAGGTTATCAAGAAATAACGTTGCTCGGTCAAAACGTGAATGCATACGGGAAAGATTTCGACGACGTTGTTTACGGTTTGGGTGATTTAATGGACGATTTACGAAAAATAGACATTGCTAGGGTCCGTTTTACGACAAGTCATCCGCGCGATTTCGATGATGATCTCATTGAAGTACTTGCGAAAGGCGGCAATCTTGTTGAGCATATTCACCTACCGGTTCAATCGGGTTCAAGCGCTATATTGAAAATTATGGGTAGAATTTATACGAGAGAAGAGTTTCTGCTTCTCGTTCGTAAAATAAAGGAAGCCATTCCCGGTGTCGCTTTAACAACTGATATTATTGTCGGGTTCCCGAATGAAACAGATGAACAGTTCGAAGAAACGATGACTTTATATGAGGAAGTTGGTTTTGAAACGGCTTTCACATATATTTATTCTCCAAGGGATGGTACTCCAGCCGCGAAAATGAAAGATAATATCCCGATGGAAGTAAAAAAAGCGCGTCTTCAAAGACTCAATCAGCTTGTCAATGACTATTCCGCCAAGGCGATGAAGCCTTACGAAGGTGAAATTGTTGAAGTGCTCGTTGAAGGGGCAAGCAAAAGAAATGACGAAGTACTTGCGGGCTATACACGAAAAAGTAAGCTTGTGAACTTCAAAGCTCCACAGTCAGTTATTGGAAAGCTTGTGAATGTGAAAATTACAGCGGCGAAAACATGGTCGCTTGATGGTGAATTTTTAGGTGTTGTAGAAAAAGAAGAGGTGATGTCGTAATGGAAAAAAAGTATACAAAAGATGAAATTATTGCAAAAGCAGAAGAAATTGCGCTAATGATTGCGAATACGGAGCAAGTTGAATTTTTCAAACGTGCAGAAGAACAAATTAACGAAAATCAAAAAGTTCGTGAAAGCATTGCGAGCTTGAAATCATTGCAAAAACAAGCAGTTAACTTCCAACAGTATGGAAAAGAAAAAGCGCTTTCTATTATCGAAGGTAAAATTGATAAAGTTCAAGGCGACATTGACGCGGTTCCAATTGTTCAGGAATTCAAACAATCTCAAATGGAAGTCAATGATCTGTTACAACTTGTGTCGACTACAATTTCGAATGGTGTTACCGACGAAATCATTAAAGCAACAGATGGTGACTTGTTGCGTGGCGAAACAGGTTCTTACGTAAAAAATACGACATATGAAAAACTATAAAAATATATGACGAATCGGCGGGAAATAAATCCTGCCGATTTTTTCACTCTCTGGGCTCCTACTGCATAAGATGAATTGAACCGACTGAAGGAGGAATTGAGCTGAAAAATTTGCGTCAGATTGTGACGAAGGCAGTTATTGCCAAAGGAAGAAAACGGACTGAGTCAAAAGAAACGTTAAAACCGCCAAACTGTCCGACGAGTATACTTGGCTGCTGGGTCATTAACCATACTCATTCAGCAAAGAAAACCGGTAAGTTTATTGAGGTTACCGGCAAATTCGATGTGAACGTTTGGTATTCCCATCACGATCATTCAAAGACGTCTGTTTTCACGGAAACAATCCCTTACAAAGACCGAATACGCCTGCACTACCGCGATGAACCTACATCAGGCCACGAGGAAATTATCGTCAACGTCATTCAGCACCCAAATTGTACGGAAGCAATTATTGCTGATTGCGGAGAGAAATTCGTAATCTGTATCGAGCGCGAATTGCTTGCTGAAGTTGTAGGGGAAACAAAAATCTGTATTACTGTGCATCCTCATAGCTTTGAAGAGGAATGGTCGTTTAGTGAAGAATCATCAAGCCACCACGATCATGGCAAGGGACCAAGTAAAGGTCATGACCAAGACCATGGGCATGATCATAATAGAGGAAAAGATACACCACCGTTTTAAAAGGCCGGAAAATTTATCCGGCTTTTTTCAATTGTGTGAACTTCTAGCGCTTCTTGGGGTTAGCGGACCGCTTGCGCTTTTTTAACTTTTTTTTGTTATAATAAAGAAAACATAAATTGTAGCGAGGTTGACAAATGACGAATCACACACCAATGATGCAACAATATTTAAAAGTAAAATCGGAATACGAAGATGCATTTTTATTTTTTAGACTCGGGGACTTTTACGAACTTTTTTTCAAAGATGCAACAGAAGCGTCTCAGATTCTTGAAATCACTCTAACAAGTCGGGATGCCGCAAGTGGAAATCGGATTCCGATGTGTGGCGTACCCTATCATGCAGCCGCGGGCTATATCGAAACGTTAGTTCACAAAGGCCATAAAGTGGCAATTTGCGAACAAACAGAAGATCCAAGAACAGCTAAAGGCATTGTAAAAAGAGAAGTGGTAAGGGTAATAACGCCCGGTACCATTACAGAAGGAAAAAGCATTGATACGAACATGAATCATTTCATCGGTGCTGCTGATATTATCGATGAAGCAAATTACGCGCTTGCCTACCTTGATTTGTCTACGGGGGAAGGAAAAGTACAATACGTTGAAGGTGACGAGCGAACGCTTATAGCTGAAATTGAAACACTTGGGATGAAAGAAGTTGTTGTCGGCGAAAGTCTTCATATTGCACTTAGTGACAATATGGCAAAGCGCAATATTGTGCTATCGATTGAATCGGGTGCCGAAAATCTGGAAACAACTGAAAATGTTCCACAAGATGTTATGGAAGCATGTAGTAAACTTGTTTCTTACGTAAAAAGAACACAGAAAACAGCGCTAGAACATATACAGCCATTCAAATTTATTCATAAGCAAGCGAAATTATCAATCGACGCGAATTCAATGCGGAATTTAGAGCTTGTGCAATCCATTCGAAACAGCACAAAAGAAGGATCTTTATACTGGTTGCTAGATGAAACAGTAACTGCGATGGGTGCAAGGAAATTGAAGATGTGGATACACCAACCATTAGCAGACATGATTGAAATTAAAAAAAGACAAGAAGCTGTAACTGAACTAATTGAAGAATTTTTCTTGAAAGACGAGTTAAAAACGAGCTTGAAAGAAGTGTATGATTTAGAACGTCTTGCAGGACGGATTTCAATGGGAAGCGCAGGAGGAAGAGATCTCGCCCAATTACGAAACTCGCTTCGAAGGGTCCCGGAAATTAAAAACTTGCTGTCAAATTCCAACAGGCCTTTACTTCAGGAATTTGCGGAAAGAATTGACACATGCAGTGAAACAAGGTCGGTTTTGGAAACTGGAATCACGGAAAATCCTTCGATAACGATTAAAGAAGGCGGCGTTATAAAAGATGGATTTGATGCGAAACTAGATACATATCGAGATGCAGCAAAGAACGGAAAAGTGTGGCTCGCGGAACTGGAACAACAAGAACGTGTGAAAACGGGCATTAAAAACCTTAAAATAGGGTATAACCGAGTATTCGGATACTATATTGAAATTACGAAATCGAATATTCATTTGGCTGATCTCGAGCGCTATGAACGAAAGCAAACTCTTGCAAATGCTGAAAGGTATATAACACCTGAATTGAAAGAGAAAGAAGATTTAATACTTAATGCGGAAGCGGAAGGATTGGAGCTCGAATACGTCCTATTTACACAGATCCGGGAGGAAATGAAAGCACATATACGAAAAATTCAGCAGCTCGCGTCTGTTTTAAGTGAGCTTGATGTTCTCTTATCTTTTGCAACTGTCTCTGAAAATCAAAACTATGTAAAACCATCATTCCATAAGGGGAAGGCACTTGAAATTAAAAATGGTCGACATCCTGTCGTTGAAAAAATGATGGATCATGCACTTTACGTTGCGAATAGCTGTAAATTGACAGACGAAGCCAATATGTTGTTAATCACGGGACCGAATATGTCCGGGAAAAGTACATACATGCGCCAAGTTGCTCTTATCGTAGTGATGGCACAAATAGGTTGTTACGTTCCTTGTGAAAGTGCGTCGCTACCGGTTACAGATCAAATCTTTACGAGAATTGGAGCGGCGGATGATTTAGCATCTGGTCAAAGTACATTCATGATGGAAATGATGGAATCACAACATGCAATTGCCAATGCAACCGAGAAAAGCTTGCTTTTGTTCGATGAAATTGGACGGGGCACATCGACATATGATGGTATGTCACTAGCACAAGCGATGATGGAGCATATCCACAACGAAATCGGCGCGAATACATTGTTTTCTACGCATTATCATGAACTAACAAACTTGGACCAAGAACTTGTCCGACTCGAAAATGTTCACGTAGCTGCAATGGAACAAGATGGGAAAGTCGTCTTTCTCCATAAAGTGATGAAAGGGGCGGCAGATAAAAGCTATGGAATCTACGTTGCTGATCTCGCTGGACTACCTACGCCTTTACTCAATCGTGCGAAAGAATTGCTCGAACAATTTGAAAGTGCTAAGACAGCACCCATCGAATCGAACGAACCGGAGCAACTTGCATTCTTTGATTTAAACAGTGAACAACAAGTTACGGTTTCCAAAGAAGAAACAGAAGTTTTGACGAACCTTCAAGACAAGGACGTTCTAAACATGACACCTCTATCAGCTTTGCAGTACGTTTTTGAATTGAAAGAAAAGCTGAGTTCAAGGAAAGGGTGACTACAGTGAATATCATCAAAGTAATGGATGATACATTATCAAATAAAATTGCAGCTGGGGAAGTTGTTGAACGCCCGTCTTCCATCGTCAAAGAACTTGTGGAAAACGCCATTGATGCGGACAGTACATTGATCGAAATCTCACTTGAGGAAGCAGGTTTGATGAAAATCCGTGTCACGGACAATGGGAAAGGAATGAGTCCGGACGATGCGATTCGTGCGTTTGAACGTCATGCAACGAGTAAAATTATGAATGAACACGACTTGTTTCGAATCCGGACTCTCGGTTTTCGGGGCGAGGCACTGGCGAGTATTGCATCCGTTTCAAAAATTGATTTATGGTCGTCCGATGGACAAACAGCTGGAACAGAAGTCCGTATCGAAGGAGGCCAGCTTATTAAGCATAATAGCGCGGCTTTGCGTAAAGGAACGGATATTACAGTTTCCCAGCTATTTTACAATACACCTGCACGACTCAAATATATGAAGACCATTCAAACAGAACTTGGGCATACAATTGGTCTAGTCAATCGTCTTGCACTAAGTCACCCTAAGATTGCTTTCAAGCTTTCTCACTATAGTCAAATTCTTTTGCAAACATATGGAAGTGGCGATCAGCTTCGCGTATTTTCGGATATATACGGAATGGCTATGGCGAAGAAAATGATTGCGTTCGAAGGAGAAAATGCGGATTACAAAGTGAGCGGTTACGTTTCGCTTCCAGAAATGACGCGTGCTTCAAGAAACTATATAACGTTGATGGTAAACGGCAGATGGGTAAAAAGTTATGCCATCGACAAAACGGTAATCGATGCGTTTCATACATTTTTGCCAATCGGACGTTTTCCAATCGCAGTTGTGAATATCGAAGGCGACCCAATCTTAACCGATGTCAACGTGCATCCTTCGAAGCAACAAATCCGAATGAGTAAAGAAGGCGAACTGCTGACACTTATAAAAGAGGCAATTAGCCGTGCAATACAGAAAAACATCATCGTTCCTACAGTTACAAAAAAGGAGAATCTAGTCCGCATTCCCTCTGAGCAAGTAAGTATCTGGGATAGTAAGTCTGTAGTGCGCCAGAAGCCTGTACAGGAGTCGATCGAGGAAGTATATACCCAAGGCGTGGAAACTGAAGAGGAGCGCCCATGGGTAGTCAATGAACCGCCTATTGCTCCGGAAGAATTACCAGTGAAACCTGAAAAAAGATTCCCTATGATTTTTCCTGTAGGACAAGTACATGGTACATATATTGTCGCGCAAAATGAGGACGGATTTTTCATGATTGATCAGCATGCTGCACAAGAACGTATTAAATACGAATTTTTTAGAGACAAGTTAAAAGAAACGAACGACGAAGAAAGACAACAACTACTCATTCCACTTTTGTTTCATTATTCAGCAGATGAAAAAGCGAAAATAGAAGAAAGTATGTCTTTGTTTAAAGACGTTGGTATTTATTTAGAAGAGTTTGGACCAACTGCCTATGTAGTGAAAGAATTTCCAGCATGGTTTCCTGCTGGAGAAGAGCAAGAAATTATTGAAGAGATTATTGAGCAAGTGCTAACTTCGCGTAAAATCGATATCGGTAAACTACGGGAAGAAGCTGCAATTATGATGAGTTGCAAAAAATCGATAAAAGCGAATCACTATTTAACAATTACGGATATGGAAAAGTTAATAGGAGACCTTTCCGCGGCAGAAAATCCATTTACATGTCCGCATGGGAGACCTGTGCTCGTGCATTTTACAACATATGAAATTGAAAAGATGTTCAAAAGAATAATGTAAATATATATGTTGAACTAAAGAATCCTACTAACCGTTGATTTCCGTTCCGAGCGGACGCTTTCCGCGGGCGGTCCGTGAGCCTCCTCGGTGCAAGCACCTGCGGGGTCTCACCTGGACGCGCTTTTCCCGCTGGAGTCGCCGCTCTTCACTACAATCAACTAGAGAGTAGAAAGAATCATAAGTTCAACTTATATAGCAGCAAAAGTGAAGGATGGTGCAAACTATTGAACGAATTATCAATTGAAATGACGGATGGTTTTTCACTTTATGCGTTCATCTTAAAACCTGAAGGGAAACCAGTGGGACATGTCCATATTCTTCATGGCATGGCTGAGCATAGTGGAAGATACCGCGAATTTGCGCAAAATCTTGCGGCTAATGGGTATATCGTGTCCAGTCATGACCATCGAGGACACGGAAGAACCGTCGCATTAAATGGGATGAGAGGACATTTTACGGACGAAGCTGGATTTGACCGTGTCGTAGAGGATGCATTTGAAGCCGTGACGTTTTTCCGTGAATCGAATTCAGCTCCTCGGTTCATTCTTTTCGGGCATAGTATGGGCTCTTTTATAGGGCGTAGATTTATTCAAACGCACGGGGATGTTGTTGATCTTGCCATTTTTTCTGGTACAGGCGGTAATCCGGGAGTTGCTCGTTATGCTGGAAAAGCCGTTTCTTATTTGTCGGGGAAAAGGAAAGGATTCAATCAGCCAAATGAGTTTTTGGATTCGCTCGTTTTTGGAGGCTTCAATAAAGGAATTGACAAACCAGTAACAAAGTTTGACTGGATTTCAAAAGATCGGGACATAGTTGAATCATATGTAAGAGATAAGTATTGTGGGTTCATACCAACGACGCAGTTTTTCTCTGACTTGTTTGACGGTCTTGGAATGATTCATAAGAAAAAAGAAATTAAGAAAATCCGTAAGACATTACCCATATTGCTTTTTTCGGGCTTAAAAGATCCGGTTGGCGATTTTGGAAAAGCAGTTTGGAAAGTAGCGAAAGCGTACAATCGGGCGGGGATTGAAGATGTAACGGTACTGCTTTATGACGAGGGAAGACATGAAATACTGAACGACACGGAGCAAGAAGAAGCTACCCAAAAGGTTCTGGATTGGATGGCAAATCGATGATGAATTTACCAGATGTCCTCGCAATCGTTGGTCCTACAGCTTCAGGTAAGACAGCTTTAAGTGTTGAACTCGCAAAAAAAATCGGTGGGGAAGTTATTAACGGAGATGCGTTGCAAGTATATAAGGGATTGGATATTGGGACGGCGAAAATAACATCTGAAGAGATGGATGGAATCCCACATCATATGTTCGACATAAAAGAACCGACAGACTCGTTTTCTGTTGCTGAATATCAAACAGAAGTCCGCAGGTGGATAAAAGACATTCAACAGCGAGGGAAAATACCGATTATCGTAGGTGGGTCGGGTCTATATGTACAAGCGGTATTGTATGATTTTCGTTTTACCGAAGAAGCGTCAGATCCAGAAGTGAGGGATCGACTGGAAAAAGAATTACTAGAAAAAGGCCCCGACCCAATGTATGAACAACTACTTCAAAAAGATCCCGTAGCCGCTGAGAAAATACATCCAAACAATCATCGACGTCTTATCCGTGCGCTTGAAATTATTGAAATAACAGGCGAAACAAAAGGGAGTCATGAAAAAGATGTAGGGAAAAGTGCCCTTTATAGCCATCAAATTATCGGTCTGCAAGTAGAACGTGAACTATTATATGAACGAATTGGTCAACGCGTTGATTTAATGATGGAGCAAGGTTTGCTTGAAGAAGCGAAAGGTTTATGGGAAGAAGGTATTCGGGGCGTTCAGTCTGTCCAAGCAATTGGTTATAAAGAACTTTACCAATACATCGAAGGTGTCCTATCAGTAGATGAGGCAGTGGAGCTCATTAAGAAAAACACGAGAAACTACGCAAAAAGACAAATGACTTATTTCCGAAACAAACTAGATATTACTTGGTTCGATGCGCAATTGGGTGCTGAAGTGATAACAAAGAGTATTTTGAATAAATTGAAGGATTTTGACCGTTGAAAGCGAATACAACTTAAGAGAGCATTTAAAATTTGGTTATCTAACAGGGGGAGTTAGCGTATGAAACAGGTCAATATGCAGGAGTTTTTCTTAAACACGTTACGAAAGGACAATACGTTTGTAACAATATTTTTAATAAACGGATTCCAACTAAAAGGACTTATTAAATCCTACGATAATTATACAATTCTATTGGAGTCCGAGGGAAAGCAACAACTTATTTATAAACATGCTATCTCAACGTTTGCACCATCTAAGACAGTAATAATGAATCCTGAAGAGTGACAAAAAAATTGCTTTATTTCAATATATCAAGACGAAGAAAAGATGGCCTATGCGCAATTGCGAATAGGTCATCTTTGTGATGACTGCGTCAGAGTCTCTGTTTAGTTTTTAACGATTTTTTTAGTTGGAAGTCTCCAATGGAAAACGATTGATAATATTCTCAGTGCGGTTGTAAGAACAAGCAGTACATAAAGTGAGAAACCTTCTTTGAATAGACCGACTCCGATTAGAAGCCCAGCTAAGGCACCCCAAACGGCGTATATTTCTTTCTTAAAGACTAAAGGTTTTCTACCCGCAAGAAGGTCTCTTATAATCCCTCCGCCAGACCCCGTTAAAACGGCCGCGACGATAACAGCACCGACGGGTAATCCTAACTGAACAGCCAACAGCGCACCTTGTATGGCAAATGCGGCAAGCCCAATCGCGTCAAAATAAGTACCCCAGCGCTCCCAGTGAGACATTAATTTACTAGGGAGTAAAAATACAACAGTGATCGAAATAAGGGCCATTTGAAACAAAAATCCTTGATCCCACAGCGTGGCCGTAGGGGCGCCAATAAGCAGATTGCGTAATGCACCCCCGCCGAATGCAGTTACGACCCCCAATATATAGACACCGAACAAATCATATTTTTCTTCCATCGCAATAATTGCGCCAGAAACGGCAAATGCAATTGTGCCAATTAAACTAAAAACATCCCAAGCCAAGCAACTTCCCCCAATTCCAACTACTACTAAATACTTTACTCAGTTTAAGGGAACTGTCAATCTTAAAAATGATAAATATTGACCTGTACGGACAAGCTGATAAGATTATGTATGGAATATGTGACAAGAAAGAGGATTAAATAATATGTTTGATGATGAAAATAATGTGTTAATTAAAAAAGCAGAAGAAATTGAACAGAAACTCGTTCCATTTTTCTCTAGCGTGGAAAAAATAGCTTTTTACAACCAACGAAAAGTACTTTCTGCTTTTAGAAAGAACAAAGTTAGTGATTTCCATTTAAATGGTTCGACTGGTTATGGCTATGACGACGAAGGTCGTGACGTTTTAGAGCGTGTATATGCAGATGTTTTTGGCGCTGCATCTTGTCTAGTACGAAATCAGATTATATCTGGCACACATGCAATTTCGATTAGTTTATTTGGGGTTTTACGCCCGGGAGATGAATTATTATATATCACTGGTAAGCCATACGACACATTGGATTCCATCGTTTCGGGAAATGGTAAAGACACGGGTTCTCTTAATGATTATGGAATTACATATAAACATATTGATTTGAATGAAGACGGCTCTGTTAACTTTGAAGAAGTTATAAAAAATATTCATAGCAAAACAAAAGTGATTGGTATCCAACGTTCAAAAGGGTATTCAGATCGTCCTTCTTTCATGGTTGAAGAAATTGGTGAAATGGTTCGTAAAGTAAAAGAAGTCAATCCTGAACTAATTGTCTTTGTCGATAACTGCTACGGAGAGTTTGTCGAAGAGAAAGAACCGACGGAAGTTGGGGTCGACTTAATGGCAGGTTCCCTTATTAAAAACCCAGGTGGCGGACTTGTCAGAACGGGTGGTTACATCGCGGGTCGTGAAGATCTCGTTGAACAATGCGGATATCGAATGACATCACCGGGTCTAGGTGCAGAAGCAGGTGCATCACTAGATACACTACTTGAAATGTATCAAGGATTTTTCCTTGCGCCTCATGTGGTAAGTCAAGCGGTTAAAGGCGCCCTCTTTACGGCAGCCCTTCTCGAGGATTTTGGTTTAGATACGACACCGCATTATACAGACAAGCGAACAGACTTGATTCAAGCTGTATCTTTCCGTAATGCGGAGCAAATGATTGCGTTTTGCCAAACAATCCAAGAAAACTCACCAATCAATGCTCACTATGCGCCAGAACCTTCCTATATGCCGGGATACACAGACGATGTCATAATGGCCGCGGGAACATTTATCCAAGGCTCTAGCATCGAGTTGACAGCAGATGGCCCAATCAGGCCGCCATATACTGCCTATGTCCAAGGTGGCCTTACTTATGAGCATGTGAAGGCGGCAGTGTTATCTTCAATTGGCAAGCTTGTGGATGAAAAGCTTATTGATACAAAATAAAAAAGAACTGTTCTTTCACCCTATTGTAGCGGAGTGAACTGAACAGTTCTTTTTATATTAATGAATCATTCGATAGACGCCGACAACTTTACCAAGTATGGATACGTTATCTACAATGATTGGATCCATTGAAGAGTTTTCCGGTTGAAGTCTGAAGTAATCTTTTTCTTTAAAGAAACGTTTGACAGTTGCTTCGTCCTCATCTGTCATAGCAACAACAATTTCTCCATTTTGTGCAGATTGCTGTTGTTTAACGACGACATAGTCCCCATTAAGAATTCCAGCCTCAATCATACTATTTCCTACAATTTCAAGCATGAACAACTTATCTTCCATCGTACCAAACGATTCTGGTAGTGGAAAATATTCCTCAATGTTTTCAATCGCGGTGATTGGTAGACCAGCAGTCACTTTACCAACGAGCGGCACATTTAGTACGCCAGGTGTAAACGCGTTAAGTCCTTCAGGATCTAAAATTTCAATTGCTCTTGGTTTTGTTGGGTCTCTTCTTATGTAGCCCTTACTTTCAAGTCTTGCAAGATGCCCGTGGACGGTTGAACTCGAGGCAAGGCCTACCGCAGTTCCAATTTCTCTTACGGATGGTGGATATCCCTTTGTTTTCACTTCATCTTTGATAAAAGTCATAATGTCTTCTTGGCGTTTTGAAATTTTTTTCATGAAATTCACCCCTCAAATAGTAGTTTGTTCGTTTCTTTGTGTCTAGTAGTTTTCCACTACCGAAAAGAAACAATTCATTAACATTAGTATATCAGCGCTATATAAAAATGGCAAACGTTAGTTCTGGAAAAGGTGTTGACAAACAATAATATTTAAATTAATATAAGAACATGTATTCCGAACAAACATTCTTAGGGGGAGAAATGATGACTTTTATTAAAAACAACAGTTACTTACTTCTTATTTTGGTCTTATGTATTACTTTTTCATTTATTGGAACGAAAAAAATAGGTGCTGATTTTGCGGTGGAAGAAGTAACGATATCAGAAGGGGACACGTTATGGGGTCTTTCGGTACAATACGGCGATAATATATCTTCTGAAAAATGGATTGAACAAGTGATGAAATTAAATAACCTTACATCTGTTAATATACAAATAGGACATGATTTGAAAATACCGAGAGTCAATGCCATGGATAGAAATGACATTGCAACTAATTTAGCAGGTGATAAGGATTGAGCGAACGAGTTAAGAAGTGTGTAATCTATTGTAGGGTGAGTACAGAGAAAGAAGAACAGGAAATGTCATTGTCAAGGCAAGAAGAGGAGCTAGAGCAACTAGCCGATGAGTTAGGGCTTACACATGTCGAAACATTTAGAGACAAACATAGTGGGTTCGATATGGACCGGGAAGGTTTACTTGATCTGTTAGAATTTGTTCGTGAAGAGAAAATTCAGACGGTGCTTATTCAAGATGAGACAAGACTTGGACGAGGCAATGCCCGAATGGCCGTGCTGCATCTCCTTGCAAAAACAGAGACGGAAATCTATACATATAGTGAAAGCGGCCCAATCGCATTGAATGAAATGGATACAATGCTTCTAGAAATATTGTCTATTGTAGAAGAGTATCAGCGGAAATTGCACAATGCGAAAATTAGACGCGGTATGAAAAGAGCAGTACGAGAAGGATATCGTCCTGAAAAGAATTTGAAGAATAAAGGGAACGCTGAAGGTCGTGAGCGGTTGGAGGTTCCTGTCAGTGAAATAGTGGCACTTCGTGATAAAGGGTTAACTTACGAAGAGATTACGGGGGTTCTTAAAGGGCTCGGCCACGATGTAAGTAAGGCAACCGTCCATCGCAGGTTTAAAGAATATGAAATGGAGCAAGAAGGCTGATTTGTTGCACTTCCTGCTCTTTTTGTATACTCTTTAAATCATTCTGTACTATAAAGATGGAGGAATAAAAAATGCTTTCTAAAGAAAAAATAAATCGAATTAATGAGCTTTCAAAAAAATCGAAAACGACAGGTCTTTCAATTGAAGAAGCGAAAGAACAAACGAATCTTCGCAAAGAATATCTTGAGACATTCCGTTCTTCGATGCGTGAAACGATTGAACATGTAAAAGTGGTGGATCCTGAAGGAAACGATGTAACACCGGAAAAAGTGAAACGTGCGCGTGATGGAAAGTATCTCAACTAAGTGTCAGATTGGCCTTGCATATTGTATTTACTCTGCCGTTTGACTAAACTAAGAGATGTAGAAAAGATATAGCTGGGAAGGGAAGTACTTAAATGACTAAACAAATCGATCAACTTGCAATTAACACGATACGTACACTTTCAATTGATGCAATTGAAAAAGCAAATTCTGGACACCCTGGACTACCTATGGGCGCTGCACCGATGGCTTATACGCTTTGGACAAAACATATGCATCACAACCCATCAAATCCGCAGTGGTTTAACCGCGACCGTTTTGTTTTATCAGCGGGGCATGGCTCAATGCTTCTTTATAGCCTACTTCACCTTGGAGGTTATGGCCTTCCAATGGAGGAAATTAAAAACTTTAGACAATGGGGCTCTTTAACTCCAGGACATCCGGAATACGGACATACTGTTGGTGTTGAAGCGACAACAGGTCCACTTGGACAAGGTATTGGTATGGCTGTTGGTATGGCAATGGCTGAAAAACACCTTGCTGCTACATATAACAAAGCCGATTTTAACATTGTGGATCACCACACATTCGCACTTTGTGGGGATGGTGATTTAATGGAAGGCGTTGCTGCTGAAGCCATTTCACTAGCGGGTCATTTACAACTAAACAAACTAATTGTTTTATATGACAGTAACGATATTTCTCTAGACGGCGAACTCGATATGTCATTTTCTGAAAACATTCAAAAACGCTTCGAATCATACGGATGGAATTATATCCGTGTCGAAGATGGCAATGATATTGCTATTGTCTCTGAAGCGATTGAAAAAGCAAAAGGGAATGTCGGCGGTCCAACGATGATTGAAGTAAAAACAGTCATCGGATACGGTTCACCTAACAAGTCAGGTAAATCCGCGGCACACGGTGCACCGCTTGGTGAAGATGAAATGAAACTGACAAAAGACTATTACAAGTGGACGTTTGAGGAAGATTTCCATGTGCCAGATGGCGTATACGAAGCATTCCAAGACGCGGCAGAAGTATTAGGTGTTCAAAAAGAGCAAGCATGGAATGACCTATTCGAAAAGTATGAAGCAGAACATGCGGAACTTGCAAACCAATTGAAAGACGCGATTGACGGCAAGTTACCGGAACAATTCGAACAATCTCTTCCAACGTACGAAGTAGGAAACTCCCTTGCAACTCGCGTTGCATCCGGACAGGCGATTAATGCAATTGCCACGCAAGTTCCATCGTTGTTTGGCGGAAGTGCCGATTTAGCAGGTTCGAATAATACGACAATTAAAGAGTCTGGTGACTTCTTGCCATCCGATTACTCTGGCCGTAATATATGGTTCGGAGTTAGGGAATTTGCAATGGGAACTGCACTTAACGGAATGGCACTTCACGGTGGATTGCATGTATTCGGTGGAACATTCTTCGTGTTCAGTGACTACGTCCGTCCTGCCATCAGGTTGTCTGCAATTATGGGCGTTCCTGTGACATATGTATTTACACATGATAGCGTTGCAGTTGGAGAAGATGGAGCAACACATGAACCAGTTGAACAGTTAGCATCACTTCGTGCAATGCCGGGCTTATCTGTCATTCGTCCTGCAGATGCAAACGAAACAGCTGCTGCATGGAATATTGCTGTGTCATCTAAAAACACACCGACAGCTCTTATACTGTCACGTCAAAACTTGCCAGTTCTACCGAAATCAGCGGAACAAGCAATGGAAGGCGTTAAAAAAGGTGCTTATATTGTTTCTCCGGCAACTAAAGAAAAACCAGATGCAATTCTTATTGCGACGGGATCTGAAGTGAGCTTGGCTGTAGCATCACAAGAGAAGTTAAAAGCAGAAGGTATCGATGTATCTGTCGTTTCCATGCCTTCATGGGATCTATTTGAGAAGCAAGACGTGGAATATAAACAAAGTGTTCTACCGAAAGACGTGAAAAAACGCGTAGGTATTGAAATGGGTGCATCACTTGGCTGGCATAAGTATGTTGGCGACGAGGGAGAACTTATTACAATCGATACATTCGGTGCAAGTGCTCCAGGAAATACTGTTATCGAAAAGTACGGTTTCAGTGAAGAGAACGTAATCTCTAAAGTAAAAGCGTTACTAAACTAATAAAAAGCTGTTCCGAAAATCAGATTTGTAGTGCACCCCAAAAGTTAGAGTTGAAAACTAACTTTTGGGGTGTTTTATTATGGCTAAATATAGTGACGAATTTAAAGTAATGATTGTGCGTGAATATCTGGCGGGACTACTTGGATATAAACGGTTAGCTGAAAAATATAAAATAAAATCCACTACACAGATCAAAAATTGGGTACTAGTATACAAGGAGTATGGTGTAGAAGGATTATTTAGAAAGGAAAGTAACGAAGTTTATTCTGTTCAATTCAAGCTCGATGTACTAAGCTTTATAAAAAGGACAGGCGCTTCGCTGACAGAAACGGCACTTCACTTCGGCCTAACGAATCCACCTATGATTTCTTCATGGAATAAGAAGTTTCTTGAAGGTGGCGCGGAAGCCCTGGACCAACCGAGAGGAAGGCCAGCCATGTTTGATAAAGCGAAGAACGTCAAAAGCACACAGCTTACTTCAAAGGACGAGATGACACGTGAACAGAAATTAGAACGAGAGAATGAACTCTTGCGTCTGGAGGTAGCGTACTTAAAAAAGTTAAAAGCTTTTCAGATGGATCCGGACGGCTATCTCGAAAGGCACAAACAGCGCTATCATTCGAACTCAAGGATAAATTCCGACTGAAGGATGTCTTGGAGATTGTAGATATTCCAGAGTCGTCTTACCACTATCATTTAAAACGATTGAAAAAAGACAATCCAAATCAAGAGCTCGAAGAAACCATCCAATCTATTTTCACTGAACATGATGGGAATTATGGTTACCGAAGGATTCAATTAGAATTACGAAATCGCGATATTCTAGTGAACCACAAAAAAGTACAACGAATCATGCACAAGCTCGGATTGAAGGGGACAAAGTTTACTCGGAAATCACGTCGCTATAGTTCCTACAATGGTACCGTAGGTACAGTGGCAAAGAACCTGGTGAACCGTCGCTTTAACACACCTATCCCGTACCAAAAACTAACAACGGACATAACGGAGTTTAAATGTTTAGATGAACGTAAACTTTATCTCAGTCCGATGATGGATATGTATAATGGAGAGATTCTCTCCCACGGTATGAATATGCATCCTACTCTTGATTTTGTGATGAAGCCTTTAGAAGAAGCACTCGACATCGTAAGAAACGCAAAATATCGCACCACAATCCATTCAGATCAAGGTTGGCATTATCAACACAA